>NZ_JARJBD010000135.1:0-20249 GCF_029269925.1 Rhodococcus sp. T2V
CGGTCGCGGTGGCGGAGTGGTCGGCGCCGAATCCGACTGTCCTGGTTCATCGCTCCCGTCCACCGACGAGCTGTCGGTGTGCGCCTGCCGTCGGCGCAGTATTCGGTGGGCGTGGTGTCGGATATCGGTGGTCGCGCCCAACCGGTGGTGCGGTTGGCCGGTCATCTCGTGGAATTGCTCGGACCGAAACATGTCGGCGCTGTCGATCGAGTTGGCGTCGCTGGTGCGCGCGTCGGGACCGCGGTCGCCCGCCGGGGTGTCCCGGAGGATGGGGAGTGGTTCGAGTTCAAGGTGCGCAGTACGCACGGGCCGCTTGGGGGTGCTCCGGCCTCTCCCGGTCGACCTCGAGCAATTCTCCGCGCTGCTCGAGGTCGACGCTGTCTACGGGGGTGGGCGGATCGACCTGCGGACGGGGACACATGGCCGGCCATGATCGAGGACGAGGTATTCGACGACGAAGCCGACGACGACCCGGACAGGTGATTGCATGTCCCGTGCGTCGTATCACGCGCGGGCTATTGCGACATGGAGTTGTTCATCGCCGCGGTAGCCGACCCCGCCGTTGCCGACCAGCTCTGCATCGCCATCTCCGGGCTTGGTGCGTTTGCCGATTCAAGGACGTGCTGTCACAGTCGCCCGAAGAGTTTCATCGAAACCGGCTGTTCTCGGGCGAGCGCAGATCTGGCGGCACACGCGAATTGAGTTGCCCCGCTCGGCATGCACGTGGTGTGTGCTCGGTGGGTTACGGGACCGCGAGGGCGTGGGTATGCGTTTCGACCGCACGCTTCAACTCGGCCCTCGACAGGGTCCTCGAACCGCACGCGCACCGGGCCGGCACTTCGTCGTCCTCGAACCTGGTGGACTCGAGCATGTCGACATACTCGGAGCCGAGTCGGTCGCCGTGATGCGCGGTATCGACACGGTCGCGTGAGCCGTGGGCGCCGGGACCACCGCCGGCCACGATCACGGGGCCCTCGTCGGTTCGATACACGGTGGCCACGCGATGACTGGCCGGGCATGTGACACGAACGATCGCGTGATCACTGCGCCCAACGCCGAGAGCCTCCAAGGCCTTCCGGGCTATCCGGCGACGGTCGAGGGGCGAAGGTTCCTTGGTGTCCATGGATCCATTGCACACCTTTTTGCCGTTGACTTGAAGCGCAGGTCCGCCCGTGCGATCGGGAGCAATGATCGATACCCGGTGGGTGCGACGCGATGGTGCGCGTGTGAGTGAGCTTGTGGATTGGAGGTCGGCGTAGTTCCCCGAGCTCTCGGTGGATGAGTGAGGGCGCCCTTTCCGATACTGGCCGCTGGCGGTGGCGGCAAGCGGCGACCGGAGGCCACAGTCGTTCGAGTTCCACCGGCCCGGCCGGGCAGCGGCGGCAGCGTGTCCTTTGGCTGTTGCCAGGGCGTGCTCGGCCTCGGCCAGGGCGGCGAGCTTGGCCTCCCAGCGGGCCTCCAGGCTGCGGGCGACGAGCCAGGTCTCCGGCTCGACCGCGCCGAAGGCGCGTTCGGCCCGGTCGGCCTCGAGAACATGCTCGACTGGTCCCGCGTCGGGGCCTTCCTGGCTCGAAACGTGTACCCGAGGAACGTGAACTTGGTGTTCTCATAATCGAGGAACCACGTGCGGTCCTTGCAGTACACATCGTCGTTTTGGTCGGATGCAGTTGCAGCGCGACTTGCTCCATCGTGTTTCCGACGCGGCCAGCACGTTTCTGGCCTGCCACTCGGTCACGCAATGCACGACCCCGCCGTCATCGGTATAGCGTTCGAACTCAACGATCGGGAACTCTCGTTCCAGCCAGGAGTCGAATGCGTGGTGCATGAACAGCTTCGCCGAAACTGCCGAGATCGCCGACCTCTGTGGGGTCCGTGATCACGCTCGCCGACCCTGCCCTCGGGCGTACTTGGGCCGAGTACCCACCGGCCGAGCTTGCCGAGCCTTTCCGGTGATCGACCCGCCGGCCGTGCGGCCCGGATTCGGCCGCGATCGCACGTGTCGCCGGTGCTACCTGTGGGTCGGTGAGTGTGGTGCCAGGTTTGCTGGAGGGGGACGCGATCGAATCGGCACATGTCGGGCAGGAGCGCACGATGGCATCCACGGTGTCGACGAACCTGGGTATTTCCTGTTTTCCCTGCGGCAGCTCGGCGGACGCCCTTCCCACGATCGGTGTCGAGGAGGAGTTCCTCCTCGTCGAGTCCCGAACCGGGACACCGTGCCTGTGCAATGCCGCCGTCGCCGAGACCGGTAGCGACCTCGGCAATGCGCTGCAACTCGAGCTCTCGCGTTGCCATCGAAACCGCCACTCGAGCCGGTCGGTTGCCGCGTTGATCCTCGGCGCCTACGACGCCGTTGCCCGCCACCGAGGCCGTGCAGCGTTGATCCGACCGCGTTGACCCCGGTAGGTTCGGGGCAGAGGACGGCCAATGACTGGAGTACATGTCATCCACAAGGCCACAGCCAAATACCGCCGACGGCAGGGGCGAGATTGAACAGCCGCGATGAGGGCGAACCGGCGCTGGCGCGTGGCCGCGTCGCCGACCAGATGGCAGAGCTTCGTGCGCGTCGGGAGCGGATGGCGGCCGAGCTCGCCGAGCGTGACCGGGTTGGTGACAGCGCCGACGACGCCGACGCATTGGAGCGCGGTGATGCACTGGCGGTGGTCGACGATCGGATCGCGGAACTGGGCGCCTGGCTCGAGGGTGATCGCTCGACGACGGGCACCGCGGACACGCTCCCCGTGGGAACAGAGTTGTCCCTGCGGTTCGCCGACACCACGGTCACCGGGGTGAGGATCGTATCGATCACCGAGGAGATTGCCGGGGGCGACGAGAGCACCGTGACCGCCGACAGCCCGCTGGGCCTGGCCCTCGCCGGGCATCGGCCCGGTGACACCGTCATCTACACCACTCCGCGGGGGCCCCAACGGGTCCAGCTGCTCTCGCTGACCCTGCCCGCTGAAACCCCTGAGGGTCCCGCGGACCGTTAACCTCAATGTCGCGTTATTAGACGGTGAGGATCCCGCCGGCGAAGTCGAGCGGAACCTCGGGGCTGGGCGTCATCTTGTGTGCACGCCCTGCTTTACGTGCTGTCACAAGTCCCGACGGTAGACCCGGTACCGGTCATGTGCGACTAGGGGTTACTCGACGTCGGAGGCAACACAGTCCTTGGGCTGGTGCTGACCGTGCCTGGTCGCCGGCCGGGGGCGAGGTCACCGTGCGGGTGCCCCCTAACGGGGCGGTAGGGTCTCGCTGCCGGTGACTTTGAGACGCTGCGACCTGCGCGTTTCTCATGTGTCTCACGATATTGCCACCGCGATCTGTCTCCACTTCCTGGGCATTTCCTCGGGAACAGCGCGATGCGGGCGGGCCGTGCTGAGGCGGGCGGACGGGATGGCCCTGATAACTGGAGTCGGGAGTGGTTGGGGCAACACGCGCTGGTCCATTGGTGGGGCCACAGCGAACACCCCGTGGAAGTCGAGAAATGGCCGGTGTCATCGACAAACAGATCAGGTTCGATGCCACCCGAGAGGTGCTGCAGACACTCGCAACCGGGACGGCGCGCGCGGTGGTGACGCGGCCGAGCTACGCCGGTGCCCTCCGCGCACCTGCCCCGTGCGGGGGAGTGCAGGTCGCTGCTTGGGGTACCGCTGTCGTTCCTGTCCGTGCGCCCGATTCCCCGGGGGTGTACGCCGATCCGAACGTGCACGGCCGATGGCGGGTGTCAGATCGCCCCGGATCGCCTCGTGCGGTTGTGCCGCGTTGTGGGTCCGGCTCCCCCGGATGGGCCCGGTGCCAGTGGTTCTACCCGCCGGCGCGCCCGCTCCGAAGTTGAGTCACTCGGTCGTCGCCGATCGTGGGCACAGAGGGTGGGGAGTGAGGGAGTGGGAGCAAAAGAGCTGGTCGGTAGAGGAATTGTGTTCCGTCAGGGGGTGGGGTGCGGGGGTAAATGGGCGCAAGATCCAAGGGTGAAAGACAGTCATCGTTGCGGCGGGTAGCGGATCTTATCAACCCAGCGGATAGTGTTCGCCCACCTCGACCGCACCCGGCTCCCGTACATCCCGGATCAGCAGGCGGCGCTCGGCGCGAACCGCAACGGCCGCGCCCGTGTGGTGGGGGAGGCCAAACGCACCCATGTCAAGCACACCGCCCGCCGGTTGGTGTCCCAGGGCGCCGCCCGCGCTTTGACCGCCCCAGCGGATCGCGGGAGTGGGATCGAGTGATGGGTGTCACCGTGCCTGATGACGCGCCGCCGACCTCGCCGCCAGTCACCGAGGGGGGCGGCGGGGGCGCAGGTGTCGGACGTTGCGTGTGCATGCGGTCAGTTCGGCGAGGGCCTCGTGCAGCTGCCCGGTCACGTTCCACACGTCGGGAACCAGTTCGCGGCAGGCGAGGACTCCGACATCGAGGTGCCGGTCGTAGGACATCGCGGCGATGGTGATGCCGGCGTGGTCGGTGACCGCGGAGACGGGAAAGTTCCCGGTCACCTCGGCGCCCGCGGCGTACACCGGCCGCGCGGGGCCGACGGCGTGGGAGATGACCAGGTTGACCGGTGGTGTGGGGGTGGTCAGTGCGCGCAGCGGTGTGCGCGAGATCAGCCCACGCACCGCCTGCGGCAGCCGGGCGCCGAAGTCACGCACGACCGTGGCGGGTGCCGAGCGGAGACGCCGGGGCGCCGCGGTCAGCGAGGTGTGCACCCTCTACAGGCGCCGGGCCGGGTCGTCGTCATCGGTGGGCAGCGCGACGGGGACCAGGGACAGCCGGGTGCGGGCGGTCGCGAACGGTCCGGTCTCGGTGCGCACCGAGACCGGCATGGCCGCGGCCAGCGCCGTGCCGGGCAGGGCGTCGTGGTCGATCAGCCAGCGGCGCAACACGGTGGTGCACAGCGCCGTCACCACGTCGTCGACGGTGAACCCCAACGCGGCCCCCACCGCGGCGACCTCGCCGAGCGGCAGTGAGGTGAACGCGAAACGCCGGTTGGCCGTGACCGGGCCGTTGAACGGGGTCTCGGGCGGGGTCGGTGCCGCGGGCGGTGGCGCCGGGGGCAACCACCGTTGCGCGAACCGGGCCAACCTTCGAGTGAGCATGCCCGCGCCGGGAACGGTGCTGGTGCCGGCGAGTTCGGGCAGGTGCGGGGCCATCTCGAGCGAGGACCACAGCAGCTGGGTGGGCAGGGTTCCCAGATGCCATACGCTCTTGCCGACCATTCCCAGGACGCCCGCCGCCTGGTACTGCTCGTCGCTGAAGCGGTGCGGCACCACGCGGGGTCGCGGGCTGGTGTCCATCAGCACCGCGAGGGCCTGAGCCACGGTCAGACCGTCGATCACCGCGGGGTGCACCTTGGTGTAGATCGCTTGCCGGCCGCCGGTGAGACCGTGGACCAGCCAGCACTCCCACAGGGGCTTGTTGCGGTTGAGGGGGCGTGCTGCGAGACGGGCGATCTGTTCGGCGAGCTGCTCGTCGGTGCCCGGGCCGGGCAGGGTGGCCTCCCGGACGTGGTAGCCGAGATCGAGGGACTCCGAGTCCACCCAGTAAGGCAGGTCGAGACCGAGGGGTACTTCCTGCAGCCGCCACCGCAGCGGCCCCACCAGGTGCAATCGGCTACCGACCAGCGCCCGCAGATCCGTGGCCGCGAGCCCACCTCCCGGCGTCGTGGGGCCCAGGACACTCAGGGCCCCGACATGGGTGAAGGTCGTCGAGGTCTCGGCGTCGAGTAACTGCGCATCGAGGGAACTGAGCTGGCATGAGCGGTATCGGGGTTGCGTGAGCCACGGCGCCCGCAGCTCACAAGCCGTACAGCTCACGCTACCGCGCGGATCTGCCCTCCGGTGCCGCCCGGCAACGAGTTAACCCAATCCTCACAATGAGTCGACAGTGGGGGTGAACGGCACGCGATGCGGCGCTTCCACGCCGTCAGCGATGCGGTGGAGACCCCCGCGGTCCGCGAAGAGACGAGGACCCGAGATCTACGGGCAGGACTACATCGACGTGATCGGGGCGACGTCCGTCACCGAACTCGCCGACGTCATCACCGCGATACTGGGCGCCGGCCGAGATGCGCCGCGAACCCGGCCGCATCACCGTCACCCCGACGGCCGATCGCGATCGTCACGTCTCCCTCGAGTTCGGGCCGATCGACGACACCGCCCGCAAGGCGCCCGACCTGTGGCCGCGACGGATCACGATCACCCATCAGCGCGGCGCCGAAGACTGCCGGCGGTGGACACACCACACCTACGACTCCATCGCGGACCGCCGCAGCTGGGAGCTGACCCTGTCCTCGGGTGATCAACCCGACTCTCCCGCCCCGAACGCATCGGACTCGACCGCGCCGCGGGCACTCTCACACAAGGACGCCCGGGCACCGCACGTCGGGCTACCGATCGCCGGAGCGGTGACACCGCAAGGACACCGACGACAGCGGACGAAATGCGACCCCGTCGGCTACCGGATCATCCGGGACTGGGCAGCATCCATCCTTGATGGGACCGAGGGGGTTCTCGGTATCACATACCGGGCATGCGACGACGCGGACAGATTCTCCGTCGTCATGACGATTAACCCAGCGCCGGTGTGGGGCTCCGCGATCTGATGACGGTGTCCCAGGGCCCGATCATGCTCGATGACCGTACCGGGTTGGGGCTGGTCAGATTCCATTTCGCGACGCAGAACGCAACACCAATCTCAGTCGAACTCGAGCCGCGCGCGCAGTGACGGCCTCACCGGGCGGTCGATTCAATTTTCCACGTCCCGACGGGTGTCGCACCGAGCGCAACCCGGTCGCTCCCCGAGTCGAGGCCCGCGATCGGCGCAGCGTGTTGACCCACAGCGAACGCCGACTCGGGTGGCGCCCGCACACAGGTGATCTAAGGAGAGTTTGGATGACTTAACGGACCCTCGTGCGGGCGGCCGCGGTGCTCGGTGCGGCATCTCTCGCACTGGCAGGCTGTAGCTCCGGCAGCAGCGACAATTCCGCCAACGGAAGTGGCGGCTCCGCTTCGGCCACCGAGGGATACATCGTCGTCGGCGGGTGATCGCCCATCCCGCACAACGGCTGCGACCGGGTGAGGCTATCGGTGCTGTTCGCGGCCACGAAAGAAACCGGCAAACCCATCAGCGCTGTCGAACCCAGGAATGGTGTCGAACGCGGCGTTCAGCTGCCGGGATCGCCCCGATCCCCGCCTGACGGACGGATTTACCGACTCCGCGGTCTCGACCCGCGTGACTGTCCGGCGACCAGCACAGCACCAGGTCTACCCCGACGGACCGGCCGTCGTGCTCTCACTTTGTCCACGGTGTAACGCCACGACCATGAGTACACCCTGCACGTGAGGATGGTACGCGCAGTGGAACGGGTAGGCCCCCGACCGTGTGGGGGCCGTGAACACGGCGGTGCCGCCGCCGTCGACGTCCCGACCGAAGTCGTCGCCCCGGTCGGCCGTGACGCTGTGCTCGACGGTGTCCTCGATGTTGACGGTGACCTGCGCGCCGGGCCCAACCCCATGGGGTGGCGAAGCGGAAGCCCTCGATGGTGATCGTCGCCGCCGCGTCCGGGCCCGAATTGGTGCCGGATTCGGCGGCTGCCGACCGGCGTCGAGGAATTGGTGGCCGGCGTGTGGTTCGCCGATGAGCTGCAGGCCGCGGCCAGCCCGACGGCGAGCGCGCAGACCACCATCGCGCCGCATCCGCCCCGACGCTCGCGCGCACGCTACCGGCGCCGCGTTGGCCTGCAGCACCCGTCGACCACGCGATCAGTGCACCGTCACGGTGAGCGCCCAAGCCAATCGAAATGAACCGGACAATGTGAACCCGACAAGGCAAGACAGTCTTCCACCGTTGAGCATAGGACCCGGAGAGCACCGGCACATTCGGTCTCGGCCAACCCGATCTGCCGAGGCCACCCGAGCCGACTCCCTGTACCGCTGCGTCGGTGCTGTCGCGGCTCTTCACCACGAACCCGGGACGGGTGACCTGAACCCTTCGTCGCCGCGCCCCACGGACGATCGCTGCAGAACCGCGCCAGGGTTCGGTGTGTAGCCGTTCCGGCTGAGAGGGTGACCTCCAGTCGGATGCTCCCCTCGCGGTTGTGCCACGTGGTCCGACCCGAGGATCCAACAATGCGACTGGCTCTCTGGTTGATACGCACACACCCACGCTCAGATTCGCTGGCGGGGGCCTTCTGAGGTCAATCATCAACGGATTCAGGCTCATATGGGCCGGTAGCCGGCGCCGTACCCGCCCGTTGCGTTCATGTCGGCGACGATCGAACTGATGTTGGTGCCGACCTCCGGGCCCACGCACGATGCGACGAGGTAGGCGTTGACCATCGCCACCAGCGTGGTGCCGACGACAACCGGTGCGCCCGAATCACCTTCGACGACGCATACCTGCGTCCAGGTCTCCCCGGTACCGAGCAGGTCCCCGTACACGATGCCGCAGGTGTTGCCGGTGGTGCGGCCCTCCTTGCACGCCACCTGCGGGAACCCGGCCGGTGCACCGATCCCTGTGATGGTGACGCTGCCGACCCGGTTGACAGGAATCACTTCGCGGGGATCGAACTGGATCACCGCGTAGTCGAGAGCCGGATTCGACACGACGAAACGGCCGACCACACCACTGTCCTGCGCGGTCTCCGCCACCACGGACGCACCGACGGCACCGCAGTGCCCCGCCGTCAACCCGACCAGCCGTCCCGCATTGTCGTGCCCGATCGTCGTGAGAGAGCAGAGTAATTCGTCGTTGACGATGATCCCCGTCCCGCCGCCCATCACCACCGGCGGCGCCGCCGTCGCGACACCCACGAGGACGGTCCCCAGAAGGCCGATCGTCGCTGCGACCACCGCCGCGAATCGTGTCAACATTGCTCGAGCCCTCCCGGTACCACTCCGACGGTCGCATCCGTCTCGACAAGGATCGACCCACGCACCTGGCCGGTCTCGGAGATCGATTCCCGCGCACCGCGGGTGCTCCACATCCATCACCGACCACCGTTCCCGGGCTGGGCCCGATTCGCATTCGCTTGTGTGGGTGCATGTTCCGGAAGCTCGGGATGGATACCGGATCGACGACCCACCCGCCACCCACCGAAGAAACCCACGGGCTCGCCGGCACACAGGGGGTCGGGGTCGACCGGAACACACCCTGTAAGTGTCCTCCGATCAGCATCGATTCCACCAGACCGGCGCGGACGTGACGATGGAACCCGCACGGCACGGGGATGTCTGTAGGAGTGGGGCTGGGCGAGGTTTCTGACGATCAACGGGGCACGCCGGTGCTTGTGGAGGGCCGTCGACCGGCATAGGACCCGTCCTCGATATCCTGGTGCACGCTCGCAGGGACGGTAGGGCTGCGACTCCGTTCTTCCGGAAACTGTTGAAGAAACAAGGGTGTCGGCCGCGGGTACCGGTCACCGACCAACTCGGCTCCTACCAGGTCGCGCACCGGAACATGATGTCGTCGGTGGAGCATCGGCAATCGAAATGTTCGAACAATTCGGCGGAGAACTCCCATCAATCTGGTCGGGAATGCCGCCACGACCTCCGCGCCTGCACACCGGTGTGCGAGAAACTGCACAGGCGACTGCTTCGGTGGTCAACGCGTGTCGTCCGGTCGTAGCGTTGTAGGGGAGCGGGACTGGCCGGTGTGCACGCTCATCCCCAGAACCACCTGTCGTGGCGCCGACCTGAAGAACCAGGATGCCCGACTGCGGCAACCGTGCGCATCTCGGTATCAACGAGGCGGGACGGGGTTTGAGTGCGTCACGCAGACAACGGGAGTCAATCACGAATAAACGGCCACCGTATCTGTTGACCGGAGTGGGGGCGGCTACAGCAGTATCGGTCGGCTGGTCGCCGAGCTGCTCCTGGGTCGCGGCGCACCCGTGCGGGCGATGGTTCATCGCGACGACGGCGGTGCCGATGCCCTGCGGGAGTGGGGAGCGGACATAATGGTGGGCGATCTGACTCGCCCGGCCGACGTCGCTGCGGCGTAGCCGCGTGACGCGGGTGTTCTTCAATATGAGTGTCTTCGCGGACTATCTGGAGGCCGCTGCGGTTGTCTGCGCGATCGCCGACGAGCGGGGCGATCTCGAGGTGCTGGTGAACATGTCGCAGATGACGGTGTTGCAGATGACATCGACGAGCACCGGGGAGTCGCGGCACCAACGACTGCACTGGCTCGCCGAGCACCTCATGGACTGGTCCGGTCTGCCTGGCAGGCCAACACGTACCCCGGGCAGATGTAGGCGGACTGCACCCCGTCGCCCTCGAGGTCGGCAGCGGCCTTGCCGGAGACCCAGACGTTGCGGTGCCTGCACCTCGACGGCCGCCACCGAGTCCGCGAGCAACACCATTGCGCCCCCTGCTAGCCCCACGGCCACGTCCTGGTGATCAGCTGTAGCCGATGTGGCAACGGCCCCCTGGTCACCGGCACCGACGAGGCCAGCGTCGAACTGCCACAACCAATCCTCACCTGGCTCGAAGGCCACGGATGGACCACAACCCCAGAGCTCGTCTGCGGCAACCACAACAGGTGACGACCACTCGATGCCGAATCCGACGAACACGGCGCCGCGGTCAACGGAAGCGAGAGACCTGCGTCTGGAGAATATAGAAACCACAAGTACTTTATTGCGCCAATAACATACTGTGAGTATGTTTGATGTTGACAAGTTCGCCGCACCGACGGAACGGTGTCGGGGCTGGCTCCGACGACGGGTGGGCCCACACTATGCGGCGAACTGGTCGCTGACGTTGGATGTGCCGATCCGGTAGACCACGCTCCTTGTTGTGCTGCGCCCGGACGAGGCGTTCAGGAGACGGCTGAACGATCGAACAGTCGATCCGCGGGTCGTTGCAAGCCCCCGGTTCCGGTGCAACAACACCGAAAGGCGAACAAAATGATGCACACCCAGCACAGCGCGGTCGCCACCGTGCCGATCGACGTCGCGTTCGACTTCATCGGCAACTACCGCAACGTCCCCACCTGGGTGTTCGGCATCTCGCGATTCGATCCCACGGGCACCCTCGACCACGGCCTCGGCGCCACCTTCGACGCCGCCATGCAGGTCGGCTTCACAACCCTCCATTCGATCCTCACGATCACCGCCTGGGAAAGAAACCGACTGATCGCCCTCGACTCGATCGACGGCTTCAGGAACACCTCGATCTGGCGCTTCACCGCCACCGGGGTCGGCGAGACTCAACTGACCGTGGACTTCAGCTACCAACTCCCCAGTGGACTGACCGGAAAGGCTCTCGGTCGACTCCTCGAACCCTTCGCCGCTCAAGCGATCGGCTACACCGAATTGAACCTGCGGCGCCGGATCGAGGGCTTCAATGCCGACATCCGTACGACCCACCCCTGGGATCCGGGAAGCGCCGCGGCCGGATGAACGCGCCGTCGACGCATTTCAGCGCACACCACCCCCACGACCTTGATCAACCGAGGCCCCAGTGTCCCGCCCGACACCTGTCCCCACGCCGTGGCGTCGAGCCGGCCTCGACCGCCACGGGGCCCTGAAACGTACCCGGCGAATCGAGGCCGGTCCCCAGCGACTTCTCCACGCGTACTGCTGCGTCCCGCCCGCCGCGCAGGACTCCCGGGGCGCCGAAATCGCGCATCCGCGGCGAAGTTGATCCTCCCCACGCACACCGCACGATCGGCGTGCGCCGCCGGCGGATGCTCTCGCCTCCCGGAGCTAGCGAACCGGCTCCAACTCGGGTTCGCCCCGGCGACGACGCCGCATGCCTCACCCGATCCGGCGGATGATCGAATCGACCTCGCTTCCCGAGGCAGCAAACCGGACACCCCCGCATCCCGGACACCCCCGCATCGGAGGGTCTCGCAGTCACCGTCGCCTACAGCCGGGATCTGCGCGTTCACCCAGCGTGACCGAGCAGGACTCTCGCCGTGGGGGCATGCCACCGTCGGCATCCGATCGTGGATCGACGTGCCACCGAACCTCATCGACACGCGTGTCGAGAAAGGATAACGATCGTTTCGTGACACGTATCGTGAGGTCGTCGCCGATCCCTCCGCGGACGGCGTTCTCGCTGGCG
Organism: Rhodococcus sp. T2V; assembly: GCF_029269925.1. NCBI lineage: Bacteria > Bacillati > Actinomycetota > Actinomycetes > Mycobacteriales > Nocardiaceae > Rhodococcus > Rhodococcus sp. T2V. The sequence continues at coordinate 12,060 of NZ_JARJBD010000135.1, forward strand.
ATCCTGGTCCCGCTGTGCAACTCCACCGTCATCTCGGGGAACAGACGAGGTGGTCGGTGGCCGAGATCGGTTCGCGGGGAGCGACGCGGCAACCGTTCGAGTGCGGGCGTCGAGGTCGGCCGCCACCTGGGTGACGGTGAACCCGCCGATGTGCTCCGTTGCCTCGGTGTACGACACCGTCCGTCAGGACGGTGTCGTTGCGGTGTGCCGCTCTCGAGCTGGTAGATGCCGAGCAGGTACTGCTTCATCACGATTTCTCGGGGAGGGTGTGTGCGGCCCCCACCGTACGCAGGCGATCGATTCTCGAACCGGTGTCAGGTCGGCAGCCTAGGGTCGAAGGGGATTGGTCGTCCTCATGTCGGCACAAAGGGAGGTGAGGCGGTGGAGCCGCCGACGACTCTGGTGTGCCTGCCGTACGCGGGGTCGGGTGCCTCCTTCTTCCGTGAATGGCAGGGATTCGCGCCGCGAGGCCTGAAGATCCTCCCTGTGCAGCTGCCCGGCCGTGAAGAGCGGTTCGCGGAGGCGCTCGTCACGACGGTGGCTCAGGCCGTGAACGATCTCGTTCCCCGCGTGCTTCCCGCGGGACGGGGCGCGTCCCGCGTCGCGATCTTCGGGCACAGTTTGGGTGCTGTTCTCGCCTTCGAACTCGCCCACCGGCTGACTGCGGAAGGCGGTGTCCCGCTGAAAAGATTGTTCGTGAGCGGGTCGCCCGGGCCGGCGACGGTCCGGGAGATCCGGGCGTCGTCGTTGGCGGACGCACAGTTCCTCGGCCAGGTCAACGACCTGGCCGGGTATTCCCATCCGGCGCTGGAGAACCCGGAACTGCGCGAACTGCTTCTTCCGGTCCTTCGCGCCGACGTCGAGATGCACGAGAACTACCGCCCGCCGCCGCACCCGCCCTTGGATGTCCCGATCACCGCTCTGCGCGGTCGTGAGGATCACCTGGTCAGTGCCGCGGCCGTGGCCGAGTGGGCCACGTCCACCACCGCCGCGACGTCGGTGCTCGAGGTCGACGGCGGACACATGTACCTCACCGAGCATCCGCACGCACTGGTGCGACTTCTCGCCGCCCAGTTGTCCGAGCCGGACCTCCGATGAGCGGCGACCTCACCGGGAAGACGGCGGTCGTCACCGGAGCAGCACGGGGTATCGGCCGCGCCTGCGCCATCGCGTTCGCCGCCGACGGTGCCGATCTGATGCTCGTCGACATCACCCGGAACCTGCCCGGGGTGCCGTATCCGCTCGGCTCTCGCAGTCAGCTCGACTACACCGCCGAACTCTGCCGCGAGCACGGTGTCTCAGTGTTGACACAGGCAGTCGACGTCCGTGCGCTCAACGAGATCAGGACCGCGGTGGATGCGACGCACGAACGCTTCGGCCGAGTCGACGTCCTGCTCAACAACGCGGGAATCGTCGCGCCCTCGGGGAAACTCGCCCACGAAATCGGCGAGGACGAGTGGCAGCTGATGATCGACGTCGACCTCTCCGGTGCGTGGCGGGCCATCGCGGCAACGGGCCGGATCATGATGACCCAGCGGAGCGGGAGCATCATCAACGTCGCGTCGACCGCGGGCCTGGTCGGATACAGCCGGTTCGCGGGATACGTCGCTGCCAAGCACGGAGTGGTGGGCCTCACCAAGGCGGTCGCACTCGACTACGCGCCGAGCGGTGTCCGAGTGAACGCCCTGTGCCCGGGTTCCGTGCGGGACAGTCCGGAGTTCGAGGGCCGGATGCTGTCCGAGATCGCGCGTTCGCTCGGCATCGACGTCGCGGAACACGAGTCGGTGTTCGTGCAGGCACAGCCCACCAATGCGCTCATAGAACCGGAGGACGTGGCGGCCGCGGCGCGGTGGCTCGCCTCGGACGACGCTCGGCACGTCACCGGGACGGTGGTCACGGTCGACGGAGGTTTTACGGCCCGCTGAAGGCCTGCCGGGGGAGCCACTGGAAGCTTCTTCCGACGACCGATCTTCGATAGGATCGTGCTTATGCACCAATCCCATTGGGGTCGGGCTGGGCTGGCGCGTACGTCGTACGGCCATGCGATGGCGGTGCGTGTTCCGTGTGGTGTGAATCCGGAAACTATTGCGGCTGCGCTGGATACGGCATCCCGCTGCTGGTGGGATCCGGGGGCGCGGCCGACGCGGTTGTGGGTGGAGAATGTGCGCGCCGGGTCCGGATCCGAGGAGGCGTGTCGACGGCTCGAGGCCGAGGTGCACCGGCCGGTGGCCGTCGACGGCCCGGTGATCCGGGTAGTGCTGGTGCAGTACGCCGACGCCGTCGCCGACCTCGTGGTGGCGGCCGACCGGCGTGACCTGGACCCGGGTGCACTCGCCGTCGTGTGTGACGTCCTCCTGGGTGCCGTCGACGCCGACACGGTGACGGCGAAGCCGATTCGCCGTCACGTCGACGGTCGTGCCCTGCTGGCGTACGCGCGCCGTCGCCGCATCGCGCGGCCCCGGCGTACTTCGCAAGGGAGGCCGCTGCACACCGGGGTACCACTGGAACGAGGCGACGGGGACGTGACGACGGACGTTGCCGTTGCGGCGGCGGTGGTCACCGCTCGCTACGACGGCCTCGACTCGGTGACCGTCCCGGTGTGGGCGACCTATCGGAGCCGGCCGCGGAATGTGCTCGGCGGATCCGAGAAGTGCGTCTGCTTGTCGATCGACACCTCGAGAGCCCGCGCATCACGCGACCTTCTCGACGAGGCTGACGGCGTTCTGCACCAGGAGGATCGACGCCGGCCGCTGGACATCGCGGAGGCATGTCATCCGGCAGGCAGGGCTGCAACGCAGGTCGGTGTGCTGGGCACGGTACTGTGCGACCCCGCGCGCACGTACCTCCCGTGCCAGTCCGCGCCGTTCCCGATCACGCTTCTCCCGGTGGTCGGCACCGACGGACAGGCCACGCTCGAGGTGTACGCCGACCCGGCGGCCGTGGACGAACACGTCGCTGCCCGGTTCGGCCGTCAGGTCGCGCAGGTGGTGCACAGTTTCCACGGCCCGACTACCGGTGCACGGCAACGGATGCCTTCCGTATTCACGGACGAGGATGCGTCGTCCGTGGGCGTTGGCGTGCGAGCCGCAGCGGCCACGCTCGGGAGCAGGATCGAAGACGTGTTTGCGATGCGCGCGCGGGCACGACCCGACGCTGTCGCTGTCACTCACGGTCGGCGGACAGTGACGTACTCGGAGCTCGACGAGCAGTCGCGGTGGGTGGCGCGAGCCCTTCGCGAGCGAGGAGTCGCGCCAGGTGATCGCGTCGGAATCTGCCTGGATCGGTCGATCGATTTGATCGTGACGATGCTCGCGGTGCTCCGCGTCGGTGCGGCCTTCGTTCCGATGGACGTGCGACATCCACCGGATCGTCTCGCCTACACAGCAAGCGATGCCCGAGTTCGGCTGGTCGTGACCGACATCGACGCGAGGGGATGGGGCGAGAGCGCATCGGCGGTGACACTGCAGGAACTCGAGATGTCGGCATTCCCGGCCACGGACGTCGCGGTCGGCGTCAGCGCTGCTCCGGCCTACGTGATCTACACGTCGGGATCGACTGGTCGGCCGAAGGGCATCGCGGTTCCGCACGGCGCGGTGCTGGCGCTCCTTGCAGCCACCGCCGACGAGTTCGCGCTCGGTTCCGACGACGTCTGGTCGATGTTCCACTCGCCTGCGTTCGACTTCTCGGTGTGGGAGATCTGGGGCGCACTGCTGACCGGTGCCAGGCTCGTCATCGTGCCGTACTGGATCTCCCGGTCGCCGGTCGAATTCCACACCTTGCTCGCCGAGGAACACGTCACCGTCCTCAGCCAGACACCATCGGCGTTCGTGCCTCTGGTCGCGGCCGACCAGGACCTCGCGCCGCTGGACTCGCTCCGGCTCGTCGTGTTTGGGGGCGAAACGCTCGAACCTCGTGTCGTGCTGCCCTGGCTCGACCGGTATCCGGAGTCCTCCTGCCGACTGGTGAACATGTACGGGACGACCGAATCCACCGTCCACGCCACAGCTCACACCGTGACGCGGCGGGACGCGCTGACCGACTCGAAGACCGTGGGAAAGCCGCTGCCGGGATGGGAGATACAGGTGACGGATGAGTACGGTCGCCCTCTGCCCGGCGGGATGGCCGGCGAAATCTACATCGGCGGCGTCGGGGTTTCGCTCGGCTACCTGAATCGTCCGGCGATGACGGCAGGACGCTTCGTCGCTGCTCTCGGCGGTCGGCGCCGATACCGCACGGGTGATCGGGGCCGGATGCGCGACGACGGCGCCCTGGAGCACCTCGGACGACTCGACGCCCAGGTACAGATCCGGGGCTTCCGGGTGGAACTCGGCGAGGTTCGCGCTGTTCTCCTCGACGATCCCGCGGTGACAGCAGCGGCCGTGGTGCCGTCGGGGCGGCCAGACGGCCCGTCCGGGCTCGCGATCGATGCCTATGTCGTTCTCACCGAAGAAGATTCGGCCATCGTGCCGACGATACGGCGGCGAGCCGCACGATTCCTACCGGACCACATGGTGCCGCGGACCATCACGGTGGTCGATGCGTTACCTCTCACCGTCAACGGGAAGCTCGACGTCACCCGGCTTCCCGAGCCCACTCCGCCGGCGCGGCGACCGTCGTTCCGCGCACCGAACGAGGTGCCCGAGATCAGCGAAGCGCGCAGCACCGAGGCCAGTCTCGTCGACATCTGGGAGTCGGTGCTCGGCGTCGCGGTCTCCCCGGACGACAACCTGTTCGAACTCGGCGGGAATTCCCTGTGCGCCATCAAGGCCGACAGCATGATGCGGCGGCTGGGCCTCCCGGCGCTGCCTATGCGGGAGCTGTACCGGCATCCGAGCATTCGCGGCATCTGTGACACCCTGGCGCGGCTCTATCCGCCCCGACCGGACACGTAGGTTTCGACGATCACCCCGATCGCCCGTGCCGGCCCCGGTTGCATCATGTCGTTGTGTGCGCAGTCGACGCGATCTATCTGCACGGCGCCGGTGATCGAGTCCCTCCATCCGGCGCTGATGGATGGCGCGCTGCCGGCGAGGCGACTGTCCGCCGCGGTGAGCAGGAGCGCGTCCCCGCGAAAGGCTCTCGGGACGAATCTCGTCGATAGCAGGGTCGACCGGGCATATCCCTCGGCGATGCGCCGCAGCTGGTCAGCCGTCAGGGCGGCCGCGGGACCGTAGACCTCGCCAAGGCGGCGGCTGGCGTCGGAGTACGTGAGAGACCGGGTATCCGCGCCCGACGCGACGTCGACTCCCAGACCACGCAGAAGCTCCCCGACGTCCAACGATCCGGGATCGACCGTCTCGTCGCCGGGGTAGCTGTCCAGGAGGACGAGGGACGCGACCTTCTCACCCCGGTCCTGCAGCTCGATGGCCATGGCGTGGGCGATCAGCCCACCGAGCGACCAGCCGAGCAGATGATACGGTCCCGCCGGTTGGACGGCGCGGACCTCGTCGAGGTAGCGGTGCGCGAGTTCCTCGATCGAGTCGTACTCGGGACCGCCGCCGAGGGACGGCAACTGCAGTCCCCACACGGGCCGGTCCGGTGAGAGATGGCGCGCCATCCCGCTGTACGCCCACGCCAGGCCCATCCCGGCATGGACGCAGAACATCGGGGCAAGCCGACCATTGCGGTGCAGCGGCACGAGAACCCGGAGCGCTTCGTCGGCGGACGCGGGCAGAGCTTCGGTCGCGAGGCGGGCCGCCAGGCCTGCGGGAGTGGGGTCGAGGAAGAGGGCCGGAAGTGGCACCGGGCGGCCCAGTCGCCGTTGCAGGTCCGCGGCGACGCGGACCGCGGACAGCGAGGTGCCGCCGAGTGCGAAGAAGTCGTCGTCCACTCCGATCGGGCGGTACTTGCCGGTATCGACGACGTCCGCGAAAGCCTCGACGACCGCTCGCTCCACGGCCGTGGACGGGGCACGGAACTCCTCGGAGCGGGGGCCGAACTCGGGTTCCGGGAGGGCCGAGCGGTCGAGCTTGCCCGCCGGCGTGAGCGGCACCGCGTCGAGTACGACGATCGCCGCGGGCAACAGATACCGCGGAAGCTGCATCGACAACGCCGTGCGCACCGCACTCGCGTCGACGTCCGAGCCGGGCGCACCGCGGACGTAGGTGACGAGTATCGGTTCCCCGTCCGGGCCGGCCCGCCCGACGGTAGCGGCGAAACCGATGTCCGGGCGCGCCAACAGGATCGAGTCGACCTCGCCCGGCTCGACCCGGAATCCGCGCACCTTGATCTGGAAGTCGGTGCGCCCGAGGTGTTCGAGCGTGCGGTCGGGCCGGGTCCGTACCAGGTCACCGGTGCGGTACATCCGTGACCCCGGGGCGACGAACGGGCAGGCGACGAAACAAGTCGCCGTCGTGGCCGGGCGAGCGTGGTAGCCGCGGGCCAGGCCGGACCCTGCCAGGTACAGCTCACCCGGGGTGCCCGGGGGTACGGGATGCAGCCGGGCGTCGAGGACGGCGGCGGTGAACCCGCGAACGGGGCGCCCGATGGTGACGGGTTCGGCCGGTGCCAGTGGATCACTGACATGCGACCAGATCGTCGTCTCGGTCGGACCGTACAGGTCGAGCATGCGCCGGCCGGGCGCCCACCGCCGGACCAGGTCCGCCGGGCATGGTTCACCGGCGACGGTGAGGACCCGCAGTGAGTCGAGTCCCGTCGGGTCCAGTGATGCCAGCGCGGTTGGGGTGATGAACGCGTGGGTGATCCGCTCACCGGCGAGGATTTCGGCCAGCGCCGGCCCGCCATAGGTCAGCGGGGGCACGAGCACGACCCGGGCCCCCGCACAGAACGCCATCGTCAACTCGAACAGCGACGCGTCGAAACTGGGGGACGCGAGATGCGAGACCTGCGCATCGGGCGTGACCTGGAGGTGGTGACGTTCCTGTTCGAACAGGTTCGCCAGACCCCGATGCGACACCACGACCCCCTTCGGGGTGCCGTTGGATCCGGACGTGTATATCAGGTAGGCGGGGTTGTCCGGGCGCAGCGGAGCTGCGCGGTCGACGTCGGTCACCGGCGTCGCAGGACGGTGCCGCATCTGCGTCTCGAAGTCGGGATCATCGAGCACCAGCCACTCGAGCGTGTCCGGCAACTGTGCGCGATACCGGGCGACGGTGACGCCGAGTACCGCTCCGCAGTCGGTGAGCATGTGGGCGATCCGGGTGGGCGGATACGTCGGGTCGACGGGTACCGACGCCGCACCCGAGCGGGCGACCGCCCACACGGCACGGACCCACGCGAGCGACCGCGGCAATGCCAGGGCGACGAACCCTTCTGAGACTGCACCCCGAGCGATGAGCAGCCGGGCGAATTGCGCGGAGTCTTCGCCGAGTTGCCGATAGGTGAGAGTGCGGCCGGCGTCGGACACGGACACCCAGTCGGCGTGCCGCTCCGCCGCCTCGGCCAGCAGGTCCGGCCACATCCGCACCGGCAGGTCGGGCGGTCCGGAGATCGACGGGTCCTCGTCCTCGACGCCGAGCGTGAAGTCTCCGACCGGGACGTCCGGGTCGGCGACGACCGCGCCGAGGAGACGGATCAGACGATCGGCGAAGCCCTGCACGGTCGCGGCGTCGAAGATGTCGGTGGCGAAGGTGAATCCGGCGGCGATCCCGTCCGGCTCCCCGGACTCGTCGAACGTTTCGGCGACCACCAATTCGAGATCGACCTTGACGACGGGCGGGCTGTACCCGGCGACCGTGACGGTCAGGTCCGGCAGCGTGATCTGGAGTCGCTGGACGCTCTCGAACTCGAGAGACACCTGGAACAGCGGTGAGCGGGAGGTCGACCGCGCCGGATCGACGGCCTCGACGACGCGCTCGAAGGGCAGGTCGGCGTGCAGGAAGGCGCCGAGGTCGACGTCCCTGGTGACGTCGAGTACCTCGGTGAACGACCGGGAGCCGTCGACCGGTGTGCGAAGCGCGAGGGTGTTGACGAACATGCCGGCGAGGGGGTCGAGCCGGGGATCGGGGCGGCCGGCGACGGGGGTGCCGATCACGATGTCGGAACTGCCGCTGAGGCGTGCGAGGAGGACCGCGAACACCGCGTGGATCGCCATGAAAAGCGTCGAGTTGTTCAGCCGCGCCGTTCTCAGCAGTGACCGGTGCAGGTCCCTGCCGATGTGGAACGCGACCCAGGCCCCGTGGTGGGTGCGGTGGGTGGGTCGGGGTCGGTCGGTGGGGAGGGGGAGGGTGT
>NZ_JARJBD010000136.1:0-20149 GCF_029269925.1 Rhodococcus sp. T2V
TCCCCGACATCACGGGCGGCATCCCCAGCACCAACGGCGGCACCTCGCAGTACGCGGGCGTCGTCGACAGCGCGATCGAGGCCGTCAAGGCCCAGGGCATCGCCATCGATCCCCAGATCCTGCAGCTCATCGACGCCAACAAGGAACTGCTCCCGCAGTAAACCCCCGCAACTCACCGAAGAGGGGCCCTGCACCGATCCGGTGCAGGGCCCCTCTTCTGTCGCTGGTTCAGCGGTTGATCACCGTGTGCGGATGCGCGTACGGCAACGACTCCGCCGGCAACGGGAACTCGCTGTGTTGCGCCTCCGGGGAATACGGGTGAGATGGCGGGTTTTTGCTGTCGCTTGCCGGGTGATGGGACCACCTCGTTGCCCCCTCTCGGACGGAGGGTGCGCCCGGCGTGGTGCGCCCGTGGGGGCATGGGCAACGCATGCGCAGGGCGTTACCGGACCGGAAGACAGAGGGCTGGGCCGGCTACGGGCCGGCCGGGTCGGCGGAGTGCTTCTGGACGTATTCTTCGGCGGCTTCGCGCAGGAGGTCGCTGGGGTCGCGGTGGTGGCGTCGGGCGAGTGTGTCGAGCCGGTCACGCAGCCGTTTCGGCAGGTGGACGTGCCGTATCGGGGTCTCGTCGCTGCTGCGGTCGGCTGGCGAGGAGTCGTCGGCGCCGACCCGCTCATGCAGTTCCCGTCCCGCCGCGGCATCGGTGTCGGTGTCGGTGTCGGTGTCGGCGTCGGAACCCCGGGTGAGGTTGGGCGGCAAGATCATTTCGTGTTCGTACCGCGGTACGGGTACGTCGTGGAGGTGATCGCTGTCGTTGGTGTTCATGTTGTTTTGCAACCCTTTTCGGTGTGGGACTGCACCGGGTGCCGGTGCGTCGGTTAGAGGTCGTAGGTGGCGAAGAAACGGTGCAGGCATTCGTCCCAGTAGCGTTGTCGGTGCCGGTCGAGTATGCGGCTGAAGCATGTGTGTAGGGCGATGGTGAGCGCGCTGGCCGCGATGAGGGTACCGATGAGCGCGCTGATGGTGATGCCGGTCACCTGGGCGGGGGTGATCTGAGGGCCGGCCCAGTTGCCGGCGGGGTCGACGAGGATCTGGGTCTGGGTTGCAGGGGAGGTTCTGGATGTTCCCGGGGGTATGTCGATGATGGCGGTACGGGGTTGCCCGGCCCAGGCCCAGGCCCAGGTCGCGGCGGCGGTGGGGGGTCCGGTCCGGACACTGGGGGAGGCCGCCTGGCGCGGGGGATCGTCGTCGGTGGGGGCGAGGGTGGCGGCCACGAGGTGGGTGTGGGTCTGTTGGTGGGTGGCGCGGGCCTGCGTGGTCTCGTAGACCACGACGGCGAGTCCGGTGCAGAGGATGATCAGCAGTGCGGTGACCAGCGACAGGAGGAAATGGAGGCGGGTGGCGAGCCGGTCCACGGGCCGGGTGAAGGGATGGCGGAAGCGCCGTGCCCGTGCATATCGCTGTCGGCGGCGTGTCCATCGCATGGTGATCGTCTCCTCGACCGCAGCAGTGTTCGCGTGCTGGAGTTGTCCGGGTAGGGTTCCCCGGCCGTGGCCGTCGCACACTGTCGACGCGGTCACCGCGACGGACAACTCGTGCGGTCGTCATACCCCGGCATCCACCGCCCAGGCACCATCTCCAGGGGTCGAGGGACCGACCGGCGGCTGCACCAGCTACTGGTGTGAACTGGTGCAGCCTCAGTCCCGGTCGGAGGGTGGGCCGGTGGGGGGAGGGATCCGGGTCCGGCACGCCCAACCGGGCGCCGGGCTGCGACCGCGACGCGTCCTTGGCAAGGGGAGCGGCCGCCGCCTGGGCGGGGAGTTCCTCGCCCAGCTCGCCGGTCGAGGCCGGGCTGGGGACCTCGGTGGTGATCACGGTCTGCAATGTGGTGACGAGCGACCGGATCGATTCGGTGTCGAAGAGGTCGGTGGAGTACACCACTGCGGCGTCGATGCCGTTCGGTGCACCGGCGGGGTCATAGCGTTCGGTGAAGTGAAAGTGCAGGTCGCATTTGGCGATGTCGAGCGGTCTGGGGGTGATGCTGAAGCTCAGGTCGGGGGCGTCGAGTTCGGCGTGGGTGAAGTTCTCCAGTGAGATCGCGACCTGGAAGAACGGGTGCAGCGACGGGGATCGGGGTGGGTCGAGGACCTCGACGAGCCGCTCGAATGGGACGTCGGCGTGCGCGAACGCCTGCAGTTCGGTTTCGCGGGCTTCGGCCATCACCTCGTGCAGGGTCATTCCCGGGCGTATCCGGGCCCGGAGGGCGACGGTGTTGACGAACATCCCCACCACCGAGTCGAGGCGGGGGTGACCGCGGCCGGCGATGGGGGTGCCCACGATGACGTCGGTGTCGCCGCTCAGCCGTGCCAGGAGGATCGACACCGCGGACCGGAGCGCGGTGAACACTCCGGTGCGGTGGGTGTGGGCGACGTCGAGCAGCCGGTGGTGGGCGGCGGGGTCGATGACGAACGGCATGCGTGCTCCCGCATAGGACCATTGCGCGGGCCGGGGGCGGTCGCTCGGCAAGACCAGGGGGCGGGGAGGTCCGGCCAGTTGCTCTCTCCAGTAGGCGATCTGGGTCGCGGCGCGGCTGGTGGGGTCGTGTTCGTCGCCGAGCCGGGCCCGTTGCCACAGGGTGTAGTCGGTGTAGTCGACCGGAAGTTCGGGCCACTGCGGTGCGGTGCCGGTGCTCCGTGCGGTGTACGCGAGAACGAGGTCACGGGCCAACGGAGCCAGGGACCAGCCGTCGACCGCGATGTGGTGCACCGCGCAGGCGATCAGATGGTGGTGCGGGCCGTGTTCGAGGACCCGGATGCGCACGGGCGGCTCGGTGCGGACGTCGAACGCGGTCGCGACGACCGCGGTAACCAGGTCGTCGCCGCCGGCCGGGGTCGGGGTTAAATCGGGCAGTGCGTCACCGACGTCGAGGAGGTACTGCTGGGGGCCGGACTCGGTGTCGGGGAATATGGTGCGCAGTAGGGGGTGTCGCTCGATGACGTCGGCGACGGAATCACCGAACGCCTGGTGATCGAACCGGCCGCGGACCGCGATGGTGAATGGGATGTTGTAAAGCGGGCGGGTGGTCTCGGCGCGGTCGAGGTGTCTCTGCGCCGGAGACAGCGGGATGTGCGCCGGCACGGGGAGAGCGCCGAGCTGTGCCTCGTCGGGTTCGGTGGCCCAGGTGATGCGGGCTGCCAGGGCTGTCACCGTGGGGGCATCGAAGACCTCGCGCACCCCGAGGACCGACCCGAACTCGTCGTTGATACGGGCCACCACCCGGGTCGCCGACAGCGAGTCCCCACCGAGGTCGAAGAACGAGTGCTCGGCGCCGACGCCGCTCACCCCGAGCACCTGGGCGAAGGTGTCCGCGACCCGGCGTTCGGCGGGTGTCGCGGGCTCCCGGTACCGGGTCGCTGCCGCGAATCGGGGGGCGGGCAGGGCCGCGCGGTCCAGCTTTCCCGTCGGGGTCAGGGGCACCTGCTCGACGATCATGATCGCCGCGGGAACCATGTAGTCGGGCAGCGATCTGCCCGAGTGTGCCCTCAGGGCGTCGACGTCGAAGGTGGTGGGGTCGTCGACCGCGATGTACGCGACCAGCGCCGGGTCCCCGGCCGTCCGGTGGTGCACGGTGGTGACCGCGAACCGCACCCCTGGGTGGCCGGTGAGGACGGTGTCGATCTCGCCCAATTCGATTCGCAGTCCCCGGATCTTTACCTGATCGTCGGTGCGGCCGAGGAACTGGAGTTCCCCGGTGGCCGTCCACCGAACCTGGTCGCCGCTGCGAAACATCCGCGATCCCGGTTTCCCGAAGGGGTTGGCCACGAACTTGGCGGCGGTCAGGGCCGGCTGCCCGTGGTAGCCGCGGGCCAGGCAAGGGCCTGCGAGGTGCAGCTCACCGCCGGCGCCGGGGGGTTGAGGATGCAGCAGGTGGTCGAGGACGACCGCGTGGACGCCGCGCATCAGTGGTCCGAGGGTGATCTCGCCCGCCGGGTGCATCGGGGCGCTCAGGGTGACGCTGCACGTGGTTTCGGTGGGTCCGTACGCGTTGCGCATCTCCCGCCGAGCAGCCCACCGGTGGACCAGCGCCGGCGGGCACGCCTCGCCGCCGACCACCACCGATTCCACACTGCCCAGGCCGGCCGGGTCGACGGTGGCCAGCGCGGACGGTGTCGCCAGCAGGTGGGTGACCCAGTGAGCACGGAGGAAGTCGGTGAGTTCGCCGCCACCGAACGCGGTCGGCGGTGCGATCACCAGTGCCGCACCGTGGAGCGCGGCGGCGACGACCTCGACGAGGGCGGTATCGAAGGTCGGGGAGGCAAGGTGGAGTACCCGGGACCGGGCCGTGATGCCGTACTTCTCCTGAATCTCCCGGGCGAGGTTCGCCAGGCCGGAATGGGTGACCACGACGCCCTTCGGGGTGCCGGTGGACCCGGAGGTGTAGATCACGTACGCCGGGTGAGCAGGATTCCGGTGCCGCACCCGCCCGGTCTCCCGTGCCCTTTCCTCGTGGGCCGAGGTGTCGAGCACAAGCCAGTCCAGTGAATCCGGAAGGCGGTCTCGGACGCCGGCAACCGTCACACCGACCCGCGCCCCCGAATCCGACACCGTGTACGAAATCCGTCCGGCCGGGTGGCCGGGGTCGACCGGAACGTAGGCGGCACCGGTCTTCGCCACGGCCCACAACGCCACCACCGACTCGATCGACCGCGTAATCGCCACCGCCACGAAGGTTTCGGGTCCGATGCCCCGCGCTGCCAGCGACGACGCCAGGCGATCGGCGCGCCGATCCAGCTCCGCGTAGGTGAGCGTGCCGTCGACCCCGACCACCGCAGTCGCATCCGGCATGTGAGCAACAGTCCGCTCGAGCAGGTGCGGCAGGAGCACGGGGTCGGCGTCGGCCGCTCCCGACCCGGGTGCGAAGTCTGCGCGCTCCCCCGGAAGGAACAGATCGAGCTCGGCAACCGGGGTGGACGGGTCCGCCGCGGCGAATCGTCCGAGAAAGGCCATGAATCGGTGGTGGTACTGTGCGAGGTCGTCTTCGCTGTAGACCCCCGGGTTTCCCTCGAAGTCGATGCACGGCAACGAATCGGTCGATCCGGGATACACGTTCACGGTCAGGTCGGCGGTGGGCCCGGTAGAGAGCACCTGTACCCGGCCGGTGATCTCGCCCAGCGAGATCTGTTGCTTGAACATCATCAGGTTGACCACCGGACCGAAAAAGGCGGGACCCACCGCGTTCGACTCGCCGTCGCGGCCGATGTCCTCCCGGCGGTAACGCTGATGCCGCAGAACCCGTGTCAACGCCAACTGCGTGTTCGCCACCGCATCCCCGACCGAGACCGACACCGCGGTCCGCAGCCGCAACGGCAACACATTCGACACCGACCCCGCCGACTTCCTCAGCAACGCAGTAGTTCTCGCCGACACCGGCAGAGAGAGCACGATATCGTCCGCACCGCACATGAGCCCGAGGAACGCGGCGAACGCGGCGACGACCGTCGCCGCGGACCGAAGACCGGCGCGGTCGAGCCGGGCACCGTCCTGTGTGGACACGCTGTCGCCGACCACGTGCGCGGCGGCGCCCGGCGAGCCGACCCCGCTTCCCAGGGACACCACCGCGGGAAGGTCACCGGCCTCCTCCCGCCAGAACTGACGATCACGGTGTCGTCGCTGCGAATTCTGGTACTTCAGATCCTCACCGAGCAGGCCCGCTGGATCCGCCGCCGCCGGCTCCGGCGGCTCCCCGTCCGTGCGCGCGGCCAGATAGAGCTCAGCGGTGCGACTGATCAGCAGCATGGCACCGTATCCGTCCAGTGCGATGTGGTGAGCCCGCGAATACCAGTAGCAGTGGTCGTCGGCGAGCCGCAGGACACGGGAGACCACCAGGTCCCCGTCGTACATGTCCACCGCGCTCGTGCAGTCGCGTCGCATCCACTCCCTCGCAGCGCGCACCGGCGCATCCCGCCCGCGCAGGTCTACGACGGTGACGGCAACCACCGCCTCCTCGTCCACCGCCACATGCGGCTCCCCGTCGACCTCGATCAGCCGAACCGACCCGCTGCACAACTCCCGGTACGCCCGCCGATTCGCCGCCACCAGCGCCTCGAGATCAACCGATCCCCGCAGCTCCGTGAACTGGGCGATGACAAACGGCACATCCGGAGACAGCTGCTGAGCGAGCCAGATCGCCTTCTGCGCCGCGGTGAGCGGGAGAACGGGAGAGCCGGTCACGTCAGGCACCCCCACCCACGGTGACCGCCCACCAGGCGCCCGGATCCGGCAAGTACGCTCAGCCGGCCCGGTCGGTCACCGGGGGTCGTCACCGGACCGCCCGCACGACGACCAGCTCCTCCGAGCGCTGACCCGACGCGATCAGCCCCCGCTTCTCGAACATCGAGCTGCGCGAGGACAACACCGGCCCGAAGGGCACCTCGACACGTGCAGCGATCTCCACCCGCATGCCCCGCTCCTCGAGCATGATCCGGGTCTTGGTGACGCCGCTCAACGCGGACTGCGCGATCAGCAGGACACCACCCCGGTCGAGGACCTCCGGTGCCTCCACGCAGACCCGATCGAGCAGTGCTCGCCCGTTCCGTCCGGCATCCCAGGCCCGCGCAGCACCCCGAACCGGCAGGGCATCGTCGTGCGCCGGCACGTACGGCGGATTGCACATCACCAGGGCGAACCGTTCCCCACGGACCGGTGCAGTCAGGTCGCCGCGCCGGATGCGGAGGGACCGCCGCCCCAGTGCCGCGTTGAGCCGAGTGTTGATCAGTGCGCGACGTGAGATGTCCACCGCCGTCACACAGCCGGCGCCCAACGCGGCCGCACGCACACCCAGAACCCCCGTGCCGGTGCACAAATCCAACACCCGCGACTCGGCATCGAGGTGCTCCGAGGCCAGCAGCGCGGCCAGCATCCCCGTGTCCGCCTGCGGCGGATACACCCCGGGCAGGCGCAGCAACATCCACACTCCTCCCGAAGGCCTCCAGAGACCTACGGCAGCAGCAGTAGGGCAACCCGGAGACTATCCGAGCAACACCAACCCCCGCCGCGCAGAACCATTGTCGCCAGGACAAACCGGACAAACACCACACCCGAGCCGACCACCCAGACCAGGGCTCAGCGGCAGATCTCGCCGCACCTGATCACCTGGTGAGCAAATTCGGCTTCACGCCGAGATCCGGGACGACGTCGAGGAACACCAGCAGGTCGGCGAGGAGTTTGTCGGATACGTTCTCGATATCGCCGAGATGTCGGTGACGTCGTCGATTATGTGGACAACGTCAATCGGTCAACTGATTTCTGACCACTGGTGGCTCTGCAAGCAGCGATCAGGGTGCGGCAACTGCTGACCGGCGGCGAGGAAGATGACCCGACGTCCGACCTCGACGCAGTGGTCACCGAAGCGCTCGTAGAAACGGCCGAGCAGGGTGGCGTCAACGCCTTCGGTGGTGTTGCCGGCCCAGGTCGGGACCGGCGATCTCGGGCCTGGGATGCTACGGATTCCGGTTGACCACGTGTGTGCCGGGCTGACTCGCTGCGCGCGGAATCAGCTGGAATGTGAGACTGTCCGGATCCTGTGGGTAGCGAAAACACAGGCCGTGATCGTCGAACCACGCGAACCAGTCCGCCCACGAGATGTGGTCGAGATAATCACCCGACCGGGCCCCGACGAAGTCGACCAGCAAAGCATCGGCCGTCCGCACCGATGCGGTGTCCGGCACCCGGGCGGGTGCACCGTGATGCAGTTGGATCCACTGCCGGATCTCGTCGGGATCGGTAGTATCGCGCACCTGCAAACCCATGACAACCTCCGAGTGCCGTCAGCGATAACGACGCCGGCGGCGGATGCGGAAGGTCCCCGACGCACGCGCCGTGCGCCGCCGATAGTCGAATGCCCCCGTCCGGTCGCCGGGAAACGGTCTCACCAGGTGGCCGGAGTCTTGTCGGACCTCCACGCCACAGGAGCGGGCCGGTTCGATGCGCATCTGACGGGTGTTCGAATCGATCTCGGTCACCGCACGAGGAGTGTGCCTGCAGTCGCTCAGCTCGCGTGTGCGTGCGGGTGCGGGGGGATCCACTGCCGGATCCTCGTCGTGGCCTCAGAAGTCTTCGTCGATGCACGCCAGACGGTCACCCGCCATCCCGGCCTGACCGGGACCGGTCATGGTCCGTTGTGCGTGCAGCACCACGGATTGGGCCTCGTCGGGGCGGAATTCCCGGTCCACGGTCGTCGACGAGTGAGCGTTGCCGCTCTGGTCGGTGGTGACGTCGAGCCAGATCTCGTTCTGAGGGTTCGCGTAGGCGGGATCCGACGACGGCTTCTCCGGCGTGGCCGCGGGGTCGACGTCGTTCTGATGGTGCGGACCCGAATCCGCCGGCTGCGGTTCGCCCCGCCGTGTGTGTACGTGCACACCGAAGTCGCGGTTCGGTGCCAACCCGGTCGCGTGGAACGTGACCGTTGTGCGGCCGTCTCCCTCCGTTGCTCGTCGAGCGCACCGCGACCGCCAAGCTTGCCACCCTGATCGAGAGGTAACCGCCGGGCACCGGCGGGATGCTTCCGACACGGCGTAGGCGGGACCTTTCCGGTGAGGTGTGAATGCCACCATGCCCGGGTACGCCAACTTCGAGGGGACCAGCTCGAATCGATCGCGTGAAATGAGCCCACCTCGGGGAGGTGTGATGCCCATGACGTCGGTGCCCGAACCTCACGCGCGCACCGGGCATGCCGGGGTGGGTGTCCAGCATGCGAGGGATGGGCGGGAGACGTTGTCGGTGGCGGAAGGCATCCTGATCGCACTACGCCGTTGCAGCCAGACCGAGGCATTCGACGAACTGCTCGAAGTCGCGCACCGTCACCACCTCAGTGTGCTGACCGTCGCCCACGCTCTGGTGGATCTCGCCATCGACGCCCACCCACCTCTGGGATCTACGGAACGGCACGCGGACGCCTCCGGAGCGGTGGCCGAGTGGGAGTCACGTCTCGCGCATTGGCCAGGGTCTTCCCGGTAGCGCCGCTGCCCAGTGTCGGCGCGGGGCCGGCCGAGGCGGCGCTGCTCGATAATGATCACCGCGCCCAGCAACAGATAGACCGCGGGAACGATCAGGACGACGGTGACGAGGACGACGACAGCAGCCAGCACTTCCACGGCAACTCCCCAGGCCGACAAGTGAACTGCGACCACACCACCTTCGAGCAGTACAGCAGCACCAGCACGTCCACCGTATGCCGCCCGGACGACCCTAGCCGTAACCGCCCGGTGAACATCGCCGGAGTCCGTCACACCGGGGGCGCCCCGTCGCGCCCCACAGTCAGCCTTGCGAATCGTCCCGATCCGCTCATCCCGGCGCCTGAGCTGACCCGCACACGCCCACTCGTGAGGGAAGACCCTGTTCGTCCTGCTCCGGCATGCCCACGCGATAGCAAAGCAGAGCTGGAGCGGGCCCGACGCCCACCGACCCCACAGCGCCCTCGGCCAAAACAGGCCGCCAGCCTCGTCGACACCCTCACCGCGCTCGCCGCATGCACCCGCACCGACGGCACCCGCCCATTCCCCATCGGCTCCACCGCAAAAGGCGGGGCCTGGCGGCTCAACGCCCACACCCCGCTGCGCTACATCGACCCCGATCCACCGCACTAGCTCCGACGGTGGCATGCAGCCGCCACATCAGTGACACGCGTCACATTAGATCTGGGGGTTGTCGACGTAACGTTCCCGGCCCTTCCGCACACCGTTCGAGTAGCCGCAGACGCTGGGCCCGCGGCATCCGAACTAGGACCACCGATCAGCATGAGCACCACACAGCTTCACCGGATCACCCGTTCCGCCACCAGCACCTCCTCCTGGAAGCGCTTGGCTACCGCCGCCGCCGCGACCATCGCAGTCGGCCTCGTCCCGGTCGCCGCCGCGAACGCCACCACCGCCGCACCGGCCCCCGCGCAGCCCGTCGCCGCCGCCGTCACCCACGACAACCCGCTCGACCGCGATAACGACATGCAGCAGCAACGTCAGCACGACCGCCAGCGGGACCAGCGGCAGGACCGGCGCGCCGACACCACCGTCCTCGACCAGATCCTCCTCGACGGCGCGGCCAGCAGCAGCACCCAGCTGTAGCGCAGACGTCCTGTCCCGGGGTGCCGGCGGCGACCAGCCGCTCCCCCCATCGGGGCCTGACGGCCTCGCATCCGAACGTCACCCGTTTTCAGAACACGGCAAGAAGGCAATCATGAGCACGACCGACACCGGTACCACCGCGACCGTCGACGCGGATACCCAGCGTCCCGACCGCGTCGACACCACCGCCGCCACCACATTCAGTAGTACCGCGGACCTGACCGGTGCGTTGATTCGTGCGGCGATCGCGCACGGCGAACACGAGAAGCGCATCGGGGCAGAGGATCCGAACTGGCCCGACTGGTATGCCGCCTACATGGTCGCCGAACAGGCCGGAGCGGAGCTGCCCGCCTGACTGCCCTCGACACCGCCCACCGGTCGACCCCTCACCCCGCCCAACCCACCACGGAGGACACCATGTCCACTATCCACCTGCACCAGACCACCACCGCCACCCCGGAACAATTCCTCGACGCGCTCACCGACTTCGGGCCCGGCCGCCAGGCGATCTTCGGCAACAGCGCCGACGACTACCTCCAGGTGCACGAACTCGGCACCGACCACGCCGATGTCACCGAGGGCTCCGGCGGGTCCTGGGAACGCCTGCGCTACGACTGGACCGACCCCCACCACATCGTCATGACGACCACCGACTCCAACCTGTGGGGCGGAAACTCCGGCCACACCTACACCCTCACCGCGCGACCCGACGGGACCACCGACGTCGACGCCGTCGTGGTCCGCGACGGCAAGAATCTCAAAGGACGCGCGCTCGGGGCCGTGCTCGGCGTCGTCGGCACCCGAGTCCTGGGAAAGCCGTTCGACAACACCGTCAAGGCCATCGAATCCCGCAACCACAGCCCCAACCCGGCGAACAACACCTGACCCACGGCCGCGCCGTCGGGCACCGCAACCACGGTGCTCGACGGCGCCACCGTGTCCGGAAGGTACGGAGAAGCGAAGGCGAGCCGGTGATGTCCGTGTCGCCGCACCGTCACGGTGTCGACGCGGGCGGTGTCTTCGCCGGCGTACGTCGCCGCGTCGATGACTTTCTCGCCGGAGCAGGAGTTTTCGCCACGGTCAGGGCTCCGGTCGGTGGCGCCGACAGTGCTGCGGGCTTCGCCCCAGTATCAGGTGTGGCCGGGGTACCGGTTCCCGGCGTGTCGGGTTTCGTGCGGGGTTTGAGTTGCTCGAGGACCAGCGCCGTGCCTCCGACCGCGACCACGATCGGCCACTGCACCACACCGGTCACCGCGACCGCACCCATCGTCAACACGGCTGCCGGTGTCGAATGACTTCCGCGCCGGGCACCCTCCGCAGCCCCGACGGTCGCACCTTTCATGCCGCCGACCAGGACGCCGACCGCGGCTCCACCGACCGCGCCGAGGGTGGCTGTCGCCGCCTCACCCGCCCCGGTCACCATCCGAGTCGTGCCACCCACCACATTCATAGCCCTTCGCCCCGCTTCACCCATTTGCCCGAAATCGACGACCGACGCCGATCCTGTCCCACCGGGAGTACCCCACCGACCATCCGCCTGAACAAAGCACGGGGCCGGGCCATGGGCCGCCAGATGGTGGTGCACCATCACTGCCGTGCGCAGTGAACCGTCCTGGACGAGGTGGAGGCTCCTGATCTAACAAGGAGAATGCTGGTATGCCTGCACCGAAGAAGTACGACGCCGAGACCCAGGATCGCGCCGTCCGGATGTATCGGGACCGGATCGACGAGCACGGAGGCTCGAAGGTCGCAGCCCGGCGCCATGTCGGCGAGCTGCTCGACATCGCGCCGGCGACGCTGAGGAACTGGATCGAGCGGGAGGAGAGCCGCCAGGCCCCCGGCGCATCGTCTTCGGCACCTGACGTGTCGGCCGAGGTCGCCAGACTTCGCCGAGAAGTAGCCGAATTACGCAGAGCCAACGAGATTCTGAAGACCGCGAGCGCGTTTTTCGCGGCGGCGGAGGTCGACCGCCGACTGCGGTGATCGTCGACTACATCGACGCGTACCGTTCCCAATTCGGGGTCGACCCGATCTGTGCCGTGCTCACCGAGCACGGCATCAGCATCGCCCCGTCCACCTATTACAAGGCCAAGCAGCGCGGACCCATCTTGGACACCGACCTGGGCGAGGCGTACGCCGCCAACGCCGTGCACAGGGTGTACGTGGCCAACAAGCGCCTCTACGGTGCCCGCAAGATCTGGTGGGCGATGAAACACGCCGGCCACGACATCGGGCGCGATCAGGTGGCCCGCCTGATGAAGATCTGCGGGATCCGCGGGGTGGTCCGCGGCAAACGCCGCACGACCACCACCGAGCGCGACGAGCGGGCACCACGACACCCGGATCTGATCAACAGGAAATGGGACGTCCCGGACCGCCCCGATCAGTGGTGGGTCGCGGACTTTACGTACGTGTGGACACTCACCGGATTCGTGTACACGGCGTTCTGTGTCGACGTGTTCTCCCGCCGGATCCTCGGGTGGCAGGTGATGACATCCAAGACCACCGTGTTGGTCACCGGAGTGCTCGAGCAGGCGTTGTTCACCCGCAGGAGAACCGACATCCGTTTCACCTCGACAGGTTTGGTGCATCACAGCGATGCGGGGAGCCAGTACACGTCGCTGGCCTTCACCGAGGCGTTGATCGCCTCGGGGATCGCCGGGTCGATCGGCAGCGTCGGGGACGCCCTCGACAACGGATTGATGGAATCGACGATCGGTCTCTACAAAACCGAGCTGATCGACCGTGACGCGTCGTGGAGCGGGCGGGCCGAGGTGGAGCGGGAAACCGCCGAGTGGGTCCGCTGGTTCAACGCGGACCGGTTGCACTCGTCGATCGACTATCTCTCACCGACCTGGTACGAGACCCGCTATCGTGAACAGCGTCCCCCGGCTGCCTCAACCCCCGAGGTGGCCTGAACCGAAGTCTCCACTCGATCCAGGGCGATTCAAGTTGCACTGCTCCGACGATCAGCACCGCACCGACCACGATGGCGTACCCGCCGACCACCGTCACGATGCCCAGAATGCCGGCACCCGGCGCGAGCAACAGGAACACGCCGCACAGGACCGCGAGAAGGCAGGCCGAGAGCATCCACCGTCGACCCGCAAGAGTGCGGACCTCGAGCGCGCCGACAGCCCCGAACAACCCGGAAACGATGGCGTAGCAGGCGATCACGTAGAGCAACACGAGCGCGGTGATGCCGGGTCAGGTCAGGGCCACCGCGCCGGCCACGACGGCGGCAACTCCACCGGCAACCCACCACGTCCACGGCCCGGCACGGCGACACGACGCCGCCGAGACGACGGAGGTCACCCCGTCGGTGATCGCGTAGACACCGAAGACCACGGTCAGGCCCCACACAGTGATGCCGGGCCAGACCAGCGCGCCGGCGCCGAACAGGACCGCCAGGATTCCCCGCGGCAACGTCATCCACCGGATGGTGCTGGCGAGGTCGGCGGGCAGGGTGTCAGTAGCCACGATGTTCCTTCAGTGCTGTCGTTGTCCGGACACTGATGTCGGGTGAGCCGCCGCCCACCCGGGGGCTTTCCCGGGAACACAGGATCGACCCCTCACCGACGGCGGCGAGGAGTCGATCGTGGCGCCCTCGGATCAGAGTCCGACGCCGCCGTTGAGGCCGAACATGACGCTGAGCCAGTGCAGAAACGCACCGAACGCCACGTTGAAGTCGATTCCGGCGGAACCCATTGACACTCACCTCTTCACCAATTGTTGTCCCGACCTATTCTCTTTATCGGCCGCAACAGAGAATATGTTTCATTGATCCGCCGACGTCGAGAAAATTGAGCCACCCACCGGGATCGGCGAGACCCCCGGGGGTCAGCTGAACAAATGACCAGTTCAGGGGCATGTTTGTGGACGCATGTCCATGAATCTCTCGTCCGGTCAATATGGAGAATAGCTCCACCTGGAAAATCGATCATCCACGTTCGCGGAGATGTTTGGTAAACCAGGCCCGCCGAGGCGGAAAGGGATATTTGTCCCAAATGTGAATACTGCGCCATTAATTGATACGGAGAGTCCGAAGGTATCCCGTCCATCACAAGAGTTGCCCTCCAGGACCTGCCGCAACGGGTGCGGACGTCTTCTCGCCACCGATGCGGCCGCGCTGCGCGCCGCCTATGGTGGCCAGCTGGGTTGCGGCACAGCAGAACCGCAATCGAGGGAACTTGTCCTACCACCAGGCGCAGCCTGGTGTGCTGCGCGTCCACATAGTGTTGTCGGAAGACCGACAACATTCCGAACATCGCGCGGCCCTCGGCGGTCGATGCCCTGCTCGAGCACCTTCAACCCGATGCAGCGCTCGCGAAGGTCGGCGCCGAGCGTGATCAGGTGCAGCATCGACCGTCCGAGCCGGTCCAGCCGCGTGATCACCAGGACGTCGTCGGCGCGGAGCCGCTGTAGCGCCAGATCGAGTTCGGGGCGCGAGGCTTTCACCCCTCGACAGCACTGCCGTCATTGTGAACCCGGACAGCCAGCATTCGACATTGCCTGCAGTGTCTGCGGCGACGGCCCCATCCTCGCCGGCAGACTCGCTGAGCTGGCCGAGAAGGGTGATCTGAGCAAGCCGGTCCAGCGATGGCTCACCGCAGCCGGATGGACCGTCAGGCCTGATCTGTTATGCCCGGACCACGCGTGAGACGGGAACCCTGCGGTCGGCCTTGTTGCGGACCGACGTCCCGACCTTGTTCTGACAGACACTCGACCGGCCGATTCTGGGAAGCGTTAGGCGCGAAAGGGAGAGCATGGGCGAGGACAGAGCAGCGGTGCAACGCTCGGCGGTTGAGTCGGCGTTGTATCAGGCAACCAAGCACACCTGGGCGGTGTCGGAGGTCGATCTGGAGGCGATCGTCGCGGGCGAGCGTGTCGGACCGCTCGGTCGTGCCGACACGACGGGCATGGATGTCGCGTTTCTGAACCCGGACTCGCTGCGGGACGTGATCTAGACCGGAGCCCGCGCAACACGGGCTCCGCCGCAACATGAGGGATCCGCGCCGGCCTACCCAGTTCGGCCGTCGCCGGCGGTGTCGCCTCGCCCCCGGTCGAGCAACTGCATGACGGTGGTGGCGGTGACGCCGTGGACGATCACCGACAGCACCACGGCGAACGCGGCCGTCGACCACAACGCGCTCTCCTGATCGATACCCGCGACCGCGGCGGCGAACGCGAGATAGTAGATCGAGCCGATGCCGCGGATACCGAAGACCGCGGTCACCCGCCGCTCCGGGACCGTCATCTCGCGGCAACCGAGCAGCGCCAGCCACCCCACGACCGGACGGATCACGACCACGAGCGCCACCGCAACCAGGACCCCACCCCAGGTCAGCTGATCCAGCAGGCCCGACGTGAGCGCGACGCCCAGCAACAACAGCACCGCGAGGGTCAGGACGTGCTCGAGATGTTCCATCACCCGGTGCATCTCGGCGTGATACGAATGCGCCCGCTCGATCCGACGGAGCGCGACGGCACACGCGAAGACGGCGAGAAAGCCATACCCACCGACGAGTTCGGTGAGCCCGTACACCACGAACGTGGCGGCCAGCGCCACGATCGGTTCACCACTCTCGGCCAGCCGCGCCTGCGGAATCGGGAAGTGGAACACCACCCGCCCGAGCAGATACCCGGCGACCGCACCGATCGCCGCGCCCAGCACGGACTTGCCGACCAGCTCCCACAGGAACCACTGCGCGATCCAGTCCCCTGCCGGGCCCTTCGTGATCAGAAACAGTGCCAGATAGACGAACGGAAACGCGAGAGCGTCGTTGAGCCCGGCCTCCGAGGTCAGCGCGAACCGCACCTCGTCGTCCTCCCGGTCGGCGCCGTCCCCCGACGATGGTCCCTCCACCTGGACGTCGGAGGCCAGCACCGGATCGGTCGGGGCGAGCACGGCACCGAGCAGCAGCGCCGCCGCCGGCGTCAGCGCCGCCGCCCACCAGCCGAGAACCGCCACCGCGGCGATACCGAGCGGCATCGCGATACCCAGCAGCCGCCACGTCGAGTTCCACGACCGTAAGCCGAGCGGCCGGTCGATCGCCAGGCCGACACCCATCAGCGCGACGATGACACAGCCCTCGCTCACATGCTCGGCCACCGCGGGATGCGCCACCGGCGACACCAGGTCGGCGTTGCCGAGGAACACCCCCACCACCGCTCCGACCGCGAGCACCACCAGCGGCGCCGATACCGCCCGGTTGCGCATGATGCGCGGAACGGTCGCGGCGAGCAGCAACGCCACCCCGGCGGACAGGTAGACGACGTCGGTATTCACGATGACCCCGCGCACCTTTCGTGAAAAGGGGAGGACAGTGCAGAGTTCACGGAAAACGACGCCCCGAAACGCCGGTCACCTGACCCTGCACCAACTCGTCGATGCGATCGTCTTCCGGTTCCGACGGTGCTCACCCGCGGCGTCTCGCACTCGACAGCACCCGGCGGAGACCCGGGAGCCTTGCGAGGAACCCACCACCCGGACACCGGTGCAGGGTTCACCCTGTCCGCCCCTCGACTCTGCACGCGACGGTCAGTCAGTGCCATCGACCGTGCGTGCCACGATCGGGTCACCCCATGCCGACACCCTCATCTCTGACGCCTAGACCTCGTCGTCACCGTGTCTCGACGTCGCCGTCGCTCGGGAGATCAGTCGGTCGCAGGCGGGGGTGGATCCCACCTCCCACGCACTCGAGTGCGCTGATTATTCGACGGGCCGCGCGGGCAGTCTGGATCCATGAGCACGGCGCAGCAGGAGCGGGAAGACAAATACGAGGCGGGCGCGGACTTCGCGGTGCCAGACCTGAGCGATCTGATCCCGGCGGGCGGCCTGGTCAAGGAGGACACCGTCACCCTCGACAACGAATACTTCGACACCACGGACCGGGACCTGCTCGGCCACCAGGTGACGCTGCGGCGCCGGGCCGGGGACACCGACACCGGCTGGCACCTGAAGGTGCCCGACCGCAAGGCGCGCACCGAAATCCGATTACCGCTCACCGGCGGCGATTCGGTGCCCGACGAGCTCGCGGCACTGGTCTGCGGGGTGGCGGTGGGCAAACCGGTGCACCCGGTGGCGTCCATCTGCACCGTCCGGCTCCGCCGCCGGGTACTCGACGCGGACGGGAACCTGCTTGCCGAGGTCGCCGACGACACGGTGCAGGCCACCGCGGCCGCCGCCTCGGCCGGGGACGGCGCGATCGCCAGCGACTGGCGCGAGGTGGAGGTCGAACTGGGCGAGGCCGGTGACGGGACACTGCTGCGGGCAATCGGGAAACGGCTGACCCGTGCCGGTGCCCGCCCCTCGCGGTACGCGTCGAAACTGTCCCGGGCCCTGAACCCGGACGGTCCGGGCGTTGCCGGCGACGATTCCGGCGGGAGGGCGGCGGTGCGGGAGTTGTTGGCCGGCTACCTCGATACCCAGGTTCAGGCGATCGTCGGGGGCGACGTGTGGCTGCGCCGGGGATTGGATCCGGTCCATGCCACCCGGGTCGGCATCCGACGATTCCGCAGCACCCTGCGGGTGTTCAAGAAAATACTGGACCCCACTGATCGGGCGCGGCTCGACGAGGAGCTGTCCTGGTACGCCGGGGTGCTCGGTGAGGTCCGGGACCGGCAGGTCCAGCGCGCCCGGTTCGCGACCGCGGTCGCCGACCTGCCGGACGAGTTGGTGCTCGGTCCGGTCGCCGCCCGCATCGAGAACGATCTGCTCGCCGAACAACTCCGATACCGGGCCGAGGTCATGACAACCCTCGACAGTGATCGGTACCGGGCGGTGCTCGCCGCCCTGGCGCGGTGGCGCACCGACCCGCCGCTGACCGAGGACGCCGCCTCCGGGGCCCGGGTGCTGAAGAAGGCCGCCCGCAAGGCCCGCCGCAAGGCCGACAAGAGGTTGGCTGCCGCCCTCGACGACGGCGACGACGAGGCCCTGCACCGCGCCCGCAAGGCCGCGAAACGGGCCCGCTACGCCGCCGAACTCACCCGCCCGCTGGTCAAGAAGAAGAAAGGCAAGAAGCGGGTGGTCGAATACAAGAAGATCCAGCAGGTTCTCGGGGACCACCAGGACAGCGTGGTCGCCCTGGGCACCCTCCGCGCCCTCGGCGCCCGCGCCGGGACCACCGACGGCGAGAACGGGTTCACCTTCGGGCTGCTCTACGGGCTCGAACTGCAGGCCGCTAGGCGTGCCCGCGATGACGCCGCTTCGCTCGCCACCTGATCCGCGTCCCGCAGGGCGAACCGAACCCGGGTGCGGTGGCCGATCGCCCCGGACAGACAGCGCGGCGTCCGCCCGGCGGCCGACCTCGGGCCCGGTTGACGCCCGGAGCGACGACGCCGGGATAGCAGGGCAGTGTCGTGCGGCGCTGGATCTCTCGCAGCACAGACCACACGAGGGCTGGGCGTAGACGGTGAAACCCGCACGCATATCGGCAATGTCGTACCGGGAAGCGCCGGGCGACCCGGAGTGTGCGAAACGGACATTTCGGGTACCAGGTAGGTGGTGTTCGGTCACGGTGACCGCTCCTCTCGAGGACAGTGGGTTGGACATGTCGGATGGCAGTGACGAGCGGGCGCGGGACGACGGCGGGTGGAACTATCGCGCGCGCCACGAGACGGAAACCCAACGGCTCGACCGCAACTGGGCGGCGCTGCTGCAGGAGCTGCGTGTCGTGCAGACCGGCGTGCAACTGCTCACCGGGTTCCTGTTGACGTTGCCGTTCCAGCAGCGTTTCGCGGATTTGACGGACTTCGAGGTCGGGGTCTACCTCGCGACCGTCGCCCTGTCGGTGCTGTCGACGATGCTGCTGGTCGCGCCCGTCGGGATCCATCGCGCGCTGTTCCGCCAGCACGCCCTTCCCACCCTGGTCTCCACCGCGCACACGCTGACGGTCTGCGGTATCGCCACATTTGGGGCGGCGCTCGTCGGGGTCGTGCTGCTCATCTTCAGTTTCGTCGTGTCCCCGAGGGTCGGCCTCGTCGCGGCGGCGGTAGCGGCGACCCTCTTCTGCATGCTGTCCTTGCTGGCCACCATCCTCCGCCTGCGGCAGCGCAACGACAACGACAACGACAACGACCAGCCACGCTCCACGAACCGCGACTGACGAGCCCGCCGGCACACCGCCGAGGTGGTCTCCTCCACGTCACTGACGGTGCGCAACTGGCCGTCCCCCGGCGAGCCCGGCACACCCCGACGACGAGCCCGACCACCGGCAGGGGAGGTGGCCGGCCACACCGTCACGTCCTCGGCCACGACCACCCGCCCGGCTCCGGCTGTGTTGGCGGTCAGGCGGGGGGTGTGGGCGGAAGATAGCGGGGGTCGGCGCCCGGGGTGAAGATCCACGCCCCACCCTTCGCTGTCTTCGCGGTCGGGAAGTCGCAGCGCGAGTCGTGTTCGGAGATCGCTGCCAGGTCGTCGAGTATCTCGCCGTGTGTGCACCAGAGAGTCCCGCCGATGTGGGACCCACACAGGGCCGCCCGGAGTTGATCGACCGGTGCGTCCGGGGCCAGCAGCCAATGGTCCTGAACGGGGAGCACCCGTTCGGCGGCGAGGGCGGCGAGGGTGTCCCGGCACCGGGCGGTAGGGCTGGAGAACAGGGTGTGGAGTTCGATGCCGTCGAGCGCGGCCACCAGGCCGGCCGCCTGCCGGCGGCCGAGCGGGCTCAACGGGCGGTTCGTCTCTGCTCCACGCCATGTCGTCTTCCCGACCGCGTGCGCGTGCCGCACCACCACGAACATCGAGAGCCTCCACCCGGACGAGAGTCGCCGACACCGCATCGGTGCCTGGTCAGCATAGATCCCGCGGCACCGCCGCCCGGCCCAGTGCGGCCGAGAGAGGGTGCTGACCCCGCGCTGGATGTCGCCGGGCTCCGGCACCACCACGCCGATCGTGCCGGTGTATGTGCCGATTACCGCGGGTAGGCGCCGGAGTCGCTGGACTCGGTCGGGTGGGACACGCCGCCCCCGAGGGTGACGGTGGCGGCACGTTCGACGAGCAGCGGCACGAAGTCCCGCACCGGCCGGCCGTC
>NZ_JARJBD010000137.1:0-19680 GCF_029269925.1 Rhodococcus sp. T2V
CGGCGTGCGCCCTTATACGGCCCTCACATCGCCCACAGATCGGTCAGTAGAGCCATTTTTGGCGGGTTTGGTCATCCCTCTCCTGCCGGTTGGTTCGGTGCCGTGACGGTCGAGCGGACCTCTCGGCTGGCGGCCGCGCACCGCCCCAATGCTGCGGCCGTGTTCGAAGGTGCCTGTCAGTGCTGTAGCCGTAGAAGTATTGCTTGTCCTTGTCCGCCGCCCCCGCAGATCGTGGCGATGCCGAATTCCTTATTTCGCGATTGCATTTCGATGGCGAGTGTCATCAGAATCCGGAATCCGGAGGCTGCGAGGGGGTGGCCGAGGGCGATTGCACCACCGTTGACGTTGACCCGGTCAGGGTCGAGTCCGAGGTCACGGGCAGAGGCAAGGACGACGCCGGCGAATGCCTCGTTGATCTCCCACAATCCGACCTCGCCGACACCGAGGCCGTTGCGGTTGAGCAATTTGCGGGCGGCCGCAGCGGGTTTGAGGTGCAACGTCGGGTCCGGCCCGGCGACGACCACGCGGTCGACCACCTCGACCAAAGGTGCCAGGCCGAGCGCATTGGCGCGGCGGCGGGACATCAAGACCCCGGCGGCCGCGGCATCGGACATCTGCGAGGCGTTTCCTGCGGTGATGGTGCCGGCCTCGGTGAACGCGGCCTGCAAGCGTGCGAGTTTGTCGATGGTTGTGCCGGGGCGGATGCCCTCGTCCGCGTCGAGGGTGTCGGTCAGTGCGGTGATTTCTTGTTTGAACCGCCCGGACTCGGTGGCCGCGGTGGCACGTCGATGACTGGTGCAGGCGAACGCGTCCTGGTCGGCGCGGCTGATGCCGTGGTCGAGATTGGCCTGATCGGAGATCTCGCCCATGCCGGAATCGGAGACCGCGCACCAGAGTCCGTCGTTGACGAGCAGATCGACCAGGCCGCCGTGCCCGATCTTTGACGCGGCGCGGATCTGCGCGCCGTGTAGGGCGAGGCTCATCGATTCGAAGCCGCCGACCAGTGCGGTGTCGATCTCACCGGCGCGAATGAGGGTCGCGGCCATCCCGGTTGCGGTCAGTGAGGCCAGGCAGACGTCGTTGATTGTGGTGCCCGGCACGGTGGTGGGGACGCCGCCGCGGATCGCGGCCACCCGGGCGGGGTTCTGTCCGTTGCCGGCCTGGACGACGTTGCCGAGGAAGGTGTGGTCGATGTCGGCCTGGTCTCCCAGTGGTTCGAGTGCGGCCTGGACGGCGGCGGCGCCGAGGTCGAGTGCCGATAGGTGGGCGAGTGCGCCGCCGAACCGGCCGACGGGGGTCCGGGCAACCGAGACGAGGACGGGTGAGTGCTGTGCTGTCACTGCTGGGCTCCGTGGTCGAGGGTCATGGTGTAGCAGACGGCGGTGCCGTCGAGGACGACGGTGCCGTCGTCGCGGGTGACGGTGCACGCGAGTTCGGTGATCGGCTTGTCCTCGCGTGCCGCGGTCACCTCGACCCGGCCGGTGATGGTGTCCCCGGGCCGGACCGGTGCTTTGAAGGCCCAGTTCACGTTCAAGAATACTGTGCCGGGTCCGGGGAGTTCCTCTGCGACAACGGCGTTGAGGATGGCGCTGGTGATGCCGCCCTGGACGACGATCTCCCCGAAGCGGGATGCCTCGGCGGCAGCCCGGTCGTAGTGCAGGGGATTGCGGTCGCCGCTGATCTCGGTGAACAGGGCGATGTCGTTGTCACCGACGGTGCGGGAGAGCTCCGCGGTCTGGCCGACTACCGGGGTGCGGCGGGTCGAGGTGTTGGTCATGGTGATCCTCCTGAGGGTTGTTGTGACGGTTACGAATTGCGGACATGGCGATAGCACCGGCAACGGGGCCGGGCGTGAGGAGCAGGAATGCGTACTGCCAGCCGACGACCTCGGCGGCGATGGGCACGAGCTGGATGGTGACGACGGTCAGCAGGAATCCGATGGCGGTCTGCGCTGTGAGGGCGGTGCCGACGAAGCGTGGGTCCGCGGTTTCGGAGAGTGCGGTGGAGAAGACTCCGGAGTCAGCGATGACCGCGGCACCCCAGATCAGCAGGAACACCACCAGCACCGGTGTGGGGGCGGTGAACAACAGCGGCGAAAGAAGACAGCAGGTGCCGCTGGTCGCCAACGCCACCGTGGCGGCGGGGGAGCGACCGAACCGGTCCGAGGCCCACCCGCCGAGCAGGCAGCCCACGATGCCGGCGAGTCCGATCGCAGTGAAGGTGATCAGGCTGGTTGCGGCGGCTGGGTCGGTGCCGCGGTGTTCACGGCCGGTGAGGATGAACATCGACAGCCACGTCCACAGGGCGTAGAGCTCCCACATGTGTCCGAAGTAGCCGATGTTGGCCAGTCGGGGGCCGCGTTCGCGGAACATCGCGATCGCGTATTCCGGGCTGGGGGTGATCGCTCGGGTGTCCAGGTGCGGGCCGGGTTTGATGAGGAGGGCGGCGATGAGGGCACCGGCTGCGGTGAACGCTGCCGCGGCCGCCATCACCGCCCTCCAGGGCAGCGGGCCGAGACCGCTGATCAGGTGGGGCAGCGCGGAGCCGAGGGTGAGGGCTCCGAGCAGTACCCCGAACGCACGGCCCCGGTCGGCCGATTCCGACCAGGAGGCCATGAGCTTCATTCCCACCGGGTAGACGCCGGCCAGAAGGACACCGGTGAGAAACCTCAACGGGATTGCCGTCGAGAGACTGTCCACGAACAGTGCCAGCATCGCAGTGCACACCGCGGCGCCGCCCGCGCTGGCGGCGAGCAGATACTGCGGGGCGATCCGGTCGGCGAGGTTGAGCAGGGTGGAGGTCACCGCCCCGGCGACGAACCCGATCTGGACGGAGGCGGTCAGCCAGACCGCGGCCGTCGACCCGATTCCCCACTCCGACCGCAGGCTGGGGATGACGGCGGTGGCGGAGAACCACACACACAGTCCGAGCACCTGCACGGCAGCGATGAGGGCGCGTTGCTGATTGGTCAACGGCGCGGTCATGGAATCGACGACTTTCTCTCAGGACCGGCTGGTCAGGACGTTGTCAGTGTTCTGCCCCGTGGAGTGGGGTGCGGCCGGACAGTCGGCGGTGCCGGGGTTTCCGCGCCTGCGATTGCCGCGGTGGGTTTCCGGGGAGAAGTACGTTGCGATGATCGTGATCAGGCTGAGCCCGACCATGTACAGGGCGACCGGCCACGGGCGGTTGTCGGCGAGCCCGAGGAGCAGCACGGCGAGCACCGGGGACAGGCCACCGGCGAGGAGTGAGGCCACCTGGTACCCGACCGAGGCGCCGGTGTAGCGGAGTTCGGGATCGAACAGTTCCGACATGAACGCGGCCTGCGGGCCGTACATCATGTCGTGGAAGACCAGTCCGATCACGATCGACGCCCAGATCAGCACCGAACTCGTGGTGTCCATGAGCAGGAAGAACGGGAACGCGAACAGCGCCGAGAGGACCGCACCGATCAGATACAGCCGCCGGCGACCGTACTCGTCGGACAGGCGACCGAAGAACAGGATGGTGAACATGCTGACCACCGACGCGGCGAGGACACCGATCAGTGCGACCGAGCGGGGCAGTTCGAGGACGGTGGTGACGTAGGTTAGGGAAAAGACGGTGATGACGTAGAAGATCGCGTTCTGCGACAGCTTGATTCCGACGGCAAGCAGCACCTGTTTCCACTGCTTGCGGAACACCTCGACGATGGGGAACTTCGCGATATGGCCGTCGTCCTTGGCTTTCTGGAAGTCCGGGGTTTCCTCCATCTTCAACCGGATCAGCAGACCGATCGCGATCAGTGCGGAGGAGGCGAGGAACCCGACGCGCCAGCCCCAGGTCATGAACGCGTCCTCGGACAAGGCCAGTGTCAAGCTCATGAAGACGCCGTTGGCCAGCAGCAGTCCGGCCGGAACACCGGCCTGCGGCCAGGCACCGAACAGTCCGCGCCGGTTCGGGGGCGCGTGTTCGACTGCGACCAGAACGGCGCCGCCCCATTCGCCGCCGACACCGAAGCCCTGGATGATTCGCAGCGCCAGCAGCAGGATCGGCGCCCACACCCCGGCCACGGCGTAGGTGGGGAGCGCCCCGATGAGGGTGGTGGCGACGCCCATGATCATCAGAGAAGACACCAGCATCGCCTTGCGGCCGATGCGGTCACCGAAGTGCCCCATGATGACGCCGCCGAGGGGTCGGGCGACGAACCCGGCCGAGTAGGTCAGCAGCGCCAGCAGGGTGCCGGTCAGCGCGGAGTAGGAGGGGAAGAACAGTTGCGGAAAGACCAGCGCGGCAGCGGTGCCGTAGAGGTAGAAGTCGTACCACTCGATCGTGGTGCCGATGAAGCTGCCCATCCGGGCGCGCCGTTGCATCTCGGCGCGGGAGGCTGCGGGGGTGGAAGTGGTCATGGCGATGTCCGTCCGTTGTCAGGATCGCGGCTGGGGGTGTCGGGGAGAAATTGCAGTGGGGGCTGCTCGGATCCAGGGGTGTGCGGGGCAAGTAGCACCCGCTGGCCGACGTGCACGGTCGCCGGGTCACACCCGACGATGTTCGTCATCATGCGGGGGCCTTCGTCGAGTTCGACCAGGGCCAGGACGTAGGGGGCGTCCCGCTCCCACGCGGGGTGGCCAGGTTTTCCGACGACGGTGAAGGCCCATACGGTGCCGGTGCCGGCGGCGCGGATCCAGTCGAGGTTTTCCGACCAGCAGGATCGGCACATCCCGGCGGGGTAGTGCTGGCAGCGGCCGCAGTCCTCGCACTTTTGGATCCACAGTTCACCGTCGGCGGCGCATTTCCAGTACGGCTCGGTGACGGTGGTGGTGACCGGGCCCGGCCTCGGCACGGCGGAGGCAATGGTGGTGCTCATGTGTTGGCTCCTCCGAGCACGAGTGCGACTTCTTCGCTCATGGTGGCCCCGTTGCCGGTCACCAAGGCCAGGTCGGCGTCGGTGACCTGCCGTCGGCCGCTGGTGCGGCGCAGTTGCCGGACCGCTTCGACGATGTGGGTCATGCCGCCTGCCAGATCGGCTTGACCGCAGGCCAATTGGCCGCCGTTCGGGTTCACCGGAAGCGCACTGGTAGGGGAGAAGTCGTGTTCGGCGACCCACTGCCCGCCCTCGCCTTTCGCGCAGAGGCCGGCGTCCTCGGCGGTGATGGCGACGACGATGGTGTAGCAGTCGTAGATCGAGAGGAAGTCGAGATCGGACGGTCCTACCTGCGCCATCCGGTAGGCGTCGGCGATGGCCGGTGCGAGCGGGGAGGTGGTCAGGTTCGGTGCCTGGCTCAGGGCGCGGTGGGTGACACGCTCGCCCGCGCCGAGGAGATAGACCGGCGGGTGCGGGCAGTCGAGGGCCCGTTCGGCGGAGGTGACCACCAAGGCGGCGGCGCCGCCGCACGGCATGACCACCTCGAACAGGTGCAGCGGGGACATCACCATCGGCGAGGCGAGCACGTCGTCGACGGTCAACGGCTTGCCGTAGAACACCGCGTCCGGGTTGAGTTGGGCGTTCGTGCGTTCCTTGACCGCCACGTGGGCGAGCTGCCGGGCGGTGGTGCCGAACTCGGCCATGTGCTTCTGCGCGATCATCGCGTACGCCTGGTTCGCGCCGCTGGCACCATAGGGGACGTCGAATTCCCGGATCGGGTTGCGGTTGGGGGACCGCGGCACCCGTTCGGGGTCGCGGGTATTGCCCAGCACGCACAGCACGGTCTCGCACATGCCAGCGTTGATGGCGGCGGCCGCACGCCAGACCATGCCCGCGCCGGTCGCCCCGCCCAGGTCCGCGATGTCGGCGAATCGTGGTTGTAATCCGAGGTATTCGGCGATGGTGGCGGGCACGTGCTGGGGGGTCTCGCCGACCTGTGGTCCGCAGATGATGCCGTCGACCGAGGCTGGTGTCAGGCCGGCGTCGGCGACCGCGGCCCGGCACACCTGAGCGATCATCTCGAGGGTGGAGATGCCGGGGGTGCTGCGTCGGGCCGCCACCTCGGCGGCGCCGATGATGGCCCCGAATTTGCGTGGGTTCATGCGAGGTTCCTGATCAAGTCGAGTGCGGTGGGATCGTCGAGGGAGGAGGTGTCCCCGGCGGGGTTGCCGAGGTAGACCGCTCGGATCACCCGGCGCAGGATTTTGCCGCTGCGGGTGCGGGGCAGGGAGTCGACGATGTGGACTTGTTTCGGTGTCAGTGGTTTGCCGAGCTGCTGTCCGATGGTGGTGGCGATGGCGGCGGATAAGTCGGTGTGCGTCCCCTGCTGGGCGTCGGTGACCCGCGCGAAGACCACCAGCGCTTCGCCCTTGATGGTGTCGGGGATGCCGATCGCCGCGGACTCGATGACGTGGTCGACGCCGTTGACGACGGATTCGACTTCGGCCGGTCCCAAGCGCTTTCCGGCGATCTTGAGGGTGTCGTCGCTGCGGC
The DNA here is from genome assembly GCF_029269925.1 of Rhodococcus sp. T2V. NCBI lineage: Bacteria > Bacillati > Actinomycetota > Actinomycetes > Mycobacteriales > Nocardiaceae > Rhodococcus > Rhodococcus sp. T2V. The sequence continues at coordinate 6,395 of NZ_JARJBD010000137.1, forward strand.
CGCGCACGTACCAGATGTCGTTGTCGTCGACCTCGACCCAGTCGCCGTGGTACCAGGTGCCTGCCCACCGGTTCCAGTAGGTGCTGTAGTAGCGGTCGGGGTTGCCCCAGAACGTCAGCGGCATCCCGGGGGACGGCCGGCGCAGCGCCAGTTCACCGAGCCCACGGCCCAGGCTCTGTCCCTCGGCGTCGACGATGTCGGCGCCCATTCCCGGTAGCGGGCCTGCGAACCCACAGGGATGGATGGGTTGGGCGGTGGTGTTCGACAGGATTGCCCCGGACACCTCGGTGCCGCCGCTGTAGTTGATGATCGGGATCCGGCATTGGCCCACCCTCGCGTACAGCCACTCGTACGCGTCCGGGGTCCACGCCTCCCCACTGGAGGCCAGCACCCGCAACAGTCCGATGTCGAGGGGCAGCTCGGGATGGGTGTCCTTGTCCATCAACGACCGGACCAGGGTGGGGGAGACCCCCATCATGGTCACCCCGAGGTCGCGCACCATGGCCCAGATCCGGTCGGTGTCCGGCCAGTCCGGGGTGCCGGCATAGAGAGCAACGGCGCTACCGGCGATCAGACCGCCGAGCACGATGATCGGACTCATGATCCAGCCCGGGTCGGTGATCCACGTCGCCACGTCGCCCGGCCCGACGTCGAAGCTGAATGCGGCATCGCTGCCCGCCTTGACGGCGAATCCGGCGTGCCCGAGCACCACACCCTTCGGCGCCCCGGTTGTCCCCGAGGTGAAAGCGATGACCATCGGGTGGTCGGTGGGGCACTCGGCCGCGGTGAGCGGTTCCTCGGTAGCGCCGATGCCCAACTCGTCCCAATCCAGTCGCCCAGGAAGGTCCGCCGGGGTCATGTGCGCCAGCAATGGGACCACGATCGTGGAGGTGAGGGTCTCGAGGTCGGCGAGGGCTTCGGGCAGACCGGGCGAGATCCCCACCTCCTTGCCGCGGCGATGGAACCCGTTGGACATGATGTGGGCCTTCGCGCCGCCGATCCGCAGGCGATCGATCACCGCGGCGGCCCCGAATCCGGAGAAGATCGGGATGGCGACCGCGCCGATCTTCGCGCACGCCAATTGCGCCACCGCGGCCTCGCGCACCATCGGCAACTGAATGCCGACGGTGTCACCGAACCCGATTCCGGTGTCGATCAATCCCCGGGCCACCCTGTCGATTTCGGAGGAGAGCTGCGAGAAGCTCCACTGCCCGCGGGTGCCGTCCTCGAGTTCCCAGGACAGCGCGGTGTCGTTGCCCCGCCCGGCGCGGATCCAGCGGTCGACGGCGTTATCGGTGATGTTCAGTGCGGCCCCGGGAAACCACTGGGTGGTGTGCGGTTCGTCGAGCTGATCGAACACACGTACCGGTTCGCGCTGCCACTCGAGTTGCAGCCAGTCGGCGACCCCGCCCCAGAACCAGCCGGGGTCGTCCTCCGCGGCCGCACCCAGCGCGTCGACATCGGCGCAGCCGACGTGCCGGGCGAACACCAGGATCCGACTGCGATCGAGTTCGACCTGACCGGGCTGCCACACCAGACCGTCGAGGTCCGACAAGGGTGTAGTGGTCACAACATCTCCTGAAGGTTATGAGCTGAGTCACATGAGCGACCTGTTGGGGAAGACGTTAGGAGTGACGACCGGTCCCCGTCGCTACGTGAAATCGACAACTTCCGGCCCCTGTTTTGCAAAAAACGCAAAACAGGGAACGTGGGGCACCCGGTTGGCACCGAGGGCTGCGGCCCCGCAGATGCGGTGACCGAAGTCGAATCGGCGGCCCTACGAGGGGCTGACGCGGAGGGCGAGGGCGAGCAGAACCAGATCGTCAGGAGCGAACGGATCGTGCCCGGTGATCTCGTGTACCTTCTTCAGCCGATAACGAACCGTATTAGGTTGCACAATAAGAGATTTAGCAGTGTGAGACAGATTGAACCCGCTGCGATAGTACGACCTCAACGTCTGCAGGAGTTCGCTGTTGTGTTCGGCGTCGTGGCGTTCGAGGAGCAGGATCGTGTCCTCGTACAGAGCGTCCCTGAACGCACTCGACTTGACGATGTGATCGAGTAACGCGTCGGAGTAGAAGTACGCCCTGGGTTTGTCTGTCACGGAGGTTGCGGCAATTGCATCCTGGGCTTCGCCGTACGCCTCGGCCACGCCCGCCAGGCCCGTGTGCCCGCGGCTGACTCCCACGAAGAACGGACGCAGAGCCTGTGCGAGCGCGTTCGCCTGCATGCGGAGGGTGTCCTGGTGATGCCGGCCGGGGAGCAGAGGGTAGATCGTGACGATCTCCTCATCGCGCACCCCCGCGAGAAATCCGGGCTCATCCGGGGTGAGATGTTCACGGACGGGAGCAAGTACTTCCCGCAGCGTGGTCGGTGCAGATTGCGATAGCTGGCGTTGGCGCACCACCACGACGCAATACCGCGCCCCTGTATCGAGCCCGAACGAGTCGGACAACCGACGCATCCGTCCCACGTCCGCCGTACCCGAGATCAACGCCTCGAGGAGGTCCCGGCGCACGACCTCCCGGTCCTGGATGACCCCGGAGGCTTCCTCGAAATATGCCTGGGCCACCGCGGTCGAGACCAGATCGACGTGTCGCATGATGCGCCCGGCGACCAGTAATCCGATTCGTGGGTTGGCACGGATTTGTGGTGCCATCTGCACTTGTTCCCACACGGTGTGGCCCCACAGGCGGTACGCGTGTAGTAACGCCTGGACCGGCACTCCCTGATGGAACCTGCGTACTGCACTGTTACGAAAGCTGTCGAATCGTGGTGCGAGCAGGTCATCGCGTTGCACCAGGGGATCGCTGTCCACCGTGAGCCCGGACAGCATCTCCTCGAGGTTCTCACGCGCAGTCGGGGCGACATCCTGTTCGATGAAGCCTGCTGGAAGGGAACGGTATTCGACAATATTCTCACGATACCGCTGGGCGAGAAGTTCACCGATCTCGTCGGCGCGACCGCGTAGGTAGGTCACGAGTGCCTCGATGGATTCGGAGGGGAACTCGACCATGGCGGGCGTGTCCGTCGTGGTCTCCTCCGCTGCGACCGGGGGATCGACTCTCCGGCGCGGGCTCGGCTTCGCCATGGTGGACATTGTTGCGCATTCGGTGGGTTGCCGGGGCAAGTGGGCCATGCGACAAGGTGGATCCGGGTAAGGACTAGTCACCATCCGCCTGCCGGATAATGCTCCCCGGAAGTTGGACTGAGAACTTCAGTTCCGACATTCGGGGAGCAGTTCGATGGGTGTTCGAAGTTCGCTTTCTGAGGATCAGCGGGCCGCGGCGATCTCGTTGTTCGAGGCCGGTTGGGCCGATCGCTCGGTCACTGCTCAGTTGGGTGTCAGCAGTTCGGCAATGCGAAGGCCTCTACGACCGGAGAGGCGGGTTCGAGGGAGCGTTGGTGACCGAACCGGACAAGGATTCGTTTTCGATCAACTTCAAGCTCGGTGTGGTGCAGCGTTTCCTCGCCAACGAGACGAAAGTCGAGCTTGCCGGCGAGTTTCGACCTGTCCTCACCGAACCTGATCGGAACATGTACGCGGACGTATCGCAACGGGGGCGAGGACGTGCTACGTCCGAAGCCCCGTCGAGGGAGGCCGGGGCAGGTTCGCATCCGACGAAGTCTCAGTCACCGAACACAACCGCACAGCTGGCTCAGCTGCTACCGAACATGCCGCCGAACGGATTCGATCCACCGAACATGCCGCCGAACGGATTGGCTTCACCGAACAGACCGTCGAACGGATTGGATCGGCCGAACAGCCCACCGAACGGATTGAGTTCGTTCTCGCCCTGGTCGTCCTGGTCCTGGTCGTCGTCCCCACCTCGGGGGTGATCCCAGTTCCGATCGACGTGCACAATCCCCGACACCGGGGCAGCCGCAGCGGGTGTTGCCGCTGCGGACATCGGAACCACCGTAAGTGCTCCGATGATGACAATCTTCGCCAGCATTGGCGGGGTCTTCATCGCTTGTTTCAGCACGGTCATACCTTCCGTGGCGCCGAAGAGATCGAGGTCGGGGTCACGTCCTCGACAGGCGAAGCCGCCTTCGAAAGGGGCGAAACCGACCAAGCTCAGTCGGGCGCGAATCCCGGTCGCCTTGGCGATTCTTATTTTCGGGTGCGCCGCCAGGAAGCGACGTCAGCTCCTACTACACGCCTCAAACTCTGCTCTTTCAACTCCGAATGCGGGACAGCAGGGGCAGGCCGCGCACCCGGTTTGCGGGCTCGGAGTCTCACCGGCAGCCATCACCGGGCGCCGTCCCCTCCGTCACGGTGGGGCGCTTCGTCGATGGGGACTGTTCGTCTGCCGCCCCGACCGGCCCACGGGCCCGCTCCAGTCCGAGTTACGGGTGCGTCCTCAAGGTCACTGATCGGTCGGGGCTCTTCGCTGGATCGGCCCTGGTTCCGATGTCCGCCAGTGTCGGGTCTTACGTTCAGTTCCCGGCCTGAGCCTGCGCGCGACGGGCCGCCTCGATCAGAGCTTCGGCGGCACGTTCGGCGCGCTTCGATTCGGTACGACTCGTCGGCGTATCGGTGTAACCGGACCTCGTCTTGAGGCCAAGCAGCACGCTGAGGTGTTTCGCCATGGCCGGGTCGACGGACCCGAGCAGCGTGACGGCATCCTTGTGGTCCTCGCCCTGCGCATGCTTACCCAGTCGCGCGCAACAGATGACATCCGATGCTGCGATGCCCGCGTGCACCCACAACGTCACGACCGCATCATCGACATTGTCCCGCTCGTCGGCGAAGTCGCGACCGACCTCGGCCAGGCGAAAGAACTGTTCGGCTTTTCTCAGCCGCCCCCGGCGGACCGCCTGGTCGCACGGCCGCGTCCGCCCCACTACCGATTCCCCCGACGTAGCAGCCGCGTGAAACCGGCCCGTGAACCGGCCACCGTCAGCCCCTCCGTCGCCACATCCCGCAGGACTGGCTCGTCCGTGCCGCGGCCGGCGATCTCACTCTCGGTAAACTGCAGATCCCGCGCGTCGTTGCCGGTCCATCTGGTCACCTCGGCCATCAGCTCCGTCACCTGCTCATCCCAGACCTCGCCTGCGACGTCGTCCGGCCGGACCAGAAAGATGTCGATGTCGCTGTCGATCGTCATCGTGCCGCGTGCAGCTGACCCGAACACGGCGGCATAGATCGGGGAAATGTCCCAGCCGGCCAACCGCGCCTCCAACCTGCGCAGGAACTCCCCAGATAGACCGGCGAGGCCAATGACATGAGGGAAGGCCAGGTGCTCACGATTGAGTTGGTACACGAACGCGTTGCCCACCCGAGAGGAGAGCACCGTGCCCTGCTTGCTCAATCGTTGCAACACCTTCCGGATCCCCTCCTCGGAATGGCGGTGCAGCACCCGGTGCAGCTGACCGGTCGTGAATGTCGTCTCGGATGCGGCTGCCAGCGCAGCGAGCACGTCGCCGTCGAGCGTGGGTGTCACTGTCTGTAGCGGCCGGATCAGATCCATGATTCCGTTCCCTAGGGATGTCGCACTTCACGTACTATTATACGCCTACCCGTACTATAGTACGGCGGAATCATCGGGACGTTGCAGAAAGTGACGTCACAGGATTTGCGCACTTCGAGGAGCTAGATCGATGGCGGTCATTCTCGACATCGGACGGGCGACCCTCCATCAACACCTATCCGGCTACTCACTGTCATCATGAGGGAGCTCGGGTCATCCTGGCACCGCTTGCGTACGCTCGTGAGGTGAAACCGCGAGCGCTGATTCGCTTGCTGAATCCTCGAGAAGGCGAGCGGAACGCAGTCGTGGATTCGCTGACGACCGCCTGGCTTTAGCGAAGTGTTTCCTCGCCCAGGAGGGCTGGTGCCCGTCGTTGTCGCACAGCCAGGTTCGGAAATCGGCACCGAGGGCGACGGTGTCTGTGAGCCAGTAGGTTTCGTCGGGCGCCCATCCCGCGTTGACGCTCGCCGTGTCTTTGTCGACGGCGATTGCGGTGCCCGCTGCGGCGAGGTATCCCGCCACGGTCAGGTGCCCGCCGTCGTACCGTTCGGCGATCCGCGGCCAGTCGGGGATGACCCATCGTCCTGATCGTCCGGTCGTGCGGTACCAGTCGTGGCGTTTCTGCGCGGTGACCTCGATGGGGAACAGTCTGCACAGTTCTGCCCACGCCTGCGCGCTGTCGACCTCGTACACGCGAGCGACGGCGGGGATGTTCACTCGACGTCTGGTGGCGCGCTCCCACCCCATGCGTCCTCGACGAACCACACACCAGCCCGGGGTCCCGTCGAACAGCAACCGGGACGAATATCGGGTAGGTGGAGTCGACCACCACCAGCCGGACCAGTTCGCCGAGGGATCCGCCGGACGATCACGTTCGGCTCGTGTTTCCTCTTCGGCGGTGCGATCACGGTAGTCACGGAGCAGTTCTGCGGCTGTCGAGTCGGAGGAATGTCGCTTGCCAGGGTGATGGGACCACCTCGTTGCCACGAGCATGGGACCGCCCGAAGGTGTTATCGAGCATCGACCTCGCCTTCTGAACTGTCAACCGCGCCATGTCCCGGGCGGGTGCGTTGCCGGTAGGACGGGCCCTCGTTGAAGAGGGTGTGCGCCGCGGAGGTGAGCCGGTCGATCGCCGACTGCGCGAGCAGTGCGTCGGTGGTCATCGACAGCCACTCGATTGGAAGTGGCATAGGTTCGTTCTCTCGGAAATTGCCTGCGAGCTGGCCATTCAGCCCGGTTTGGGGAGTCGACAGTTTTCGAGGTGGAATTCCGTTCGTGTCGGTACCACCTTGACGAGCAAGGTGGACTTAACCTGTGTGGTATGAGTCACACATTTCGTGTGGTGCAGGGCAAGACGGTCGAGGTCACCCACGCGTCGACCGATCCGCTGACCTTCCAACTCGAATGCGTCGAGGCGTTCGTGACCTCGCGGGTGGTCCGCGGTTTCAGTGCGGTGACAATCGAGAACGAGACGGGTGAGCTCGAGCGGATGCTGGCGGCGTTGGGCAAGCCGGTGTGGGAGGCCACCGCCGATGATGTCGATCGGGTGGTCGGGGCGATGGCCGCGGACGGCTTGTTGGCGTCGACTCGTCGCAGATATGTTCAGGCGCTGAGCAGTTTTCACCGCTACCTGATCACCCGGCGTGCCGGGGAGATCGAGACGCTGTTCGGGGTCCGCCTGGCCAACCCGATCGACGAGTTCAACGCCAGTCGCCATGTCGGCGACGATTCCCCGCAGCAGTTGGCGCCGCCGAGCGTGACCCGGGTGGACGAGTTCTTCGACTTCCTCAAGGAACGGATCGGCTCGGCCCGCAAGTACGCTCCCGCGGCCCGGGACTATGCCCTGTTCCGAACGCTGTATCACGCCGGGTTGCGGGCGGACGAGGCGTCGCGGCTCGAGATCGCCGACGTGCATTTCGGGCGGGGCCCGTTCGGGAAACTGCACGTGCGGTTCGGCAAGGGCGCCAACACCTCCGGTCCGCGGCCGCGGTGGGTTCCGATGCTCGACCACTTGGACCTGGTGCTGCGCTGGTATCTCGACGACGTCCGCCCGAAGCTGCCCGAGTCGGCGGTGCTGTTCTGCGATCAGAGCGGCGGCGTGCTGGCCCGGGGCACGATCCGCAACCGCCTGCGATACCTGCACGGCCTCGACCACTGCCCACCGGCCGACCGGTTCAGCCCGCACGCGCTGCGCCGCGCGTGCGCCACCCACAACTACGAACGTGGCGTGGATCTGGTTGCGATACAACAAATGTTGGGACACTGGTCCGTCGGGTCGACGATGCGGTACGTCCGTCCATCGGAGACGTTCATCGAGGACGCCTACCGCAGCGCGATCTCCGACACCGTCGCGTTCCTGCAGGGAGATGATGATGCACATTAGATGGAAACTGCGGATGGCCGCCGCGCAACGGGAGGTGTGGACGGGTACCCAGCTGCGCCGGCTGCTCGCCGAGCGGGCCGGCCTGCGGCTCTCGTCGGCGTCGGTGTCGGCGCTGTTCACCAAGGAACCCGCGCAGGTCAAACTCTCCACCCTTCTCGCGTTGTGCACCGCCCTCGAGTGCACTCCGAACGACCTGTTCGACGTCGACACCACTCCGGTCGCGCAGTCCGCCTCACCGACGCAGACTGCGGCGGCGCCGCCGGCGCCGGCCCGGTCGGTCGGGGGCCGGTCGATGCCGCCGCTGTGAAGGTCGGGGACTGCTCGCGGTGCGGGCGGCCGCGGGGCCGACTAGGCCGCGATTTGTGCTGCCGGTGCTGGCACAACGCGGTCGCCGCTGCGGCAAAGTCGCCGTGCCCCCGCTGCGGGATCGAGCGGGTCCTGAGCCCGGACACCGGGCGATGCCGGTCGTGTTCGCGCACCTGCCACGACTGCGGTGCCGTCGTGCGCCGCAAGGGCGAGACCCGGTGCCTGCGGTGCCGACGCCGTCACGACCTCGCCGCCGCCCGCCGACGCTGTCCGCGTTGCGGCCGCGACGGCTACTTACGCGAACACACCGGTTGGTGCGGACCGTGCTCACAACCGGGGTCGGCGCCGAAGCCGGCCGCCGCATGCACCGAATGCGGGCGCGTGATCCGCGGCGGCGGGGCGAGGCTGTGCAACCGCTGCTGGCAACGCCGCCCCCAACGCCCCTACACCCGCGCCGAGCACCTCCTCGCCGAACTCGATGATCCGCCGAATTGGCTGTGGGACTTCACCATCCATGTGTCAAGTCGGTACTGTCCGGCGCAGGCGACACGTCTGGTGAGTCAGCTCGGGGCGCTGCTGCGCACCGAGCCGCGGGCAATGCCGCAGACCTTACTCGACCAGGCCCGCGTCCCCGGCCGCTCGATCGGGTCGCTCGCGAAGATGCTCGAGGACTTCTTCACCGCCCGAGCTCTTGCCCTGCCCACCGACCAGTCGCAGCGGCTCGCGGCCGGCCGCCGGGCGCGACGCGTGCAGGCCGTGCCCGAACCGTTGCGGCCCGCCGTCGCCGCGTTCGAACGAGCAATGCTCGACGAACGAGACCGCGCCAGCCGCGCCGGGACCCGGCCCCGCACCGACACCACCATCGACAAGCGATTGGCCCAGATCCGTGACTTGTCATGCCATCTCGTCGGACACGGGATCGAGGACTGGGCGCAGGTCGACAAGGCCGTGATCGAGAACTACCTCGCCGAGGTCTCGCCGGCCGGCGGCCGCCTGGGCGGACTTCGCCACTTCTTCCGCTTCGCTCGCCGCAGCAAGCTCATCCTGATCGATCCCACCACCGAGCTGCGCGTGCGCAAGCCCCGCGGATTCCATGGACGGACCCTGCCGCGCTCGCGACAGCGCGAACTGTTCACGCGCTGGTGCACATCCACCGAGGTGGCGCCGAACGAGGCCCTCGTCGGCCTGATGGCGTTGATCCACGGTGCCTCACAGCACGAACTGCGTCACCTGCAGCTCGCCGACATCGATCCCCAGCACCACACGGTTCGGCTCGGCCGCCGCCCACATCCGATCCCGCTGGACCCGGCGACCTGGGCCGCACTGACCCGATGCCTCGAACACCGCACATCCGGCACCCACAATCCCCACGTCATCGTCACCAAAATCACCCGATCCGGGCGGACACCGGCGTCCCAGCCCTACCTCGGCCACCTCCTCGACCCCGCCGACACCACGATCTCCACCCTGCGCGCCTCCCGACTGCTGGCCTTGACGAACAGCCACGATCCCAATCTGATTGCCACCACCTACGGCATGAGCGCCGAGGGCGTCCTGGCCTACTTCGCCGACCGCGTCGATCCCACCCTGCTCGCGGACCTGTGAGATTTCAGGCGGCACCGTGCACACGTTCGCACGAACCTGTGCGCTTTATGTGGGGACCTATTTGAAGAGACGATCGTCGCCTTGCGGCGATGGCGCTCCACGACCAATTCGTAGAAGTCGTTGGTCTCGGTCGCGTCCAGGGGCCGCAGCGCAAAATCGTCGAGGACCGGGAGATCGACGGTGGCGATGCGCCGCATCTCCGCCTCGACCGAATTGTCGAGCCGGGCGGCGCGCAGACGGGCGAACAGCTTGTCCGCCCGGGCGTAGAGCGCAGTCATCCGCCGCTGGATCGCCACGTGCCCGAGGGCGGTCGCCAGGTGGGTTTTCCGACTCCAACCGGACCCAGAACAAGGACCGAGTGGCGGGCCTCGGCGAACCGCAGCGACACCAGATCCGACAGCAGGGATCGGTCGTAGCGGAGGTCGTCGAGGGCGTTCCAGGTGCCGATCCGCATCGACTGATCCAGACCGGCTTTCGCCGATCGCAAAGTGGCCGAGCGTGATTCCCGCCGGGACACCTCGTCGGCGAGGAGCAGTTCCAGGAACGCGACGTGGCTGAGCTGGTGCTGGCGGGCCAGGGCGAGTCGCTCGGGCAGGGTGACCTTGAGGGCGCCATCGACTGCCCGTAGGGGCTGATGGGGTTCGCCGCCCTCTCGTGGCCGTTGCCGCCGTCTCGATCGGCTACGGCTTCGGCGCCATCGAAGACCGTGGAGATTGGTTTCGCTCAACATCGTCGATGCGGATTACAACCTACGTCGCGCCTGGAGGGATTCTCGACCGCCCAGCTGGAGATTTGTTCTTCCAGGGTGGGCGGGTGATGCACGGTGCATCACCGTGGTCGTTCTCGCAGATGTTCCCTTACGTGCCCGATCGATGGGGTCAGTGCCCCGGGAGCTGGGCAGACGCCTTCGGCGTGGCTCATCGGAGATCGACTCGCCTCTGCCGGGCTTGGTGGAGGGTCCGGCGGATCGCGGCAAGCGCGGCGTGCCGCTGCTCGGGGGTTGCTTGCGTGGCGTTGCGGTGTGCGATCGCGGTGCGTCGGGATGCCTGGTCGCGGCGTCGTGCTGTGTCGGCTGTTCTGCGGAGTTCGCTGGGCGAGGGCCCGGTCCAATTGATCTGGGTGAGCCGCCAGCGGAGGAGGCCGACCGGTGCGGCGATGTCGGCGGGTGCTGGCCAGGTCCAGCCGCGTTGAGCGGTGTCGCGGTCGAGGGTGTGTGCGATGTCGTGACCCGTCCAGCGGGTGGTGTCGATGCCGGCCTGCTCGAGCACGTCGCAGATGCGGCCGATATGGCGCTGGTCGAGGAGCCCGGGTGCGTTCGCGACGAGAGTGGCAGCGGCTTTCTGGAGTTCGATGGGGCGGGGTTGTCGGGTGGATTCGCGGTGCCTCGCGCGTGCGCGTTGGTGAGTACTTCGTAACGAAAGATATTGATGAGGAACGTAAGTACTGGGGGATAGGGTGTCAGCGCTGGTGGCCTGGGGATCGGTTGCGGTTGCCGATCTGGTCGGTCGTTGACGTCGGACGTTGTGACGTGTGAGACGTCGAGCGCCGCGGGTTCTGCGGCCACGTCGTGCCGGGTGTGGGGGTGGGGGAGTGGCGTCGACAACGTGCTTCGGGGAGCTGAGTGCCCAGACCGATGCTGCCTGGTGTTGTTGGCCGCCGTGGTGAAGTTCGGCCGCCATGTATTCGTGGGTGCGAAGTGTGCGGCCACGCTCGAGTTCGAAACCCATGCGGAGTGCTTTGAGGACGCGGCGGGCACGGTTGACGACGGAGAGTGAGACGCCGGCATGGTGTGCAAGGAGTTGCCGGGACGCGGACACGCCACGGCCGGTGCTGGAGGTCGCGAAACGGGCGTGGACAGCGGCGACAGCCATAAGACGTTCGACGCTGATGCTGTGTGTGGTGAGTGCGGCCTGGCCGGTGGCGGTGTGGGTGACGTGGTGACGGAGTTGGCGGAGCCATTCGGCCCGTCCGGACCACACTGGGATGGTGGCTTCACGTCCCGGTGCGATGGGAAGGGTGAAGGAGTGGCCGCATTGCCCGGTGTCGCGGTTGTACTGATGGAGTTCGTCGACGGCTTGGGTGGCGGCGTGGACGGACGCTTCCCACGTGTCGACTTCCACCGACTGTGGAACGCGCGACTGGGCGGGGTCGACCGGCGGCTCATCGGCGGCCGAAACGGATTGTGTTGGTGCTGATTCAGGGTATGGGCTACCCTGAGGCGAAGTACCTGGCACAGGTAGCCCCTTCGGGGAATGCAGTACGAGTGTCGGAAGCGGTCAACTTCCAACACACACCCTCTGAGAACGTGACGGCTCGGCAAGGCCTTCACCCCCTTGGTTGCGGAGGACCGGCAAGTCCTCCTCAACGAATGCCGCGGAGCGGTTCGTGAATTGAAACCACCCCCACCAAGGGGGTTTTCGTGCCTCTCAGGGTCTGCGCTATGAAATGTAGATATCGGGTCGCGCGGTAGTTACTGGGTCAAATGGCATCGCCTCGCTGGGAGCATGGTTGGGCGCCGATCCGCGATGCGGGCGCTGGTGGACGGCGGGTTCTCATGGTGGCTCGCACGGGATCGGAGAGGCTGGATTGCGTTGTAGCTGAATCAGTGATGTCGCCGATCGCTGTGCCAGAATGACGGCGAGCATTTTCTAAGTGTGACTTCACGGATCAGCTCGATGTTGGCCGTTTCGGGATTGATGGCGGGCGATCGCGATGACCTTCTAGATTCAGTCGACGATGTCCAGGCAGGTTGCCTGATCTGCTGTGCCAAAGTGCAGTCCCCGACGTGTCATTCTCGGCTGATTGGTGCCGCCACCACCGTGCGTTGCACGCTCGCTGAGCGACCTTCATTTCCATGCGTTCCTCCCTGTGTGCGGGCGCATAAGGCTTGCCGCTGATTGATTCCTTCTGTTCGGAGGAAGATCTCGGCAGGCGGACCTGTGTGACACGGAAGTCGAGAGTCTCTGGTCATTTTCTCGCTCCGCTTGCAGCCCAGCTCGACCTTCATGGAGCTGCTCAAGGAGGCGATCTTCTGAACCAGCGCGATGGCCTCGCCGCCGCCAGCGACCTCAGGTGGCGGTCCGCCACGCATACGCTGGTTCCCCAGCTGCTGTCGCACAGCCACCACGCTCTTTGGCGCACGGTCGGTGCGCAATCGTCGTACCTCGGTGTCCTGACTCGGTGCATCTGGCGAGATCACGGCCGCCGCGCCCGCGGTTCGCCAGGTCTATTGAGTCGCCGCGGCAACGTTTGGATCAAAGAATCTGGCGAGCGTGGGACTCTGGTGCGTCGAATCATTCCCGCTCGCGGGTGGGCACCTCGGGTTCGCCAGGTTCGCTGAGCTGTCCGCCATATAGTCGGCCGCCCTCGCCAGATTCAGTGATTCTTCGCCACCTTCATTGAGCCGGGACACTCGGTTCGTACCTGTCCTGACTCAGTGGATCTGATGCCATTCCGTGGTGTTGTTCTCTCGGGTCTCCTCGTGTGTGGTGGATTGTTGCGTCCGGGTTGGTTTGGTG
>NZ_JARJBD010000138.1:0-19618 GCF_029269925.1 Rhodococcus sp. T2V
GCGGACGGTGTCGACAACAGGTGGGTGATGCGTTCGGCGCGCAGAAGCGCCGCCAACTCCTGCCCGCCGTACACCTCGGGGGGTGTCACGACGAGTGTGGCACCGGCGATGGCTGCGGCGAGGACCTCGACCAGGGCGGTGTCGAAGCTGGGGGAGGCGAAATGCAGCACGCGTGAGGGTGCGGACACCGCGTAGTGGTCGCGGATCTCCTGGGCCAGGTTGGCCAGACCCTGGTGGGTGACGACCACACCCTTGGGCCGTCCGGTGGACCCGGAGGTGTAGATCACGTACGCGGGGTGCTCGACCCGCAGCGAACGGACACGATGCTCGTCCGTCACGCCCAGGCCAGGACTATCGCCCCAGGCACTGTCGTCGTCGAGGATCAGCCACCGGACGTGATCGGGCAGATGCTCGAGCTCGGTGGACAGGGTGAGCCCGACCGCGGCGCCGCAGTCGCCGAGCGTGTACGCGATCCGATCGACCGGATGAGTCGGATCGATCGGCACATACGCGGCGCCGGTCTTCGCGACCGACCACAGTGCCAGGACCGACTCGTACGACCGCGCTGCCGCCACCGCCACCAGGTCTTCCGGTCCGATTCCCTGCCCGATCAGGGCCCGGGCGATCTGGTTGGCGCGGTGGTCGAGTTCGGCATAGGTCACCGCACGTCCACGGTCGCGGACCGCGATGGCCTCCGGGCTGGACTCGACGTTCGCGGTGAGAAGCCGATCGAGGGTGATCGGATCACTGCCGGTGAGACCGATGGCCGGCGTGAACTGTTCGCGTTCACCCGCGGCGAAGAGGTCGAGATCGGCGACCGGAAGCTCCGTGTCGATCGCCGCGGCGAACGCTGCCAGGAAGGTGGTGAATCGGCGGTGATGGCCGGCCAGTTCCGCTGCGTCGTACAGGGCCGGATTGCCCTCGAAATCGACCCGGGGGACCGAATCCGACAGTCCGGGGTAGATGTTGACCGCCAGATCCGCGGTCGGCCCGGTGGTCAGCACCCGCACCCGGCCGGTCACCGCGCCGAGGGTGATCTCCTGCTTGAACAGCATCAGGTTGAGCACCGGTCCGAAATGCGCGAGACCGGTTCCCTCCGAGCCGATCTCACGCCCGATGTCCTCGCGGCGATACCGTTGGTGGCGCAGTGCTGCGGTCAGCGCCGCTCTAGCCACCCTGATCGCGTCGCCCACCGTGGTTGCGCCGATTCCCTCCAGCCGGAGCGGAAGAACGTTCGACACCGAACCACCCGCGTCCCGCAGCCGGGCCGAGGTGCGTGCCGACACCGGCAGCGACAGCACGACATCGTCGACACCGGCCATCCGGGCCAGATACGCCGCGAACGCGGCCACGATCAGCGCCGTCGGATTATGCCCGCGCCCGTGCGCGTGGGGCGACGGCTCCAGCGGAACGGCATCGCCGACCACCCGAACCGTGGCACCCGGTGGCGCAGTCAGCCGCGGGGCGAGGCCGACCACCGGGGGAAGATTCTGCACCTGGTGTTGCCAGTAGTCACGATCCCGACCGAACCGGGCGGAGGAGCGGTATTCCGCATCCTCGAGCTGGATCCGTTCCGGGTCGATCACCTGGCGCTGTGGGGCTTCGATGCCGTCGATGGCGGCGACATACAGTTCGGCCGCCCGGCGCATCGACATCATCGCCGCATACCCGTCCAACGCGATGTGGTGGGCGCGTGAATACCAGTAGCAGTGCTCGTCGGCCAGGTGCAGGATGTGCGAGACGGTCAACGACTCGCCGTACATGTCGATCGACGCTGCGCTCTCGTCCCGCATCCACGCCCCGGCCGCCTCGACGGAGTCGCCCCGGAAGTCGACCACGGGCACCGGTTTTGCCGCCGTGGCGCCGAGGACCTGGTGCGGTTGCCCGTCGACGTCGACCAGCCGGATGAATCCGCCGCCGAGTTCGCGGCGTGCCTGCTCGCTCGCCTCGGCCAGCAGGTCGAGGTCGACCGGCCCGCGAAGCTCCACGTACTGGGCGATGACGTACGGGACGTCGGGGGTGAGTTGCTGGGCGAACCATATCGAGCGCTGTGCCGCCGTCAGGGGGATCACTCGTGCGTGCCCCGGCTCCTGCAGGGTATGGGCGGTCACATCGGCCTCCCGAATCTCGTCGCATCTCGTCTGTCACCACGCACCCAGGTCGGTGCCGGCGACGGGGTTGGGTCCTCGACTCGCGGCCACGCACGGGGAATCACACGCTGGGCGTAGGCACCCGCTCGTCCCCTCACTTGACCGCCCGCAGCACGACAAGCTCCTCGCTGCGCTGTCCGATAGCGATCACTCCACGCTGTGCGAGCATGTCCCGGCGGGCCGCGAGCACCGGCCCGAAGGGGACATCGACCCGGGACACGCCATCCACGTGCAGGCCCTGTTCCTCGAGCATCGCCTGAGACTTCTCGATCCCACTCAACGCGGACTGCACGAGCAGCAGCACCCCACCGGCCTCGAGAACGTCCGGTACCTGCCGGCAGATCCGGTCGAGTACCGCGCGACCGTCCAGGCCCGCATCCCAGGATCGTGCGGCCCCGCTGACCGGCACCCGATCATTTTCGGCGGGGACGTACGGAGGATTGGACACCACCAGATCGAAACGCTCGCCCTGGACCGGCTCGGTGAGGTCACCGCGCACCACTCGCACCGAACGACGGTGCGGCCGGGTATTGATCCATGTAGTCGCCACCGCGCGCCGCGACACGTCGACCGCCGTCACCCGCGCACCTCGCTCGGCAGCGCAGACACTCAAAACCCCGGACCCGGCGCACAGATCGAGCACCCGGAAAGCGGGCCCGAGAGCCTCCCGTTTCAGCGCCTCGACCAACACCCACGAATCATGCTGCGCGGGGTATACCCCCGGAATTCGCACCAGCACAGAGCCCCCTTCACCATCCAGACTCCGCTCCGAGTCGTTCCGAGCGCCGAGGAAACTATACAAACTCCACCACATGCGCTGGACCACCCGCGGCGTGAGCACCGACACCCGTTGACCTCGGTACTCCGTCGACGACCCTCAACCTGACGGCCAAAGCACGGCTGTGGTTGCACGTGTCGCGGAATGTCGTTTCCAAGAAAACGATGCTACATACAGGTGCCCCACCTAACCATCCGGATCCTGGTGGACCGCGTAACAGGTGGAAGGTCGATCATCGGCAACCCGAACGGCACCCGCCCGAAAATTCGTTGCGACTCGATTCCGACACTGCGGGGCAGGGATTTTCGCTGTATCCACGGAGATGGCTATGCGACCTTCGCGATCCTCGTTGAGGATTCGCTGAGAGCGGGCCTCGTTACCGGACATCCCGGGCTAATCGGACAACTTGGACCAAATAAAATGTGCGGCAACACGCCTCGATGGTCGTGTCCAGTTTGTCATGTTCTCGATCTTGGTGGCCCGCGTAACAGCGTCGACTGTCCTTGTCTTGATCTGACGGGCGTCGAGTTGCTCGTCGTCGGGTACACGAAGCCGATAGCTAAAAGTTCGTGTGGGGTTCTTCGTTCCTCTGTCACGTAACAGCTCCCATCGGCATGGGCCGGTGGTGTCATGCCAGATCGCCTTGTACGGGTGAGGTTGATGACCTCAGCCGCCGTACGGATCGAGTACCAGTTGCAGGGACCTCACCGCTGAGCTGCCATTCGGCGAGGCCGGACACGTGGCGGTCGGCAGGCCGGGCCGAAGAACGTCGTGTACCCGGCAACCACGCCCCAACACGATCGACCGTCCGTTGGCGATGTAACGCCCGGCGTGATCTGGCAGTTTTGCGGACGTTATTTGGCACGGCGCCGATCAGAGGGCGGTGGTAGACGGTCGAGCGTGCGACGCCGAGCACCTCGGCGATCTTGTGTGACGGTGGCACCGTGGGCCTTCATCGTGCGGGCCTGCGCGACGGCGGTATCGGTCAGGGCAGGCGGTCGGCCTCCGACGCCGCAGCCTCTGCGGGCTCGGCCAGACGAGCATCGGCCTGCTCCTGCACTTCGTGGACCCATTGCGTCTATCGCCGCTGCGGAAACGATGTAGCAACCGGATCGGTCTGTGAATGATGCCGTAAATCTTGATTTCGGTACTGTCGGCGGCTCACAGCCTCCGCGTAGTCTTCGAAGATGGCCCGAGTCGGTTTCAGGGCGGCATGTCGACGGCGCGGACAGCCCGAATCGTCGAAGTGAGCGTGCGATGGGTCGTCGAACGAAGGCTGCGGGTTCGTTTGGTTGGGGCGGTGTTTATCGCGCCACTCGCGGCCGGACCTGCACTATGGCCGGGAGGTCGCATGCAAAACCAGAATGTTGCCCGCCCGGGATGGCTTCACTGGTCCGCTGCCTCAATCTCTACGGGACTTCGGGCACCGTGCCGAGGCACTACCGACGATGTCGTAGGACGAAACCTCCGGATGGGAAGTGCGATCTCGATGCGCTCGAAGGTCGCCACCGCCCTGATCGCCCTATCACTCGCCGCGGCAGGATGCAGCGGCGGCACTTCCGACACCTCCGCATCGTCGCATGCCAGCGACGCGGGACGGGGCGGGGCGATCCAGCCTGAGGGCACAGGCGATTTCGCTGGCCTGGTCGACATCGGTGGGGGTCGCACGATATTTATCGAATGCGCTGGTACCGGCTCTCCCACGGTCGTGCTCATCGCAGGGAAGGGCAACGGGGCCAACGACGGCTGGGGAGAGGTCCTCGATCCCGCCGACCCCGTGCGGCAGGCGCCCGACGATCAGGTCGCCCTCGGCAAGGGAGACCTGCAGCGAAGCGACACTGCCGTGTTTGCCTCGGTCGCTAAATTTACCCGGGTCTGCGCGTATTCCCGGCCGGGCACAGGCCTCGATGACCCGGAGACCTCTACCCCGGTGCCCCAACCGCACCGAGTTGGAAACGCCTTCTCGGATCTGCACGCGGTGTTGGGCGCTGCCGGCGAATCGGGGCCCTACGTTCTTGTCGGGCACTCGTACGGAGGCCTGATCGTCAGGCTATTTGCGAGCATGTATCCCCACGATGTATCCGGTCTCGTCATGGAGGATGTCGTCTCGGAGTTCGAGACCGAAACGACGACGCCGGAAGAGTTCACGAACTGGGACGAACTGAATAGCACGACCGATGGGACGACAGAAGCCGTCGAGTTGATCGACGCCATGGATGAGATCCGCGCCGCACCTGCGATGCCCGATGCGCCTGCCGTTGTGCTGAGTTCAGACAAGCCCCCGAATCGTCAGGCGATCGAAGCGCAAAGCAAAGAATTCGGTGCACTGCCGACATTTGCAGCGTGGCTCGCAGCTCATGATCTGCTGGCGAAGTCCCTCCACGCGAAGCACATCACGGATACGAACAGCGGTCATAACATCGAGGTCTACCAGCCCCAACTCGTGACGGACGCGATTCGCACGATAGTCGATGAAGCTCGGTAATCAATCCCGCAAGAGGCAGATAGTCCACAACCGCCGCGCAGGGCGCGGGAGTTGGACCATCCAGGGCCGATCGGCGCCAGCACATCGATCCGGAGTACGTCGATCCGGAGTCGATCCCCGCCGATCCGCTACCGGATAGCATCACGCCCCGTGTGAGGCATGAGGCTGGTAGTACTCGGAAGAGATCGCGTTCTGCTTGACCCCAATGGTGATTTTCCTGATTCGGCAACCGGGACGGCACCCGTCGAGAATTCGCCGATTCTCCAATTCGGAGCTGCGGGGCACGGGGTTTCGAATTGCATCGAAGGAGATGGCCGCCCGACGGTACGCGTTCCTCGTTGAGAATTCACTGAGATCGGGCCACGGTACCGGACATCTCGAACCAACAGGATGCAATGAACCAAAAAGTGTGGTCAACAACATGTTTCAGAGTCTATACCCGGATTGTGATGTTTCGGATCGTCGGGCGATGGACACTGTTCGTTCATCGGGAGTGGCGATGGCGACGTGTAATCGACGGTACCGTTGCGGGTGGTGGCCGTGTTTGTTCTGGCGCCGTTGCTCGACCAGTGTCACCGCACCCAACAGGAGAGCGTCGCAGGGAACGGTGATGAGGCGACGATGATGGCGAGTATTTCCATGGCTCGAACCCACCCGCTGGTCGAAAGCCGCTGCCGGTAGTTGGGCCACCTGGGGTCGGTCACAGCGCCACAGGAGATTTCGAGTCCTGGCCGCATCCGGCCGGGTCGCACACCGTCTTCGCCCTGCACTCGCCGCCGCTGGCGACGAACTGCTGTTCGCGGCGGCGATGGCGATGGTACGAAATCACCGTCCGCGTCGTGCAACTCGCGGAGCGCCACGCCCGTGTCCGCGGGCCCGTCGAGGAAGACCTGAGCGTGCTGCACGGCCGCGGACCGGTCCGGCCCGAGAACCCCCAGGAGTGACCTCGAGCACCGAGAACGACTGGTATCGGACGGTGGCTCGGGGGCCAGGCGCAGCCGGTCGCGTCCTTCTCGTCATGAACCGGTCACTCGTGCCGGCGGGCGGTGACGAACTGGGAGATGCCGCGCAGCTGCTGGTCGACGTCGAGCAGTCCAGCGGCGGCGAGGAAGGCCGGGAAGGTGGTGCGGTCGAAGACCCGTACCCCACACAGCGTTGCGCCCAGCTCGAGTCCCTTCCGCACGAGGAAGGATTCGCGACCGTAGCTGGTCGTCACCGCGATCCGCCCACCCGGCGCCAACACCCGCACCATCTCGCGGAGCACGGCACACGGCTCCGCCACGAGGTACAGCGCCGCGAAACAGCACACGGCGTCGAATGTCCGGTCGTCGAAGGGAAGCTCGAGCGCGTCGGCGTGAAGGTAGATCGCGCGCGGGCGGGGGTTGTCGTGGACTGCGCGTTCGAGCATCGGCAGTGAGGTGTCCAATCCGACGACGAATCCGTCGCCGGCGAGCCTGTCGGCGAAGAAATCGGTGAAGTTTCCCGGACCGCACGCCACGTCGAGCACTCGTTGCTCGCCGTCGAGGTGCAGGGCCGCGGCGGCCCTGGCGCGCTCGTCAACCATTGAGAGTCCGTGCAGGCTCAGCGCGGCGACGACGATCGGCCGCCACTGCCGCTCGTAGACGGCGGCAACCCGGTTGTTGGTCATCGCGCGCTGCGCGAGAGTGCGCCGGGTCGGTGGATCCGATTCGAGCAGGTCGATGTAGCCGGTGTCCGAGTAGCTCGACGAGCGCAGCGCGTCCTCGCGGATCAGTCCGCGGACCAGCGCGGTCGACCACGTCCCGTCGTACTTTCGGGGCCGCCCCGGAGTGTTGAGCGGTCATAACCTATGTCACGAATCCGGACCCCCGAGGGTTCACGGATCTTCCGGGTAGCCCTGTCCAACGTGCAGGAACCGTCCTGACCGCGCGCGTGTTCGACGCCGTCGTCGATGAGCAGAACCGCCGCGTCGAGTTCACGGCAGCCATGATCATGAGACCGGAGATGTCGAGCGTGCCCGCGAGCGCCTCATCCACCGTGCGCGGCGCGGGCAGGGAGCTGCCATTCCCATCGGGTAGAACCCGGCTCGGCGATGACCTCGTCACCCGACGGTCAAGTCGCCGTGCATGTTCGGGTGATACGTGCAATGGAACGGGTAGGTGCCGGGTGTCGGTGGCACCGTCAATGTTGCGGTCTCGCCGCCCTCGATCTCGACGTCGAACGTGCCGCCGGTGTCTGCGGTCACCGTGTGTTCGGCGGTGTCGCTGTTGCGAATGGTGACCTGCGCGCCGGGCGCCACCGTGGCGGGCACCGTGTACGCGAATCCCGAGATGACGATCTCGTTCGCCCCGGCCGCCACCGCCCCGTCGGAGGATGGCATCGCCATCGTGTGGGTGATCGTCGGGGTGGGTGCGTAGTCGCCGGTGCTGCCGCCGTCATCGCTGCAGGCGGTGAGCGCACACGCCGCGACGACGGCAGCCGCCGGCAGAGCTGCGGAGAGCTTCATACCTGATACCACGAATCGTCGACCCATTCCGTTCACCGAACACGGGAGAGAAATTTCGCTCGCCCCGGTGAACCTGTCGGACTGTCATTCGGGCGGGTATCCGGAGGGTGACCGGACGTCGCCCCGACTGACCACGACACGGGGTCGTATGAGCGCCAACGCATCCCGCGACGAACAGCGACTGGTCGGGTCGTTTCGCGCAGTGCTGATCGGCCTGGCAGCGTTCACCTGTGTGGGCGCTGTACCGGAGCCGGCATCGCTGTGCCACTGGAGGCGAATTCGACCGGTTCATCCCCCTTGTTCGTCTCGCGCTTGTGGCGGTGGGCATCGTCGTGCTGCCTGTGCGGCGAAGCCTGCCGACGGTGTTGATCGCTCGCCCCGACCGTGTGGTTCACGCTGATGGGATTCCGGCCAGGCGCCGTACCGCCGCCGGCCCGTAAGGTAACGGCGCCCGCTCGGCGATCGTGGTCGGCCGTCCTCGCCCGGTATCTGGTTGCCGCGATGGGTTACCGTGTCGGCATACTGGTAGGGGGAGTGCATGTTTGCGTGGTTTCGTCGGTCCGGTCGATCTGCACGAGGGGAATCGTCCGCGGAGCGCGATGAGCGGTTGATCGATGAGGCGCTGGTGGCGGCGTTGACCGGTGATCGGCACGAGGAGTACATCGAGGCGTTGCTCGAGCGGGCCGAGGTCATGAAGGAATTCGACTTCGAAGGCGTTCGGTTCTGTTCCCGCGGCGTCACACCATTGGGGCGGCTGGTTCGCTCGCCGGAGGAAATTCGAGAAGAGACTGCGCTTCTGCGCAGCCAGCTGGGTTCGCAATAGGCACCAGAACCGAGCCGGGTGCTTGCAACACACAGCCGACAGCCGGGGAGGGTTGCGAGGATCTTCCTTCGACCGTGGGAGACGACATACCGCCAAGCGGGAACGCTCCGACTCTCGTCCGGCTCGACGGTCAGCGCGCGGGGTCAGGCGGTGGTGACGATCCGAATCTCGGGATCGCCGTCACCGGCGCGCATCCGGTAGTGCGGACAGCCGACCACCTGGGCGGGCACTCGGATCGCCTGCCGGTCGGTATCGAGGTAGAGCCGGTAGGCCAGCTGCCCGTCCCGGTGCTCGCCGGTGTCCGGGTCGACGGCGCCGAGGAAATACCCCTGGGCGGCGTCGATGTCGGCGAAGATCGCCCGCGCCCACTCGTTCGGTTCGGCGGTAGGGAGATGCCGGGGCAGGCCGGTGGCGGTGTCGACGCTGTGCACGAGCACGGTGACCACGAACCCCGAGACCGCCGGCGCCCACGGCTCGGCCGCGACCTCGAACACCGTCAGAGAGGTGTGGATCCGCAGTGCGACGTTGGTGCCGGTCCGCGCCGGGGTCATGATGATATGCGGGTGCGCCGAGGGCACCAGTGTGGTCGGTAACGGGAGCACTGGAGGTTGCTCGGCGGGCAGGTCGCCGGAGGGAGCGGACACCAGCAAAAGGCTACAAGTTCACCCGTTCACGGCGTCCTTGCGCGATCACCCGCACGGCGGCAACGGCACGTGCTGGTGGACACGAATGTTCACAATCGGTGTGTGCGCTGCGTTGCGCTGATTCTCGGGCCGGGTGGGCGGCCGCGGCCGGGATCGGGGCGTGGCGGTGATTGTCGCCGAGACCACCGATCCGTCGGCTGTGCGCGATGGAGAGGTCCTCGGGCTGCTGTGCGGCCTTCTCCCCGAACCTGGCTGTAACCGAGGACGATGACTTCTTCGAACGCACGTTCGAAATACGTGTTACGCTCTCCCTGCGGGGCGGGTGGAGGCCAAGCGCCTCGGGAAGCGCCCGCCCCGCGCCAACTTCAGTGCCGAGGTGAGACCGATGGACAGTGTGCTGCGCAAGGCCGATGTACTCGATCGCTTGGTGGGCGAGCTGGTGAACCTGGATGAGCAGCGCGTGTGTATCGGTACCAAGCTCGTCGATCTCGAGCACTACTTCCGCAAGGCCGGCTACCCCGAGCTGTCGCGGCGTGCGCTGGATGCCTTCATGACGCGGTACCTGGGACGAGTCCTCGAGCTCGCCGACGGGATGCGCGAATAAGTGTGAACCCCGGGCACGTTGGCCGGACCGCGGAACCGTAGCCGCACGATGTCCTGTCGGTCGCGGTGTGTACTCTGTGCGCAGTTCCGGGAATCCTCCCCCCAATTCGATTCTCGGAACCCCTGCCCCGGCGTCACCCCCCGACGTCGGGGCACCCCAATGCCCGGACATCTCGCCTGACCGCCCACCGTCGACGGCCCCGGCGGGGTCACCTCCGTCTCGCCCGCTTGGCCCACGGGCCGTCGACCGGTCATTCGGTGGGAAGGCGCCGGACCGCTTCGTCGTGGAATCGGTACGGGGGCAGCGCGAACACACTCGTCCGCTCCGCCCGGCACGGCACACTGTGTGCATGTTGCACCTGCGGATCCTGTCACCGACCACCCTGTCCGATGATGTGGTCGACATCCTCGAACACGATTCCGCCGTGAGCGGGCTCGCCCGGATGACGGGAGCCTCGCTCCGCCCACCGGGCGACGTCATCCTCGCTGACGTCGCCCGAGAAGCCGCGAACGACGTCATCGACCGGCTCCGCGGCATCGGGTTGCATCGCGTGGGCAGCATCGAGATCGAACCGGTCCGCACCTGGCTCTCCCGCAGCGGATTCGAGGCCGAACTGGCCACCCCCGGCAGCAGCGCCGACAGCGTGGTGTGGGCCGACGTCGCCCAACGCTCCTACGACGAAACCGAACTCAACTGGACCTACCTGAGTTTCATGACACTGGCCACCGTGATCGCCGGCATCGCCATCGTCGTCGACTCGCAGATCCTGGTCATCGGCGCGATGGTCCTGGGCCCGGAGTTCGGGGCGATCGCCGCCCTCGGTGTCGCCCTGGTGCGCCGGCGGTTCGTGCTGTTGACGATCGCCGTCCGCACCCTCCTGATCGGCTTCACCGTCGCGATTCTCATCACCACGGTCCTGGCACTGGCGGGGCGGGCGCTGGGATGGATCACCCTCGACGACGTGATCGGGCCGCGGCCCGGCACCGCCTTCATCTACACCCCCGACAAGTGGTCGTTCATCGTGGCTGTTGTCGCGGCGGCTGCCGGGGTGCTGTCCCTGACCTCCGCCAAGGCCGTCGGGCTGACCGGCGTGTTCATCTCGGTCACCACCGTCCCTGCCGCCGGAAACATCGCGCTCGGGGCGGCGTTCGGAGTCGGCTCGGCGATCTGGGGCAGTACCCTGCAGCTGCTGGTGAACCTGTCCGGGATGGCCCTGGCCGGATGGGCCACCCTCAGCCTGCAGCAGGCGGTGTGGTCACGGATCTCGGTGCGCCGCGCCAAGGCCCTCACCCGCCCACACCGCATGCTCTAACCCACCACCCGCCCCCGCCCGGACTTCCTCGTGTCCGTTGACACCCCGCGCCAGGCACAGCGCCGCCGTCCGAGTGACCTTCGCCAACAGTAGATCCCACACGAGGGTACGATCCGTGAGGACCATGGCAGGTCATGAAACGACTGTGGCGCACCATGAAAGACGACCACGTGGCCGGTCTGCCGTCATGGCTTTTCCGGCACCGCCTGAACTTCGAGGCGTGTTTCGTGACCGACCCCTGGGGAATGCCGCGGGCTCGCCGCGCGAGCCGGTGTTATCTGGACCCGATCGTCATGCCGAGGTGAGTGTCCAGTCGCGGCGTTCGGTGAGGGAGCGGTGCAGGTGCCGGGTCCAGCGGCGGCGTTCGTCGCGACTGCGGTCGTGGGTGATCGTGATTCGCCGGGTCCATCCTTCGGGTAGCCCGCGGTCGTGGATGGCCAGTTCGATGACCACCCGAAGAGCGGGGTCGGGTACCCCGGTCACCACGATGCGGCCCGGTTCGCCGCCCATCTCCATCCGGGCGCCGAGCACCGCGGCGACTACTTCGGCGACCTCGAGCACCGACTGTGCCCCGACTACGTCGAGGTGGTCGACTCCGGTCATCTCGGTCCTCCACTTCCGTGCCGGCGGGCCCGGAAGAATCACCGGCGCCGTGGACCGCATCACATCACGCACGCCGGTCGGCGGTTCGGGTGGCACCGGCGGCACGTGCATCACCAGGCTGGATTGGTCAGTGGTGCGGCGGGTGCACGCGAGGCGCAATCCTATCGGTCTTTATAAAGGGACTTCTTATAAAGGCTGATAATGTCTGATGAATGGATCCGGTCCTCAACCCGTTCAAACCCGGTGCCGGTCTGCGCCCGCCCATCCTCGCCGGTCGCGACACCCTGTTCGGGGACTTCGACATCGTCCGCCGGCGGATCACCGAACTGGGCGAGGGGGACCGCAGCTGGATCCTCACCGGACTGCGCGGGGTCGGCAAGACCGTGTTGATCGGGGAACTCGCGCGCACCGCGATCAACGGGGGCTGGATCCTCGCCAAGCTGGAGGTCCGCAAGGGGCATTCCATGGCCGAGGAGCTCGCCACCACACTCGCCACCAGCCTGCGGGGTGCGACGCGGCGATTCGACCCACACAAGCTCACCCACCTGTTGGGCGTGTTCACCTCGTTCACGGTGACGCTGAACGTGGGTGTGGTCACCCTCGGCGTCGATATTGACCCGGCTGCCGGGTTCGCCGACACCGGCCGGTTGTCCACCGACCTGACCGACCTGTTCGTCGTTCTCGGTGAGACCGTGCGGGAGCTGGGTGTCGGTGCGCTGATCCTGATCGACGAGCTGCAGGAGGCCACGGCCGAGGAGCTGGCGGCGGTCAGCACCGCCCTCCATCAGATCAGTCAGACCTCGCCGGTGTTGCCGCTGTTCCTGGTCGGCGCGGGCCTGCCGTCGCTGCCGTCGCAGTTGGCCACCGCCAACAGTTACGCCGAGCGGCTGTATCAGTTCCGGGCCTTGTCGACCCTGAGCGAGCCGGATTCGCGGGCGGCGCTCGTGCAACCGGTCATCGAGCGGGACGCCGAATGGGACGAGGCGGCACTGCGGGTGGCGCTGGACGCAGCCAACGGCTACCCCTATTTCCTGCAGGAGGTGGGAAAGGCGGTGTGGAACAACGCCTTGGGTTCGGTCTTCACCGTCGAGGACGCGCGGGTCGGCACCGACGTCGCGCGGCAGGAAGTCAATGCCGGTCTCTACCAGTCGCGGTGGGACCGTGCGACACCGGCGCAAAAGGACTTGCTGCGGGCCCTGGCGGAGGAAGGCGACGGCGAGGGTGTCGTCGTCCGGGACCTGGCCCGGGCGATGGGCAAGCCCAGCGCGTCGGCGCTGTCCGTGCCGCGCGACGAACTAATCAAGAAGGGCCTCGTGTACGCGCCCGAACGCGGAGTCCTCGCGTTCACGGTTCCGGGTTTCCACCAGTTCATCGGCGACCAGGACTGAGCTGATCGCTCGATGCGGCCGCGGCGCGCCGCAGCACACCCCCCGGCGAGTGCGGGCCGGCAACCCGTCGGTGCCGGAACCGGTGAACGCGAGGGGCGCCGATGCCCCGTCACGCCGAACGTGGCCCGCAGCGTGCAGCCCGCTGGTTCGCGCGGGTTGTGGTGCGGTCCTTCATCTCCGGGGTGACCTCGTCATCCGGCGACTCGGCTCAACGTGGAGCTAGGATCGGACGGTGGCCCGTACAGCCGGATTCGTCAAGCAGGTGGCCTCCTCGACGCTCTACCACCCGGACGGAACGGTCGAAACCACACGTGATCCCGCGGTGTGGACGCTCGCGCACCGCGGCTACAGCAGGCTAAAGGGGGCTCATCCAGGGCTTCGTAAACCCGGGCTTCATGGATGATGTTGCCGCCGGTGTCGGCGCTGTCCCTCTCGCTCGAGGGCCTTTGTTCACGCCGTGAACACAGCGGACGTCGGGTCTCTTTCCATCCGGACCTTCGACACGAGGCTCAGGGCGTTCCCCCGAGTGCGGATATCATGAACACTGGGAGGGCCGAACGGACACAAAGGGGGGATCACCATGGCACGCCAGCGGCATCCTCGCAAGTACACGCGGCGCGGTCCCGGCGACGACCGAGTCGTCCTCCTCGACGTCGACGGGGTGGTCGCCGATATGTCCACGTTCGAGCACGAACTCGCGCGCCCGGTGGCGGAGCGGTGGCCGGTGTTCTTCTCCCACCTCGCGGACGCGGAGGTCATCGCCTCGGGTTTCGACCTCGCCTGGGCGATCGAGGGACTCGGCTTCACCCTCGTCTATTCGACGACCCGGCCCGACTACACCCACACGGGCACCCGTGCGTGGCTCACCGACCACGACCTTCCTGCCGGGCGGGCACTGCTGTGCAGACCGCAAACCATGGCGTGGTCGTCGACCGCGGCGGAGGTCAAACGCTTCCACTGCCGGCTCGTGCGACAGCAGCATCCGCGATGGCTGCGCGGGTTCGTTGACGACGACGCCGACATCGTCGACCACCTTGCCGACGAGGGTCTTCCCGCCGTGCCCGCCGCCGATCTCGCCGGTCTCGGTTCCCGGGCACTCGGACGGCTCTTCGACGGCACCGAGCAGGCCCGCACCGCCGCGCACCACCACACCTCGATCGCATCGACCCCGGCGTAGAGCCACGACCGTGACGTGTGTCGGACACAGCCCGGGTGAATCCGCCCTGTCTCCGGCCGTCCGGGCGACCGAGTATGCCGGCAACGTGGCGAGGGGTCCGTGCCGACGACATCGTCGACGAGCCGCGCGGATCGTCTGCCATCAGGGTGACGCCGCCGCCCGCGTGCCCGGTGACGGCACCAGGTAGTTCGGCTGTGCCCCACCGGGACGGCTGTGCCCGGTCGCCGGGCGGGTCAGGTCCATGAGCGGTGCCGGGAACGCGCAATCAGCCTCTTCCCCGCTTCGTGGCGCGGGATAATCGGTCGGGAGGTGCCGAGATGGATCGCGAGAGGACACTCGACTTTGATCTGGTCTTCGATCCACGTGGCGTGGACCGTTCGCCCCAATACGGCGGGTATGCCGTCCCCTGGGGTGTGGGGATCGAGTTGCCGACGTCCTCGGTGACCCAGCTCGACGCGGCCTTCGCCGCCTGGTTGGAGAAAATGCGCGACTCACCGGTCAACCAGGATCGCTACGTGGTCCTGCGGAGCGTGCACGGCCGGGTGGAGGCCGACCTCGTCGAGTGGTTCGACCGACGCGAGCAGGCCATGCAGGCCGCATACCGCCGGCACCAGGCATACATGGTGCGGTGCGATCCCGGTGGGCTGGGGGTGGGCGAGGAGATCGAGATCCCATCCGAGAGCGCGGCGTGGTGATCATCATCGACGCGGAGGATGTCGGTTACGAGGCAGGATGAGGCAATGAGCGACGGAGTTCTCTACGACAACTGCCCAGGCGAGCCCATCGCCTGGGCACGGGTCGGCGAACCTGTCATCGGGCAGGAGTGGACCGCGCACGGCCACGTAGCGATTACGGGGCGGCTGAGCCCGTCGGAAGCGGTACGGAAATACGGCCCGGTCACAGAGGTGGTGCTTGGCCGGGGCGGCGGCTTCAAGTCGGTCACGTACGGTGCCACCAGATTCTTCTCCCGATTCGTGGACCCACGGGGTACCGGGTTATACGACGACGCGGTGGTCGTAGTCGACGACCCCGCCCGGGCCGACTACGAGTGCCCGGGCCGACTACGAGTGCCCGGTCTGCAGGGCTGCGCCCGGTGCGCAATGTGTGAACACGAAGGGGAAGCCCTGTGCGACACACGGGAAACGATCGGAGGGACGCAGCCGCTGGGAGATCGAGCGAGCACAGGAAGCGGACCGGATCGCCCGTGAAGAAGCCCACGCCGCGCAGCAATGGAAACGCGAGATGGCCGCCGCACCCGTCGTCGGCGCAGTACTCGAGATCAAGCGATGGAAGTGGGCCGGGGCCCCGGCACGAGAGTGGATTCCCGATGCCCCCGAACACGCGACAGTCCAGCGAACGTATGCCAACCACACGGTGGAAGGTGCAGCGGAGAGCGGCGAGCATATGTTCCTGGCGCGCAACGAGTTCACCGGTGACTGGCACACAATCTGTGGCCAGCCGACATCGATGCGGCTGCCCTGCAAAAAACGGCGGCACCGGACTGCCATGCCGGGTCCCACACAAGGCAGGACAACACCTACGCGAGGACACGCCGTGGGAGTGACGCATCGTTAGATGTCGCGCATGGTCAGGCGATAGGAACAAGCAGTCCGACCGAACCCCAGCATGGGCCGGTCGGCAGTACACGTTGCGTGCAAATTTACGTGCAACATCACGCGTAATGGAGCGTGTGTTCGTGCGTGTATCGACTAGGCTGGCTGCAGCTGCGGTCGGCAACGCGCCGGCGGCCAAGGTGGGCAGGCGAAGGAGTGGGTTATGGCGCAGGTCGGAAAGCGGGGCGGTCACTCGTCGCGGACCAGCGACGGGGCCCGAACGTCGAAGCCGCGCAACGATGCCCGTGTGTCGGGAGGTGGTCCTGTCGTCGCGGCGTCCACCGACGCGTTGTCGTCGAAGCTCGAGTCCCGCAGGGGTCCGGTGAAGGTGCAGTTGAACACCTGGGTGTTGGCGTCGACGGAGGCCCGGTTGAAGTGGCTGGTGAAGGACCGGCAGTTCACGGTCACCAGCGTCGTGGACGTGGCGCTGCAGGAGTTGCTGGACCGCTACGACGTACCACCGGCGGATCCTGATGGCCGGATCGGGGAGCGGTAGAGCGATGAGTCGTCCGTGGGAGCAGATTGCCCTGTTCGACGTGCACGAGCCCTCTACCCCGGATCCTGCCGCCGACGATGCCGA
This sequence comes from Rhodococcus sp. T2V, assembly GCF_029269925.1. Taxonomy (NCBI): domain Bacteria; kingdom Bacillati; phylum Actinomycetota; class Actinomycetes; order Mycobacteriales; family Nocardiaceae; genus Rhodococcus; species Rhodococcus sp. T2V. The sequence goes on from NZ_JARJBD010000138.1 coordinate 16,643, forward strand.
CGAGATCGACGCGGAGGACATCGCCGAGGAAGGGTCGCCGACACCTATTGCTGCCCCGGAGCCGTCGATACCTGCCGTTGCCCCGGAACCACCGACGGCGCCGGAGCCCGAACCGGCAACCGAGCCGGCGACACCAGCGAGTCGGCCTGTGTGGGAGTGCCTGCCGGTGGGTGTGGAGGCGGATGAGCATGCGGTGATCGTGACCGCCGACGGGACGTACACCCCGTCGGGGCGGGAGTTGACCGGTCCGGTCGATTCGGTGGAGAAGCTGGACAAACTGGTGCGCTGGGCCGCCCTGACACCGTTGGGTTCGCCGCCGCAGGTGTGGATCGTGGGCCAGGGCGCGTGTGAATCGTTGGGGTGGGTGATCGACCCGGGGTCCGAGGACGACTTCGACGACATGGAGGCACTGCGCACCCGCGCCGCCGCCGACCTGACCGCGGTGCTGCAGGCGACGTTGACGCCGATGCTGACCGCGGGCTGGGAGTTGCGGGGAGATCCGGGGCATGTGGTGCACCTGTCCCGGTCGATCGGCAAGTTCACCTCGATGGTCGATGTGGTGCTCGAGCCGTACGTGTGGACGTATTGGAACAAGGACTTCGGTTGGAACAATCGGGTCGGGGAGATGGGGATCCTCGGCTCACCGGCGGCGGGTACGTATCTTCCCGACGAGGACCTGCCGGCGGCGCGGGAGTTGGGGCGCCGGTTGGCGTGGTGTGCGAAACACCTGGGGGTGCTTCCGGGGCCGACGCCGGCGCGGACCGGTGCCGCGATCGTCGACAAGATCAAGCGGGAACGCACCCGGTCGGGCAAGGGCCTGGTGGTGGCGACGGCGGGGCCGGTGCCGCCGCTGGACGGGGCCCCGCGCGGGGACCTCGAACCCGCGGTGGGGTGGACCCGGGTCCCCGACGAACAGGACCTGGACGGGGCGTGCCGGTTGGTGTCCATCGACCAGCGGGCCGCGTACCTGGCGTCGGCGGGGATGCTGGAGTTCGGGTACGGGCAGCCCACCCATCTGACCGGTCAGGCGGCGGCCGCGGCGGCGGTGGGGGAGAAGGGGGCCCCGTTCGGGCTGTGGCGGATCACCCTCCCTCCCGGGCGGACGTTGTCGCTGCCCGAGAAACTCCCGTTGCCGCACCCGCACATGCTCGCCGATCAGCCGGTGCAGACCTGGGTCACGACGGTCAGCCTGGACGGGTTGTGCGCCCCGGTGGCGGATGGGGGGATCGGCGCCGACCGGGGCGACCTCGACATCGTCGAAGCGTGGGTGTACCCGCAGCAGGGCCGGGTGTTGGACAAGTGGGCGAAGATCCTGCGTGAGGCCCGCAAAGCCGCGGTGGACACCGGGGATGCGGCGACGAAACGGTTTATCGGGTCCTGCTACAAGGGGTACATCGGGCGGATGGTGAACCCGGACATGTGGACCGCGACCCGGATGGCCCATCATCACCAACCTGTGTGGCGGGCGGCGATCATCGCGCACTGCCGGTGGCGGGGCCGCCGCGTGGCGATGCGGATCGGCCGCGAACACGGCCGCTGGCCGATCCGGACGGTCACCGACTCCTGGGTGTACCTGCTCGCCGACGGGGAGGACCTTGCGGATGAGAGTGTGGCGTTGGGGAAGATGGCGGTGGAGAAGGACACCCCCCTCACCGACCCACTCCTGTCCGCGTTGGCGTCGGCTCAGGATGTGCACGAGGTGAATCTGGTCATCCGGGCGGCCTTCGCCGACGACGAGTTCGCCTTCGACGAGGGGGAGGGGGTGCTCTGAATGGCCCTGCACTTGCCGAGGCCGCGGACCACGAAGCCGGCGCAGCAGGCGGTCGGTCTGGATGGCCTCAAGGTGTCCGTTGCCACCGCGGCGACCAGTGGTGTGGAGAAGTCGAAGCAGGTCAAGTCCGGGGGTTTGGCGGGGCTGACCAGCACGGTGTCGGTCACACAATTACGGAAGGAGTTGGGGAACGAGGGTTTGCGGCAGGCGGCGATCGATGCCGGCCGCACCCCGCCCTCGGCTCGCACGTTGCGCCGGTGGGCGCAGCAGGGGCGGATCCCGCATGCGGATGTTCTCGAGCGGGCGCAGCGGCGTGCGGCGATCGAACGCCTCGGCGGTATCGATGCGGTGGCCGCGATGATCGGGCGGTCCCGTTCCGCGGTGTCCCGGTATCGGTCGGGGGAGACGAACGAGTTGCGGGCCGATGCGAGCAAGAAGCTGAAATCCGTGAGGGCGCTGGACATCATGAGGCGGGCGGGGGTGTTGCGCCCGGATGGAACCCCGAAGCGGGCGGTGATCCGGGTCCGGGGTGGTGTGATGGTGCGTAACGGGGCCGACGAGGGGTACGACTACCGGGTCCGGACGTTGGATTTCGCGAACTCGGACACCCCGTTCAGCAGCGACGAGTCCCGCGAACTCGCCGCCGCACTGGCCAACGACGATCACGCCCGGGTCGTGGCGTTGCTGGAGCGGCACGCCACCCTCGACTACCCGGAGAACAAGGGCTTCGACAGGTACAGCGACCAGTTCGGGTTCCACTTCGACCACATCGACTCGGTCCACATCGACTGGATCTGATCGCCGGACGAACCCAACCGCCGGCGGAGAAGTCGTTTCCGCAGTTCAGGTTACGGAAGGCGCTGCTGTCACGCATAGCGTTCCCCGGCGCTAGGGCATCTGGGTGGTGAGGTCGAGTGGCAGCGACGTGCGGTTGAACGGAAGTATCCACATGCCCCGTTCAGTTCAGCTGCCGAATTCGGTCACCGTATGCACCTACCACCACCAAGTAGTCCGCGGTGTGATCCTGAAACCCTCACCGCGGGTGATCTTCATTTACGTGACGGGCCTGGCTCTGGACCAACGAAAGCGGAGCCCGTGACGACAGCCGTGGTCGCCGTTTCTGTCTCAGCTCTTCAGCATCAGATTGCCTATTACTGATATTTCGGTAATAGGGCGTGTCGATACACGTGATTCGCGCCGCGCTG
>NZ_JARJBD010000139.1:0-19091 GCF_029269925.1 Rhodococcus sp. T2V
TCTCGAGCCGCAACATCCACGCCGCCATCCTCGACTCCAACCGCCTGTGCATGGCGATTTGAGCCTCAAAGTGAAAGAAGACATCATGTACGACGCAATCATCGTCGGCGGTGGACTCGCCGGCCTCTCGGCCGCCCACCGGCTTCGCCACCGCAATGTCCTGCTGCTCGAGAAGGAACCCCGCTTCGGTGGCCGGATCCGCTCCGAACGCCGCGGCGACTACTGGCTGAACTGGGGCGCGCACGTCTACAACGGCCCCGGCACCGCCACCGGCGACCTGATGAGTTCGGTCGGTATCGATTCGACGCCCGTGCCGGGCAGCCTCGCCGGGTTGGCGATGAACGGCAAACTGCTGACCTCCGGTCGGGTGGAGACCTATCCGTTCCGGGTGCCGATGTCCTGGTCCGACCGCGCCGCCCTCATGCGCGCCGGAATCAAGGTTCGGATGGCAGTGATGAAGTACGCCAAGGTTGCCGCGCCCCGCGACGGCGAGGACTACCGGGTTCGCCAGCAGCGAATCTACGACTTCCTCGGCGACAAGACCTTCACCGACTTCGTCGGTGACCTGCCCAACGACGCCGACGCCCTGTTTCGTCCCACGGTCAGCCGCTCCGCCGGCGACCCCGAACAGGTCTCCGCGGGCGCCGGTGTCGGCTACTTCCACCTGGTCTGGGACCGCAGCGGCGGGTTGTGCCGCAACATCGTCGGCGGACCGTCGACGCTGACCGAGACCATCGGTGCCGGACTCGGCGAGTCGGCCAAGATCGGCGCCGAGGTCACCGAGGTCGTGCACGCGAAGAACCACGTGATCGTCCGCTACCGCTACGACGGCAAGGACCACGAGGCCAAGGCCCGCTACGCAGTGCTGGCGACCACCGCCCCGGTCACGTCCAAGATTGCCCCCGACCTCGAGACCGACGTCCGCGACGCGCTCAGCAAAATCGTCTACGGTCCCTACGTCAGCGCCGCCTTCCTGACCAACGAAACCACCCCGCAACGGTGGGACTCCTCGTACGCGATCGCCACCCCCAAGCGCGCGTTCAACGTCTTCTTCAACATGTCGAACACCACCCGCGCGGCGGAACCGGTCCGCGGCAAGGGCAGCAGCATCATGGCGTTCTCCCCGGCCCGTTTCGCACGCCCGCTGATCGACCGCAGCGACGAGGAGATCCTCGACATCTACTACCAGGACCTCGACGACATCTTCCCCGGCTTCCCCGGGCAGGTAGAGGAGGCCATCGTCCAGCGGTGGCCACAGGGCCTGGCGTACTGCTTCCCCGGCCGCGGCACACTGCAGCCCACCCTCACCCGGCGCGGCAGCCGCATCATGCTCGCCGGCGACTTCCTCGGCACCTGGTACACCGAGACCGCGGTGCAGTCCGGCTTCGCTGCCGCCCAAGACATTCTGAGTGCACTGGCAACGCCGAGCGCCGTGCGCCCCATCGATGCAACCACCACCCTGATCGGAGACACTCATGGCTGACCTCACCGGGAAGGTAGCCCTCATCAGCGGCGGCTCCCGCGGACAGGGCGAAGCGGAGGCCCGGCTGTTCGCCGAGCGCGGCGCCAAGGTCGTCATTGCCGACATCCTCGACGACGACGTCGCGAAACTGGCCGCCGACATCGGCGCCGACCGCGCCCTCGCCGTCCACCTCGACGTCAGCGACCCCCAGCAGTGGGCCGACGCCCTCGCCGCCGGCATCGACGCCTTCGGACACATCGACGTGCTCATCAACAACGCCGGCATCTACTACCAAAACCCCATCACCGAGACCCCGGTCGAGCTCCTTTGTCCGCATCGATCACCGAGCATTCCTATCAGGTGTGCGGGCGAGCTGGTGGTGCGGGCGGTGGCGGGCATCGAGTCATACCGGCGCATCATCGAGGTCAACCAGATCGGCGTGTTCCTCGGCATGCAGACCCTCGCACCGCACATGGCGGAGATCGGTCGCGGCTCGATCATCAACATCGTCTCGGTGTCCTCGTTCGCGCCGCTGGACTACACCTCCGCCTACGCCTCGACCAAGTCCGCGCTGCTGGCGATGTCGAAGGCTGCGGTCGGCGAGCTCGGACCGAAGGGCATACGGGTCAACATGATTCATCCCGGTGGAGTGGCCACCGAGATGGGCGCACCGCAGGGCGCCGTTCCCACCGAATACTCCAAGGCCCCCCTCGGTCGCATCGGTCAACCCCGCGAAATCGCCACGGTCGCAGCCTTCCTGGCCTCCGACGACGCCTCGTACTGCACCGGCGCCGAAATCCTCGTCGACGGCGGATGGACCGTCGGAACCCGCAATCCGTGGACCACCACGGACTGATCGACACAGATTTCCGGTCACACACCCAGACCACCTCTGACCGGAACAACACAGTGCGGAGCGCGCGACGCTCCCAATGCTACGAGATCATGTGCTCCGCACTGTATTACAAACAAGTTCCGCCACATCGTGGATGCGACTGAATGGCTGATTCGGCGAACCTGCCCGACAGCGGCCACCCCAACCCCTCGACTCACCCACATCGGGAGATGAGCACCATGACCTATTCCGTGATCGACGAAGCCCCTTACGGGAAGTTTCACCGCAAACTCGTACTGCTGTCCTCCGGTGGACCCTTCCTCGACGGCTACATCCTCGGCAACATCGGCGTCGTCATCGTCGGCATCCAGAACCAACTGCACCTGACGTCAACCGAACTCGGTATCGTCGGAGCCGCAGCCCTCATCGGACTGTTCATCGGCGGCCTCGGGTTCGGCCGGCTCACCGACGTAATCGGCCGAAAACTAATGTACACCCTCGATCTGGCCGCCCTACTGGTGGGTTCGATTCTGTGTCTCTTCGTGCAGGAGGGGTGGCAGCTGATCGCGCTGCGACTGATACTCGGCATCGCGATCGGAGCCGACTATCCCATCGCGACAGCGATGCTCTCGGAATGGTTGCCGCGCAAAGAGCGCGGCCGGTGCATGGGTCTGTTGATGGCGTGGTGGTTCATCGGAGCATCCACCGCCTACATCGTCGGCTACCTGTGCGTGCAGGCCCTCGGCGACGACGCCTGGCGGTGGGTACTCGCCAGTGCAGCGATCCCTGCGCTGCTGATCATGATCGCCCGCCATGGCACCCCCGAGTCACCGCGTTGGCTGATCAGCAACGGGCACCGCGAACAGGCTCGCGTGAACATCGCCTCCGCGCTCGGCCGTGAGCCCAGCGAACGCGAACTCGATCTGCTCGCCGAACAGGAAACCCCCACCGGCATGAACTTCTGGAGCTCATTCAAGAAGCCGTACGGCAAGCGCACCCTGTTCGTCACCCTGTTCTGGACCTTCCAGATCATCCCACTGTTCGCCCTCTACACCTTCGGCCCGACCATCCTCGCCGCCTTCGACATGTCCGAGGACTCCGTGCTCGGGTCGCTGTTGATCAGCCTGGTCTTCCTGATCGGTCTGGTCCCCGCGATCAAGCTGATCGACAAGGTCGGCCGCCGGCCGCTGATCATCTGGTCGTTCGCACTGATGATCATCCCCCTGACCGTCCTCGGCCTGGCCCCGTACGCCGCCGCTCCCATCGTCATCGCCTGCTTCTGCCTGTACGCACTGTTCTCGGGTGGACCCAGCATCCTCGAATGGGCATACCCGACCGAGCTGTTCCCGACCGAGATCCGCGGCACCGCAGTCGGAATCGCAACCTCCGCCAGCCGGATCGGTGCTGCGGTCGGCACCTACCTGCTGCCGATCGGCCTCGACCACCTCGGCCTGGGAACCACCATGCTGCTCGGCGCCGGCATCACCTTCGCAGGTCTGATCGTCTGCATCGCCTGGGCACCGGAAACGAAGGGACGCTCCCTCCAGGAGTCCTCGGGCCTGGGAAAACTCGAGCCGCGGGCGGTTGACAGCGCCGCCTACTGACACACCACCAACCCGGTGCGCGTCCCGTACGCGAACCGGGTTCCCCTCAAGAAGCGTCAGAGGACAACCGTCAGAGAGCGTGAGATGACAACCGCGGAACACCCGTTGCCCCGCACACCCGACCGTTCGTCGTACCGGCCCCGCGTCCTCGTCACCGGCGTCGAACAACCCGAAGGTTGCCCACACCGCCCGACTCCTCGCCGATACCGGCTGCCGGGTCATCGCCCACAGCTTCTCCGCCGACGCCGCCGAAGCTGTTGCCGCCGAGATCACCGCAACCGGTGCCACCGCCTACCCGGCCGAGGCCGACTGGCCATCGAAACCGAAGTCGACAGGACCTTCACACACGTCGAGACTCACCACGGCGGAATCGATGCACTGATCCATACCGCCTGGCTGCCCGGCCCAGAAACCACCGCGCACAACCTCTCAGGCATAGACCACGCAGACAGGGGACGTTTCACCTACAGCCACATGACGATGCTGTTCCTGACCGTCCGCCGGGCGGCCGCGGCCATGCAGAACAACCCCACACCAGGCACCATCCTCACCGTCACCGGCCTGGGAGCAGGGACCACGATCGACAACCCCGGCACCGGCCTGGCCCGCGACTCGGTCAACGGCGCGATCAAATCGTTCACCCTGGCCGCAGCCCGCGACAACACACTGGCCGGCCTGCGCCCCAACACCATCCGGCTCACGGCTCCCGCCGCCGACGTCGCGGACGTCGTCCCACCCCGCCTCGACGAACTCCTGGCTCTCCTGCTGGCCGACCGGCCCCTCGGATCGGGACACGTCATTGCGGCCCAGTCAAACTACGCGCTGGTGCCCAGCCGACCACCACCCTGTGGCCCAAGGGGAACTCACCGTGACCGTGACATGCGAACCCATCACATCGACGGCAATCGAACCGACCGCCGAGGTGATCTTCACCAGCCGCGAACGCCCGGGCAATAACCCACCAGCCACGCTCTGGTCCGCCCAGAAAGATCACTGTATCCCCCAACATGCATTCGATATGTGATCGTCTCTCACACACCACAACGCTGGAGGAAGTATGACTGGAACCGACGAGAATGAATCTGTCCAATCGCAATCGACGTCGGACGTCGCGCCCAACTCCACGGTTGCTGCTGATGAGAACTTACGGAGCGCGCCGACTTCGGCAGGCATGGAACTGAGCGCCACGATGCTAGTCGACGGTATCGCGAGCGGGCAGGTTTGCGCCACGAGAGACATGATCAGCTTCTGGGGCGGATATGACCCCAGCACCGGCACTGTCATCGATCGCCGCCACCCACTATCCGGTGAATGCCTCACCGGCAAAATCTTTGTTCTCCCGCACGGTAAAGGCTCTAGCACGGGCAGTGCGGTGCTCCTCGACTCTATAGTCCTGGAAAACGCGCCGGCCGCAATCATATTGAACAGAGTTGACGAGATAATCGCATTGGGCTCGGTAGTTGCCGAAGAATTCTTCAAGCGAACGATTCCGGTCGCTGTGCTACCGGACAAGGACTTTGCCGTGGCATTGGAAGCCGACCGCATCGACATAACAATAGACGGTTCTGTTACTGCATTCGGGCATGAAGGAGCAACAATAAGATGACGGAACTCACGCTTTCATCCGAGGACCGGAAGATGCTGGACGGCGAACGCGGTGAGGGAGCGCAGATCGCGATGCGCATCGTCGCACGTATCGCACGCATCCAGGGTGCCACCGAACTCGTCGACGTGTCCCACGTGCATGTCGGCGGCAGCATCTATACCGGCCCCGGCAGCCTCGAAGTTATCGAAACACTCGTCGATCGAGGTGCCCAGGTCCGCGTGCCGACCACGATCAACTCCATCTCGATCGACCAGAAACGTTGGAAGACACAAGGGATCGACGAAGACTTTGCACACAAGGCAAATCGACTTGCCGCCGCCTTCGAGAATCTCGGGGCTTCTCCCATCTTCTCCTGCACCCCGTACGTCTTCCCGGCGGGACCACGATTCGGCGAGGACATCGTGTGGGCGGAGTCCAACGCCATCGTGTACGCGAACTCAGTCATCGGCGCCCGCACCAACCGCCACGGTGACTTCCTCGACATTTGCGCAGCCATCACCGGCCGTGCCCCTTTTGCCGGACTTCATCTACCGAAGAATCGAAAAGGTTCTTTCCTGGTCAAAGTACCGCCGATGGATCGGCTCGACGGGTCGTTCTATACCGCACTGGGGTACCTCGTCGGAAAGCATTCAGGCGAATTGATCCCCGTAATCGATGGAATATCTACCGAACCGTCCATGGAAGACCTGAAATCGTTTTGTGCCGCCGTGGCCACTGCTGGACCTGTCGGAATGTTCCATATGGTCGGAGTAACCCCCGAGGCGCCCACCGTCGAGGCCGCCCTCGGCGGCCGGAAACCGACGAGGATATTCGAGATTACAGGCGAGATGCTCTATGACACAGTGAAGGGTCTGTCCACCGGAGTTGGAACCAATCTCGACCTCGTTGTAGTAGGCAGTCCGCACTTCACGCTGGGTGATTGTGCCGAACTGGCCGGTTTGGTTGCGGGGAAGAAATGTGCTCCGGGCGTCGACTTCATGATCACCACCAACAAGTTCGTCCTTGATCAAGCTGTCCGTCAAGGATGGGCGCAGACCGTCGAAGAATTCGGCGCACGATTCAGCACCGACACGTGTCTTTGTATGCTCAACCCCGACATGCTCTCCGAGGATGTCAAAACGGTCATGACCAATTCGGGAAAGTTCGCGCATTACGGTCCGGGCCTCGTCCGGCGTGGCGTCTATTTCGGTACCATCAACGACTGCGTCGAGTCTGCCGTCGCCGGAATACCTCTCACGAGGACTCCTGCTTGGGCAGCAGGCTGACCGACCGTCGTTCCTATGCCCGAGTCAGACGAGGATCCGCAATCGCAGTGCTGGTCGCGCCGAACGAAAACTGTCGGATTCACTGTCGCCCCCGGTGCGATCGACCTCCGCAGGGACACGATGGGTTGCGGGTGCAGCGTGATCAAGAGGGGTAGCGCCAGAAGCCTGGCCGACCGGGTCATGTGCCTCGCGTGACCAGCCGGTCGCGATCGGCCGTCGTCGTCAGATGGGAGACAGTCGTTTCGACGAGGGTCTGCTGATCGGGGTTGAACGTGTCCCGCCGGCGTGTCGAAGGCGCAAGGTCTTCGGGCTGGTGACCATGCCTCGGCTGCGACGAGGGCCACCGTCGATACAGTGTTGCGCGGCTGACGCCGCTGGCCTCTACGATGCCGGCGACGGTGACGGGTTCGTCGGCATCGATCAACGCGAGCGTCGCGGCGAATATTAAATAACCAGGTCTGATTGTTGATTGCGTCGGACCATGGCATATGGCATATGGCGATCGATTCGGGCAAGAAGCGGCACTGGTTGGCGCTCATCCATGGTCGCCGTCTCCTGCCGGGCGGCTGCAACGTGCGGACGTGCCGGTGCTATGTGTGAAGCACTCACTCCCAAGGGAAGCGCGTGGTCACATGCTCGGGCGCAGGCAGCGTCTGAGCGGCAGCGATGCGCTTGATCGACTCAGGTGTCTCGCCTATCTGGAACGCGGATACGCGTCCCTCGATTCGTACGACGGCATACGTGCCCAGCCGGGGCACTTCGTCGGGGATCGCAATCTTGTGAGCGCCGGCGGCGAGTTCGCCGTCGAACGCGACCGCTGAGTGACCGACCGGTTCTGGCGGCACAAAGGTGGCCCAAAGCGCGTGGACCATGACAGGAGCGGCAACGGTGAGGGTCACGCGGAACGCTCGCGCACCCGCGTCGTACTCGACACCACCGGCCCCTCCTCCGAAAAGCTCCTCCACCTGTGCGACCAGCAATGGCGCAATACCGCCCAATCCCTGCATGAACTTCATCTGCGGGTTGAGCGTGCGAATCTCCGCCTGCAAGCGCTCCTTCTTGTCCGGCGGAACCATGCCGCCGAAGATCACGAGATCAACCTCGCGCATGTCGTAGTCGTCGAGCAGCGTGTCGAACTGGTTGGTCGCGTTCGCGCCGCATCCCCGGTCTCGCAGCAACTTCACGGCGTCGACCAGCACCGATCCACTGCGTCCGGCAATGAGCACGCGCTCCGTCCTTGCTGACATCTGAGCTCCTTGGTTGACTGATCTAAATGTTGGAAAGACCAACATGGCGAACATTGGCTGTGCCAACAATGGGTGTACGCTTGGAAATATGCGCGATCACCCCACCCCCGGCCGCACTCCGGATCGACTCAAGGAGCGTCCCACGTGGCTGCTGAGCCGGGCAGCGGCCCGAGCGTCCGCACTACTGGTTGCGGGATTCGCCGAACACGGCGACGGGCTGCGTGGGTACCACTACCGACTCCTCGCCGCACTCGAGCAATGGGGACCTGAGAGCCAAGCCGACCTTGGCCGCGACACCGGCATCGACCGCAGCGATGTGACCGCAGTCCTCGCCGAACTCGAAGCACGCAAGCTGGTCGAACGCGAAATCGACCCCCGTCATCGTCGACGCAAGATCGTGTCGATCACAAAGTCTGGCTCGACGACACTGAGGGAACTCGACGCCGTGCTCGACGGCATCCAGCAAGAGCTACTCGCGCCGCTGTCGGCGACCCAACGAACGCAGTTCATGTCGGTCATCTCACGACTCGGTGATCGGGAGCGACCATGAGCGTGCCGTTGCCTCGGGGCTGACTTCGGCCCGACACCCGGTCTCGGCGGTCAAGGTCACGCATCTGCTCAAGGCCGAGGGGTTCAGCCTGCAAGCGAACGCGAAGACCGTCGAGGGCGCCCAGACCGGGACGGGCAGTTCTCCAACCTCAACGAGGGCTAGCGGCGGCGTAGCCGGTCCTCGAGGTCAAGTTTGTGGTGTATCGGGTCACGTTCGACTGCTTGATGTTTCATGCCGCGAGTTGCGTGTGGCGAATTCGGCCAGGCCGGTGCGTAGGATCCGGTCGTGGACACAGGTGAGGAACTTCGCGGTGTCGAGTCCGTGGTCGGTGACGTGGTACCGGTGGGTGCCGGCGATGCCGGCGATGCGGGTGATCAGGTCATGGGTCTTGAGCCGGCGCAGGTCGTAGGTCCACTACGCCATTCACAAACACGAGAAGGCCCGGGTCTGGCTCGACAGCCTCCCGGTTCCACTGGCACGTCACTCCCACCTCCTCCTCGTGGCTCAATCTCGTCGAATGTTTGCTCCGATAAAGCTCTGCGGCGCGGGGTCTTTCACTCCGGACCGCACCTCATTGCCTCGATCGAGGAATGCCTCGATGCGCATAACGAAAACCCCCGACCGTACGAATGGACCGCGACCGCCGAATCCATCCTCGCCAAGGTCGCGCGCGGCCGCGTCGCGCTCGACAAGACCAGCTAAATCAGAGACACATCACTAGAATGGGGTGATCACATCGCGAGGAGACCCCATGGACAGGTGCCGGGCACCCCGGAAGCGGCGCCTCGACGAACCGGCCGCGACGCGCTGAGGGCCAACCATGCCGGACGACGCCACCGAGAACACTCGACGCCGGGTCGATGCAGACATCGTCGCGGAGCTGGCGGCCGAGGGCCTCGAGGACGGGTGTATCGCCGGGCGTGGCGGCTTCGGCATCGTGTATCGGTGCCGGCAACCCGCGCTCGATCGGGTGGTGGCCGTCAAGGTCCTGAGTCCCGATCCGGACCACATGGATCGCGCCCGTTTCCTGCGCGAGCAGCAGGCCATGGGCAGGTTGTCCGGGCACCCGAACATCGTCCACGTCCTGCAAGCCGGCATCACCTACACCGGACGCCCCTACATCGTGATGCCGTTCCATCGCCGAGACTCCCTCGAATCGTGGATCGCCGCGCACGGGCCGCTGACTGCGGCCGAGGTACTCGCCGTCGGGGTCAAGCTGGCCGGCGCCCTCGAAACCGCACACCGCGGGGGAGTACTGCATCGCGACATCAAACCCGCCAACATCCTGCTGACCGAGTACGGCGAACCACAGCTGACCGACTTCGGTATCGCCCGCATCGCCGGAGGTGACGAGACAACCCGGGACGGGTTGGTGGCCGGGTCTCCGGCCTATACCGCGCCGGAACTGCTCAGCGGCGCAGACGCCTCGGCCGTCACCGACGTCTACGGACTCGGTGCCACCCTGTTCACCGCACTCGCCGGCCACCCCGCCTACGCCCGTCGCCGGGGTGAACAGGTCTTCGCCCAACTCCTGCGCATCGGCACAGAGCCGTTGCCGGATCTCCGGGACACGGGGGTCCCCGACCCGGTCTGCGCCGTGATCGAGACGGCGATGGCCCGGGACCCCGCAGATCGGCCTGCCACCGCCGCCGAGCTGGGTGCCGTGCTGCGCGATGCCGGGAACCGGATGGGTCTCGCGCTGGCCGACCTGCCGTTGCCCCTTGCGGGTGACGACGACCGCCCCTTCCGGCCCTCGAACAAGGTCGGGGCCGGGGTGTCTGAATACCTGCGATATCGGACCGGCGGTGGCACCTGCATCGAACCAGGGCCACCGCCGAGCGCGTCCACCAAGTACCGCCCGCCGGTCACACCGGGGGCGGCGGTGCCGCGTACGCACCTACTCGAGCGCCTGCGCCGCAGCGGCCGTCCGCGTCTCGTGCTCATTCATGCACCCGCGGGGTTCGGCAAGAGTACACTCGCCGCCCAGCGGCTCGAGGCACTGCGGGACGAGGGCGTGGTAACGGCGTGGCTGACGATCGACAACGACGACAACACGCTTATCTGGTTCCTCACCCACCTGATCGAGGCCATCGCGGTCGCGCAGCCAGGTTTCGGCCGGGAACTGGTCCGCGAAATCGAGATCCATGGCGCCGGCCGCGAGCGATATGTTCTCACCTCGTTGATCGACAAGCTGCATTCCGCCGACCAGCACGTCGCCCTGGTCATCGACGACTGGCACCGCGTGAGCAACGAGGACACGCGATCGGCGCTGGCATTCCTGCTCGAGCAGGGCTGTCACCACCTGCACCTGATCGTCACCAGCCGTACCCGGCTCGGTCTCCCGCTCAGCACCATGGGCGTGCACAACGAACTCATCGAAATTGACGCCACGGCATTGCGTTTCAATGTTCACGAGTCGACCCAATTGCTCGTCGACCGTTCCGGACTCGCCCTGGACGAACCGGACATCGTCGAACTAGAACAGTCGACGGACGGGTGGGCGGCCGCACTGCAACTGGTCTCGCTGGCGCTACGCGATCACCCGAATCCACGGAGGCTGATCGAGCACCTGACCGGGGGGAATAGGGCCATCGGCGAGTATCTGGCCGACAACGTTCTCGGCAGTCTCGATCGACGAACCCTCGACTTCCTACTCGCAACCTCGATCACCGAGAAGACCTGCAGCAGCTTGGCACGCGCGCTCACCAGCGACCAGGAAGGCCAAGCAGAACTGGAGGACATCGAGTCACGGGATCTGTTCCTGCGACGCCTCGACGACGAGGGCGACTGGTTCCGCTATCACCACCTGTTCGCAGAATTCCTCCAACACCGCCTCGAGCGTGAGGATCCCGACCGGGTGATCGAACTCCATCGGCGTGCGGGCCGGTGGTTCGGAGGCCGGCACCTTCTCAGCCAGGCAGTCGACCACTATCTCCTCGCAGGCGACGAGGACGACGCTGTCGCGCTCGTCGAAAACGCCGCGATGGACCTGCTCGAGCAGTCGCAGATGGGAACTCTCCTCGGCCTCGCCGCGAAGTTGCCGGCGAAGACGACCACCAATCGCCCCCGACTGCAAATCGCACACGCGTGGGCGCACGCATTGCTGCATCACCCCCGCAACGCCGAACAATTTCTCTCGGTCGCGGAAACAGCACTCGACACCGCGGGCGACGATCCCGCATCGGTCGATATGCGCGTCGAGGCGGCCTTCATCCGGGCCACCGTCACAGTCTTCAACGATGGGCTCGACGGGCTCGACGAGGCCGTCGAGGGCTGCATGGCACGGGCCACCACCTTGCGACCCTGGGTGTTGTGCGGAGCGGCAGACGCCGCCTCCTTCCACGCTATCCATCGTTTCGACTTCGACGAAGCTCGCCGATGGCAGAAATGGGCGCTTCCCTTCCATCAGCGTTCCCGTGGCCCGTTCAGCGTCATCTACGGATACTGCATGGCCGGGATCGCGGCACGTGAACAACTCGATCTTCCGGCCGCGGAGGCGAACTTCCGCCATGCCATGGAATTGGCCACGGAAGCCGAGGAAGGGCTCGGTTATGGCACCCGGCTCACCGCCGCACTTCTCGGCGACTTCCTCTACGACCAGGGTCACCTCGCGGAAGCGGATCGGCTTCTCGACCGCAGCCACACTCTGGGGGCGGAGGGTGGCACCGTCGACTTCATGGTCGCCACCTATGGGACGGGTGCACGACTGAAGCGTCTGCTCGGACAGCAGGACGCGGCACAGACCCGTCTCGACGAGGGCGCCCGGCTGGCACATCGCCTGCGGTTGCCCCGACTGGCAGCGCGAATGGTCAACGAACGGGTCCGAACCGAACTCGGGCGGGCGGCATCCGGGACCCAGGTCGACCGCGAGCCCGCACCTCGCAGCGACCGGCACAACGGAATTGCCGTCCTCACCTCAGAATTGGAGGAGGACTCGATGATCCGGGAGGCACTGACTGCCCAGACCGAGGTGCACGACCTGGAAGCGGTCCATGCGCGGGTGCTTGCACTCGTCGAGTCGATCGACCGACGGGCCCGCCCCCGCGCATTCCTCAACGCCGCCCTGCTGAAGGTCGAAGTGCTGGCCGCCACAGGACGCGAGGATGCCGCGCTGGCGGAACTGTGGCCGCTCGCCGAGCAGTGCGCCCGCCTCGGGCTGGTCCGACCGATACTCGACGCCGGGCCTGCCGTGAGCCGGTTGGCACGAGGTCTCCGGGCACAAGGCGCGGGCGCTACTGCGTCCACCGTCTTGGCGGGGTATCTCGTCGAGCTGGAGAAGCAACCGACCTGACCATGCCAGTGTCAAGAGGACACTCGATTGTTCAACTCCTGCAGGGCATATGCCGTGATCTCGAGGAGTGAAGTCTTGACCGAGGCACGGTTACGTGCATCGACGGAGATGATCGGCCCGGGGCCGCGACGGCCGACGCGGCCAGGATGTCGTCCAGGGGGTATCGCGGTGCTCTTCGAAATCGTTGACGGCCACAAGGAAGGGAAGCCCACGGGATTCGAAATAGTCGACAGCGCGAAACTGCCGTCGAGACGGCGGGTGTCGATCAGAACGATCGCACCGATCGCTCCGCGCACGAGGTCGTCCCATGCCGAGGGAATCGACGAGCCTCTCGATCCGTCGGGGCGAGACACCGAGCGGGTAGCAGGTCGCCACCACAGAGGTCAGCGCCTTCTCGGTCCGTCTGCGGCGCTGCAGCAACCGATCCGGAAGATATGAGCCGGAACGAAGCCTGGGGATGGCGACGTCGAGAGTGTCGGCACGGGTATCGAAAGCGCGGTGGCGATAGCCGTTGCGGCTGTTGACGCGATCCTCGGAGCGTTCGCCGAAACGGCGCCCCACAGGTTGTCCGGCCTCAGCACCCTTGACGGCAGGCGAGCGAATGAATACAGTCGCCACTAGTGCGCGACTACGTGACGCACGCCATACTCGTCCCATAGGAGTGACAATGAGGCCCGCTCAATTGCGCAAGCGCTAGCGCAGGTCAACCACTCGAACGCCCCTCGACGGCGCCGTGGCCGCAGCTGCCTTCTGCGTGTTCATGAACCAGTTCCGCCGAATCACCCTCCAAGCAGGCAGCCGCCACTCTCTTATCAAGACAGACAGGACTCCTGATGACCGTGCAGTCACAGATCCCGGTTTCCGACATCGATCTCTTCACCGACGACGCGCTGCGGGACCCGTACGCGTTGTACGCCGCGCTGCGCGAGATGGGCCCAGTGGTTCACCTTCCCCAGTACGACCTCTACGCGATCACCCAATACGCAGGGGTGCGTGAGGTCACCATGAACTGTGAGGTCTTCAGTTCCGCTCAGGGGGTCGGGCTGAACGACGTGTTCAATACGGCGACAAGAGGCAACATCATCAACAGTGACCCGCCGGAGCACCGAGTGATGCGGCAGGTGTTACAACGCCCGCTGGCAGCGGAGAAGCTGCGAGACATCGAACCGCTACTGCAAAGGGAAGCCGCAGCGGTCGTGAATCGAGTTCTCGCCAGCGGTTCGTTCGACGTGATCGAGGAACTCGCCCAGCACCTGCCCTTGACCGTTGTCTCCAAGCTCGTCGGCCTGGGCGATTACGGACGTGAACGGATGCTCGACTGGGCCGCGGCAGCATTCGACGCGCTCGGCCCGATGAACGAGCGTACCGCCGCCGCGCTGCCCAAAGCGAAGGAAATGGTCGACTTCGCCCTGAGCGCCAAGCCTGACACCCTCGACCCGGATGGTTGGGCGGCGGCTCTCTTTGCCGCGGGTGAGGCGGGTGAGCTTCCCGCGGAGAAGTGCCCCGTCATGGTCCAGGACTACACGGCACCGTCTCTCGACACCACGATTCTGGGGATCGGCAGCATCCTCTGGCTGTTCGCCACCCATCCTGATCAGTGGGAGAAAGTGCGTCAAAATCCGGCGCTGATCCGGCATGCCATCAATGAGGGACTCAGATTGGAGTCCCCGATCCAGCTGTTCTGTCGAGTCGCCACCGAAGACCACCGGTTGGGCGATGTCACCATCACGGCCGGGTCGCGCGTCATGGTCCTCTACGGATCCGCGAACCGCGATGAGCGGAAGTACCAGAATGCCGACGTTTTCGACGTCACCCGTAAGGCGAGCGATCACCTGGCGTTCGGTGCCGGTGAGCACGCTTGCATCGGAATGACTCTCGCGCGGTTGGAAATCAGGCTTCTCTTAGAGCAGCTCGTTCCTCGAGTCAAGACATTCGAACTGGGTGACGGTGAGCGCATGCTCAATAACCTGCTTCGTGGCTTCTCTCACCTGGAGATGCGCGCAATCTTGGATGACGAGTGATAGCGCGGGTGCCAAGTCGCATGTCTTCGGGCAATCGTCGTTCGCCGAGTCGGCCATCGCCTCAGGGCGTAGCGTCGTCAAGCTCCCCGAAGACTTGCCGCTGGAATACGCGGGTCCCTCGGCTTTGCTCAACGCCGTCGCCACCCGAGCGGACACGATCATTGCGGTCGCCATCAATGACGGCCGCAATGTGCTCGGCGAAGAAGTTCCGCGCCTCGCACTCAACAGGCTCGAGGGAAGGCCGTCGCACGCATTTGGGAGATCGCCGGCGGAGGTGCGCAGACTGGGCGCGTACGTCGACATGTTCCGACTGGAATTCGAATGACGACTGAATACAGTAGATATTAATCAAGCCTAGCCGGGTCCACTCGGGTAGAGGCGAAGGCGGAATCGAATCAGCAGCTTCAAGGTAGCGCTGGCAAATGATATTTGGAGGAATAGAGAAATGCTTCACACCACCTCGACGGAAGTCCTGGTCGTAGGGGCCGGACCGGCGGGCCTGACGGCCACTGCGCTGCTTGCCGACTTGGGAGTCGATGCCATCACCGTGTCTCGTCACTCCGGTACAGCTCCGCAGCCGCGCGCCACCGTCACGAACCAACGCACAGTGGAGGTCCTCCGTGACCTCGGCATCGAGGAAAATGCCAAGCGCGTCGGCATCCCCTTCAAGGAGCAAGGAAACTACGTCTACGCGACGAGTTTCACGGGGGATGAGATCATCCGCTACCGCACGTATGGCGTCGATCAAAGGGCGTCGGACTATCTGATGGCCAGCCCGTGCGAGAACTACAATATCGGTCAGCACCGACTCGAGCCGGTGCTGCTCGAGGGGGCGAAGTCCAAGGGAGCCACCGTTCGATTCGGCCACGATGTGGTGGCGATCGAGCAGTCCAGCAGCGGGGTAACTGCGACCATCCTGGATCGTGACTCAGGCGAAGAGTACCGCATTCATGCCCAGTACCTGATAGCTGCGGACGGCGGGCGCTCGCGCATCGCGGAGCAGCTGGGCATCCCTTTCGAGGGAGAGTCCGGGGTCATGAAAATGATGAGTGCGTGGCTCGAGGTCGACCTCACTGAGTACGCGGCCTATCGGCCAGGCCACTTCTACTTCATGATTCAGCCGGGAGGTGACTCCTGGATCGGTTCGGGTACGTTCCTCAATGTCGCTCGGTGGAACGAGTGGGTTTTCGCCCGACAGTTCGACCCTAGCCAGGGCGAGCCCGACCGTTCCGACGAGGCAGTCATCGAGGCTGCGCGATCACTGATCGGGGTCCCGGACATTCCCGTGCGGGTGAAGGACACGGCCCTCTGGGAGGTCAACCACACTGTGGCCGAGACGTACCGCCGAGGCCGCGTGTTTCTGGCCGGCGACGCCGCTCACCGACACCCTCCCGCGGGCGGATTGGGTAGCAACACCTCGATTCAGGACTCCTACAACCTCGCATGGAAGCTCGCCTTCGTGTTGCGGGGATGGGCGGGCGAGGCGCTGCTCGACAGCTATGACCAGGAGCGTCAGCCTGTTGGACGGCATGTGGTCGAGCGAGCGATGCAGAACCTGGGCAACATGCGCGCGGTGGGAGCTGCGATCGGCTTACGCGCCGGCCAGTCGGCCGAAGAGGGCTGGGCGATCTTGCGCGAGCTGTGGGCCGACGGGCCGGTTGGCGCCGAGAGACGCGAGAAGCTTGCCGCTGCAACTGACTTACAGCACTATCGGACGACTGCCCACGGGACAGACATAGGTCAGCGCTACACCTCGTCGAGTGCGGTGCTGGATGACGGAACATCGTGGCCGGAGTCGACTCGGGACCCGGAGCTGTACTACCAGCCTACGACTCATCCAGGTGCGTATCTCCCGCATGCTTGGGTGGAGCAGGACCGTAGACGCGTCTCGACACTCGACCTGGCGGGGCACGGACGGTTCAGCCTGATCGTCGGCATCGGAGGTGAGTCGTGGAGCAAGGCGGCTCAGTCAGTGGCCGCCGACTTGGGGATCGAGCTGCCGGTGTTTCATATTGGGTACCGGTGCGAGTACGACGACGTTGCCGGTGACTGGACGCGGATGCGGGAGATCGGCGATGGTGGTGCTCTTCTGGTGAGGCCGGACCGCCACATCGCTTGGCGTGCACAGGATCGGTCGGACACTCCTGCAGAGGAACTCGCCGCCGCATTGCGTGATGTCCTCGCACTGACCGGAACACCTGAGGTATAGCAGGGCCCGTTCAACGTTGCTGGGTTGTGGGTCAGGCGGTGGTGTGAGGGGCACGGTGTAGCCGAGCGCGGCGAGTTGGGTGCTGAGGTTACGGATGCGTCGCGTGGTGTTGATGCGGAAGTGTAGTAAGCGTTCTTCGAGAAAGGTATTGGTCTTCGCGGCGGCGGGGGCGACCGCCGAGCAACCCTTTCGGGTAAGGGTTGCTCCGCGGGTGCGCCCGCCGCCGGCGGTGGCACCGGACTGGATGGCGCGGAGACAGCTTCGCTCACGACACCATGTGTGCGACGATGGGGTACCTGGATATGTCCAGGCCGATCTCGGCGGGATATCCATCTGACAATCAACGAGATACGGCGATTGTTCAATAGCGTCGCATGTCCGGTGCGACACGCCCTCGCCCGAGCCGGACACTGGTCGAACCGATCCGGATGATTCCTTGGGTGGGTCGCAACGGCGAAATATCCAGTCGTAGTAGAAGAATTGAACTTGCAGAAACAATTCGGCCACCGCGAAGGCCGACTCGTAAATGCAACTACTCACACCCGACCCGTCCCGGCGGCAAGGGTCGACGACCCGACTCTGGTGTCGACCGCGGGACTGGTCCCGGTGATGGAATTGGAGCAGGCCAGCGGCCTGCTCACTTTCGCCGACGAGCACCTGAGCGTGCCGACCGACAAGGGCGCCAACCCGTGCTGCACTGTTGGATCGCTGGTCGGTCGGATGGTCACCGACGCCGACGGGATCGCCGACCTGCCGGTCCTGCGGCACGAGTGTCGCCTCGCCTGAGCACACAAGAGCCGAGAGGCGACCATGTCGAGTTGGTAGATGTGCCCGAAGTATTCGCGGAGGAGCGTTCCCGTGTCGACGGCATGTAGGTCGGTCGAAGACGGTTCCTGTCGCCCCCGCCGACCCGCTGGTTCGGGCCGATCTCGCCTTCTACGGGTACCCCACCATCGGTTCAGGAATTGGAGCTGGCGGCCGAGAACGACGGCGCCCGAATGAACGGGTCGTCCCTCCGCGGGCGCGGCAGTCCTGGGGCTCATCGGAAACGACCAGGTAGGCAGGGCCTCGTTGGCAGTGCCCAAACAGTCATCGAGGCTGAATTCGGGTCAAGTGACAGAACCCCTCGAGGAGACCGATATGTCCGCAATGAATTCGAGGCAAGTTAGTGCAGAAGGGATCCGCCGCCCCAATATCTGCTCACACACCAACGACGCGCGTACCGGATAAAGCAGGATAAACGGCCCGATTGCGGGGGAATGCTGGCGGGTCATCAGGATCCTAATCATGTCCGGCATCGAGGACTCCTCGACCAAGGCACAGTAGTGCTGCCGCCAAGGCGCGGTGGCGACCCGCCTACTGGGCGAATCCACACCGCACCACTGAGTATGGGAGGTCTTTGAGCCGCGCCGAAGCCGTTGCCACACCGCCGATTCCTACTTGCCAAACAGCTGAAAACCCGCGAGGAGCGGGCACCACTTGGCATTTGAAGATCTCCGGCGCGAGCAATCGCCCCTCGACGACGGGGGCGCCCTGCCACGACGATGTCCTGATCGTCCTCACCAACACCTGAGCCGCCACCCCAGAATCAGCTGTTACCAGGCTCAACCCGAAGTTTGTCAATCTCGCCGTGTGCTGCCGGAACCCTGCGAGCCCGAACCGACCGTCTTTGAGGGAATATCTTCATACTGATCCTTCGTGTCGTCCGCGCATACACTCAAACCGGTCGCGTAGTCAGCCCCTGACGCTACGACGCATGGTTAGCGCGTCCCACCGAGAACGCGGAGCACTGTGAACCGTGAGTGCCAGCGCTGGGAATGTCAGCCGGACCCGGCGACATGATTCTCAATTTACGAGAGTCGGGTGGTTCAGGCCAAGATGAGCCCGTGCGGGTCGAGGACGAACTTCGTTGCGGCGCCAGAGTCGAAGTCGGCGTAGCCCCGGGGGGGGGGTGTCCCTATGGTTCCCGTCAAGCCGCCGAGGGGAGCGGTGCCCGGTAGA
>NZ_JARJBD010000014.1:0-155826 GCF_029269925.1 Rhodococcus sp. T2V
CCGGACCGCAGCGGCCGCGACACGACTCGTCGGGCTGGGGCGAAGCCCCGGTAGTGCTTCGAGTTCTGTACGCGGCCAGGGGAGCGCGTGCAGATTCATCTCGCGTGCTCTGCCATCGGTCACATTGTCCTCACGCTCGAATGGCGGAATCGCGATTCTGCGATCAAGGTCAATGAGTCTGCAGCACTGTGTATTTCGCGCAACAGGTTCGGAATTCGTGCTCAGCTCGGCCCGCGAGGCTGAGAAGCGCCTCGGCGCCAACCCGCCCAGGCGAAGAACTCACCGGCCACATCCTCCCATGCAGAGGCGGACGAATTCACCTGCACCAGCTCCTACTCGTCCACCACCGCGGGATCACCCACGCCGCGCAGCTGACCTACCGGACCGGGCTTGATCAGGGTCCGAGTGCGGCGTTGTGCGGGGTGAGGATCGCACCCAACAGGTAGTGCCCGTCGGCGGAGTCGAGGGCGATCACCCCACCGACAGCGGTGACGGCGGGGTGAGTGTGTGTGGCCGGGTCATCGGCCAACATCCAGGAGAGGGTGTTCTCGTCGTGCCGCGGCCGGAATTGCACGCCGTCGACATCGGGGTTCTCGGCGAGGATCGCGGCGACCCACCGGCGGGTGTGCAGATACCCGGAGGGGTCGCACTTGGACAACCAGGCACCGGCGTTGATCCGGGACGCCCCGGTCCCGGTCAGATCCACGACCTGCACCGTGCGGGTGGTCCGCAGTTCACTCAGGACCCGGCCGGCGATCGTCGCCCGCGGGATCAGCCGCGGGGACTGGTCGACCGGCAGGTTGCGGCAGAGCGTCTCGGCGACCGCCGCGGCCGGACTGTCCCCGAGATACAGGTAGGCGTAGGAGCCGTCGAGACTGTCGAACCGGCCCCCGGCCCGGGTCCTCGGCCGGGCGGTGGGGTTCAACTCCGCGGCGCCGCGGGTGGCGCTGTGGATGCGCCACAGCGAGGTGTCGGCGGGGATTGTGGTGATCAGGGCAGGCGGCAGCGGGGTGGGTGGATCCGGGTAGGTCACGGTCGGTTCAGTCCTGCGTGAGGTCGTCGGCCATGTCCCGCAGATCCTGCTCGTGCCCGCCGTCGACGGCGAGTGCGGCCGGGGATCGTGGGTCGTCGGCGAAGTCGGTCGGGTTCAGCCACCAGGACGCCACACCCCACGGGTCGTCCTTCGCGCCGAGGGTCCGGTTGATCTCGGCGACGATCGGGCGGACCTGCCGGCGTTCGGCGTCGAACTGGAACGCGGGGTAGAGCTTGTGGCCCGAGACCGGCAGCGCGATCACCGTGCCGGCCGCCGACAGGCGGCTGGCGGTGTTGCGGCTGGTGGCCGCCTTCCCCAGGACACGGCTGACTGCGGTGGAGTCGAACATCTCGTGCTGATCGACGATCGAGCTCAGCGCGGACGCGACGATCCGCGTGCGCGCCACCGCCGCGGCGGCCGGGTTGGCGACCGCACGCTCCTGCTGACGCGCCAGCGCCGGGCTCATCGACAGCAACGCCGTCACATCATCCCGGACCGGGCGCAGGGCCGGGCGGCGGGAGAACTCCTCGACCAGCAGCTCGACGAGGTCCGGATCCGACAAGGCATGGATCGAGTCACGGGCCCGATCTCGGTCGACGAGCATTCCCATCACCTCCGTTTGTGCCAGCAGTGTACCGCGTACCACCTGGGTCAGAATAGGGTGAACATGGACGAACACGACACACGGTTGAGATCACGATCGATCATGACAAGTGCGCGGGCGCTGAACCGATCGCTGTTGCCGATCGGCGTCATCGACCGGTCGAGTCCGCGACTGCTGATGTTCAGCGTTGCCGTAGCGGCCGATTCACAATGCGGAGTCGTTCGGTGCACATGCTCGATGCCTGGACGCACCGGCCATTCGTGTCGCCGATATCCGCATCCCCGAGGCGAGGAGACACATGTTCAAGCGAGAGCCCACGGTCGGCGGACGAAGGCCACCCGAATCGATTTCGCCGGAACCACATGCCAGTCAGCCGTGGTATCGGCGACTGTATGTGTGGGTGCTCGTCGGGATGGCGGCCGGTGCGATCACCGGGCTGCTGGCCCCGAAACTCGGCAGTTCACTCGAGGTGCTAGCGAGGTGGTGAAGACATTCCTGTGCGTGTAGCGGCCACGGTGCCTGAACTATTCCGGGCCCGTTATCGTCTGACCGATTCCTTCTCGTTCGGGACTGGCGCGACGAGGGAATGACTCGCACCGAGGCGCGCCTTTCGCATGACCGGTGGTCCGATGACCGCGACCACGAGTGCCAGCAGGGCCGGGATCAGGAGTGCGAGAGTCAATCCGGCGTGGACTACGACAGTGCCGATGAGGACTGGTCCGACAAGCAGTCCGCCGTACCCGAGCATGTTGACGATTCCGATGTTGGTGCCGCTTCGGGCCGGGTCGATGCGACCGGCCGTGGCCAGCACCAGCGGGACGATGGGAGCGAGCCCGAGGCCGAAGACGAAGAGCCCCAGCAACGCGGTGTACGCATGGGGTAGCGCGAGGGTGAACGCGAGGCCGAGGGCAGCCAGAAGTCCCGAGGTCGCGGTCACTGCCGTCGCTCCCCATCTCCGTGTGAGCGCGTCGCCGCCGAGTCGGCCGATCAGTTGACCTGCCGAGAAGAACGCGAAGGCGAGCGCAGCGACTGCGGTGGTGGTTGCGAGTTGTTCGTGCAGGTACTTCCCGGTCCAATCCGATGACGCCTCGCCGAGCATGGCGCACAGACCGGTGCATCCGAGTGCGACGGCCAACAGTGTGCTCGCCGACCGTGCCGCACTCGTTGCGGCGGCCGGCCCACCAGCGCCTGCGCGATCGTCGATCATCTTGCCACCGTGGCCTTCTGGAGACCCTGGGAGGTACCACCGGCTCAGGACGATCACCGCAACGGCGACGCCGATCCCGTTGACGGTCAGGCACAGCACCGGACTTTCAGGCGCCATCCTCATGAATTGGGCACTCACGAGGCCGCCGACCAAGCCACCAGCCGGCCAGGCCGCGTGGAATGCAAGCATCGTCGACCGCCCGAGACGACGCTCGACTGCTACACCATGAGCATTCACGCTCGTGTCCGTGGCGCCGCGCAGAAACCCCATCGTCAACGCGGCCACCCCCAGTGACGCTGCCCCTGTTGCGAATCCGACAGGCAGCAGCGATACGGCGTACAACGCCGCCGACAGTCGCAGTGTCCACTTCGGCCCCCACCGGTCGACGACACGACCCGCCGCGATGCATCCGACTGTGGCCCCGATACCGATGTAGAGGGCGACGATCGCGTACTGGCCGTCGCTGACGTCGTTGCGGCCCTGGATCAGCGGAACGTTGGACGCCCACATTGCGACGGTGTACCCACCGAGGAAGAACGAGGCGAAGGTAGCCAACCGCGCATTCCTCACCGTGATGAGATTGCCGATCGAGTCGTCCGTTGCGTTGCGCACATGCCCTCCAGAACCGTCGATCATTGGATCAATGCTGTCGATTGTCGACAAGTATGGCTCAGGTTACATCAGATCGGAACTGAGACCCGGGTGACGAAGATCCCGAACGTAGAACCTCGCGACCGACCGTGTCGAGTTACCGAGCGAGCTCCGCGACTGTCGACAACAATGCAATCCCTGGTTTATTGTCGACAGATCGCCCGATCGCAGCGGACTTGCGCACGTCACGCGCCCGCTGATTTGCCGAGGGCGGTGTTCTCACACCCTGCGGGACAGTCGATCCCGCCGAATGGATAGGTTTCCCATGCGAAAGATTTTCCTGGCCTGCCCGTACAGCCACGCGGACGAACGTGTCGTTCACGAGCGCTTCCTCGCCTGCAACGAGGTCGCCGCGACGATCGTCGAGTCGGGCAACGTCGTCTTCAGTCAGGTGTCGATGTCGCACCCGATCAATCTGGCCTTCAAGACAATCGACCCCAGGGAGGTCGGCAAGCTGTGGGCACCCATCGACGCCCACTTCATGGAATCGATGGAGGAATTGATCATTCTCGACGTGGACGGGTGGGATCGGAGTTCGGGGATCAAGCGAGAGATCGAGTTCTTCCAGAGCCGCGGCCGACGCGTCAGCCTGTGGTCGCAGGCGTCGGAAGAGTTCGACGCGGAGACCGCCCGCGCCTGAGGCAGTGCCTCGGTCCGTCCCGTCACGGACGGCGGTCGGGTACCGGCCGCCGTCCACCGACGGGCACCACCGTCCATGCGCACATCAGGCCGAAGGCTCGGACTCCCAACGCATCCCAGTGCCCGGTGGGCGTGAGCGGGGAAGCACACGCAGAGAGCGGCGTCGGCGTGCCTCGTCCCGTCGAGCACGCGGGATCATCGTCTGCCGGTCGCGCTCGGTGGTTCCACCCCACACGCCGTACGTCTCGCCGGCAGTGACGGCGTGGTGTGCGCATGCTCGCCGTACGGGGCAGCCCAGGCAGATTTCCTTGGCCGCTCGTTCTCGGCGGGCACGGGCAGCTCGCTCTTCGCCGTCACGAGAGTAGAACAGCTCGGTGTCCATCTGCCGGCACTGTGCATGGATCTGCCAATCCCATTCCGGAGTAATAGGTTTGGGAAGAATCAACGCCCGAATCGTGGTCATCGTCAGCTTTCCCGCCCCGCTGACGGAGGTCCGGTGTCGGAACCGCCCGCGGGACGAAGGCATTGCGAGGGCCGACCGGAACCGGCGCCTGGCCGGTGTCCGGTCAGCGGTGTGCGCCGGAAGTCAGGGGTCGACGAGTGCACTCACACCCACCTCGAGGCTTCTTCGTCCGTCACGGGTGCGGAACGGGGTGCGAGCCTCTGCCTGCTCGGAGCACAGCGCTGCGGGATCACGGTCGAGCCAGCGGTCGATCGCCACCCCGATTCGTTCCCGCAACGGCCGGTTTTCCAGGCGAAACGCCTCCACCGCGGTGGTCACCGCGAACTCGCCGACAATACGGGACCCGCGCTGCACCACTGGGTGGTCACTTCGATGATCAATCCTGCGACCTCGCGGTGCGCGAGGTCGTTGGGAATGTCGTGGTAGCCACCGGGGATCGCGACGGCGCGGCACTGGTGAAGTTCGCCCGCAAACTCCGACGCTTTACCGGGTGCGGCGAATGCGTCGTGCTCGCCATTGATCAACAGGATCGGCATGATGAGGGCCGGAAGGCCCGTGCGGACTTTGCATCCGGCCACGGCGAGCGCGCTCCACAGGTTCGGTTCGGCTGGGGCGGTGTCGAATCCGAGCGGATCGTTCGCGAGCGCGTCGAGGTATGCCTCGTCCTTCGCCATGATCAGGTCGGTGCGCCCCTCCACCTCGGGAGGCAGCCCCCACAGCGGCGCACCGGTCATCACCAGGCCGGTGCGGGCGGTCGCGGTGCGCATCGCCAGCAGCGCCCCGGTCAACGCGCCCAGCGAGTGCCCGACGATGACGACGGGCAGGTCCGGGTGAGTGCTCGTCATGAGATCGAGCAGGATGCCGGCGTTGGACGCGAGTTCGTCGACGGAGGGGAACATTCCCGGGCGGCCGCCGGTGTGGCCGTGTCCGAGATGATCCGGGCCCCACACCTCGATGCCCGCATCGGTCAGTTGCCCGGCCAGCCGGTGGTAGTGCCCGGTGTGCTCCCCGAAGCCGTGCAGAAGCAGCACCTGGGCGTGGGGGGACCGGGCAGCCCAGTGCCGGTAGTAGATCGTGTTGCGTACGCCGTCGAAGAAGGGCACGTCACGCCTCCGGTGCGGTCGAGTCGGGGGCCTGCCCGTCGGACAGGTCCTGGAACCAGGTCGGCGACGTCAGCCACTGCAACGGGATCGGGGGGCTCGGGTAGCCGGCGACGAGGATGGTGTTCGCGTGCACCGAGTAGTCCCCGGTCTGGACGAAAACCTTGACCCGGTCGCGCAGTTGGTAGAACTCGGGCAGATAGCGCAGTTCGTGCACGTTCTCCTCCCCCACCAGTTCGGAGACGAATTTCCGGCCCTCCGGGTTGGCCCCGATCATGTCCTCGGTGACGATTGCCGCCTCGAAATCTCCGGCCTCGCACAGCACGGAGAGCAGGTCACCGACCGAGGGCAGCCCGGGCGCGATGCCCAGATCGATCGTCTCGACCTGCGGCGACAGCGGCACCAGACTGGCCGCCGAGGTGCCGCTTCCGGCATCGGCGATGTAGACCATCTCGCCGTGGCGTAGCTGGCTCACCACTGCCGCCAACCGCTCGTGCAACAGACGGACCTTCGGTGCCATGGATGTGTCCTCTCCTCGTGGTGGAAACGCCGCGATCCGCGGTCGGAACGACCGATCGACCTCGGCCCGTTGACTGCCGAATGTGCTCTAGTCGACAATCGACTAGAAACGTAAGCCGGACGACGGCATCCGTCAAGAGGTGTTCGGCCCGGCAAATCGAGGCTTGACCCGGCCGCCCGAAGCACGCACACTAAACGTGTCGGTCGATTGTCGACAAAGGATCAATCCCCTGCGCGGCGCGACCTGTTTCCGCGAAAACCACCCTGAAGGAGCGAACTATGGGCCAGCTGCTCGAAGGCAAGACAGTAATCATCACCGGTGCCGGAGGCGGGATCGGCCTGGCCACCGCGCTGCATCTGCACGACGAGGGCGCCCAGGTGGTCGCCACCGTCCACTCCGAGGCGAGCTTGCCGCAGTTGAAGGTGGACGACGACCGCCTGATCGCCAAGGTCGTGGACGTGACGGACGAAGAGCAGGTCAAGGGCATTGTCGACTTCACCGTGCAGACCTTCGGAAAGCTCGACGGCATCGTCAACAACGCCGGCGTCCTCAAGCCCGGGACCATCCTCGACGCCAGCGTCGAGGACTTCCAGAAGACGTTCGACGTGAACGTCAAGGGAGTGTTCCTCGGGACGAAGTACGCCATCCCCGAGCTGCTGAAGGCCGGCGGCGGATCGATCGTCAACTTCGGCTCGATCAACTCGATCGGCGCGGAGAAGCTGCTGACCACCTACACCGCGAGCAAGGGTGCAGTGCTGACGCTGACCAAGGCGGTCGCCCTCGACTTCGGCGCGCAGGGCATTCGGGCCAACACCCTGTGCCCGGGCTTCGTCGACACCCCGCTGAACGTCCCGCATTACACCGCCCTCGGTGGCCGTGACGAGCTCGAGGCCGGGCTCCCCGACTTCCAGCCGATCGGACGCGCCATCCTCCCCATCGAGATCGCCCACTCGGTCGCGTTCCTGCTCTCGGATCACTCCACGGCCATCACCGGCACGGCGTTCGTGGTCGACGGCGGTGTCCTCGCCGGCGCCTGATCACACCTGACGTGCGGTGGAGGCCCGAGAGCCTCGGGCCTCCACCGCACTTCCATTTGACAGCGGACGTGACGCACGCCACTATGACAAAATGTCGACAATTAGACGAAATGAGGTCGACTCCGATGACTTCCACCAGCCACGATGTCACCGAGCACGATTCGGTCGATGTGCTTGTGATCGGCGCGGGTCCGTCCGGCGCAGTGGTCACCCATACGGCCGCGACCGCCGGCCTGAACGTCCTGTGCCTCGAACAGGGCGACTGGGTCAACCCCAGCGATTTCCCCGCCAACCACCCGGAATGGGAATTGCTGATCCAGCACGACTGGGCGCACGACCCGAACGTGCGCGCACTGCCCTCCGATTATCCGGTGGACATCCGCGACTCGGACATGTGGCCGGTGATGTTCAACGCCGTCGGCGGCAGCTCCATCTACTACGGCGCCGAGTGGCCGCGGCTGCTGCCCTCGGACTTCCGGGTCAAGACACTCGACGGCGTCGCCGACGACTGGCCGATCGCCTACGACGACCTCAAGCCGTACCACGACGAGGTCGACGCGTTCATCGGCGTGTCCGGCGTCGACGGTGACACCGCCTACCCCGACGGGCTCGAGTACCCGCTGCCGCCGCATCCACTGGGCAAGCCGGGAATGAAGGCGGCCGAAGCGGCGAACACACTGGGCTGGCACTGGTGGCCCGGCACCAACGCGATCCCGAGCCAGAAGAACAAGACCCTCGAGCAGTGCGGCCGCTGGGGCGTGTGCGAATGGGGTTGCCCGCAGGGCGCGAAGGCCTCGTTCGATCTGATCTACATGCCGCAGGCGCAGCAGGCCGGTGCACGGGTGCAGACCGGGGCGCGCGTGCGCAGGATCCGAACCGACGACACCGGGAGGGCAACCGGTGCCGAGTGGATCGACCGCGACGGCACCGTCCACTTCCAACCGGCGAAGTCGGTCGTCCTGTGCGCCAACGGAATCGGCACACCCCGACTGTTGCTGCTGTCAGCGGACGAGCGCAACCCGGACGGGCTCGCCAACTCCTCCGGGCTGGTCGGCAAGAACCTGATGCTGCACCCGAACTGCACCGCGGTCGGCTACTACGAGGAGAACCTCGAGAGTTGGCGCGGCCCGGCCGGGCAGCTGATCCACTCGATGCAGTTCTACGACACCGACACCTCCCGCGGTTTCGTCCGTGGTGCGAAGTTGCACGCGCTGCCGACCCCGGGACCGCTGAACACCATCGAGACCCACCGCCAGCTCGACTTCGACGAGCTGTGGGGACCGGCCGTCCACGACGTGGCACGCGCGTCGTCGAACGGCATCCTGTGGGCGGCCAACGTCGAGGATCTACCCGAGGAACACAACCGGGTCACCCTCTCCACGGAGGAGTTCGATTCGGACGGGCTGCCCGCGCCGAAGGTCGAATACCGGGTCAGCGAGAACACCCGCAAGATCCTGAAGTACACCGTCGAGCGGATGGTGGAATTGCACAAAGCGGCAGGAGCCAAGCAGATCATCACCCAGGAACTGTGGGTCGATCAGCCCGGACATCTGCTCGGCACCGCCCGGATGGGCGACGACCCGGCCACCTCGGTCGTCGATTCCTTCGGCCGCAGCCACGACGTCGACAACCTCTTCATCGCCGACGGCAGCATCTTCGTCACCTCGGGCTCGGCCAATCCGACCTGCACCATCAGCGCTCTGGCACTGCGGGTGGGCCGCAAGGTCGTCGAGGACGTCACCGCAGGAAAGGCCCAGGCATGAGCACCACACCCATCGAACTGAAGACCTCGGCGCCGCGGCGTCTGTCCGTGCCGGTCCGCACGCTCCGCCCGCCCCGGCAGCTGTCCGAGGACGAGTTGACCGTCCTGCTGCGGATCGCGGACAGCCTCATCCCCGAATCCGGAGAGAATCCCGCCGCCAGCAAAGCGCAGGACTATCTGCGGTATCTCGATCTAGCGCTGGCCGCCCGCGCCGACGTCTTCGACAGGGTCGTCACGGCGATCAACGACGTCGCGGATCTCCACGGCGACGAACTCCACGCCCGGTTGAAGCGCATGTGGGCCGAGGACAAGGTCACCTTCGACCCGCTCTCCTCGATCGTGGCCGGCGCCTACTTCATGACCCCGCAGGTCAAGGCGTTGATCGGGTACCCCGGACAGCACCGGGACGCGGCCGGATTCGAGGACGCCGCCAACGAGTTGTCGACCGGCATCCTCGACCCGGTGATCGAACGCGGATCCATCTACGTCTCCGCCACCGGGGAGTGAGGCCCCCAGGCGGGTCACCAGCTGATCTACTGTCGACAAGACACCTGCAACCCGAGTAGGACTGATACCACCTCGTCGAGTGAGCAACCACGAGGCCGAAGCAAGAAAGGACAACGGGATGACTCTGTCACCGAATCGTCCGGGGTCGACAGTGGGCCGCGACGAGGGGGAGATTTCCCTCGGACGAATCCAGCAGCGCACCACGCCCGGCACCGTCGCGGGCGTGCTGCGCACCGCCATCCTCGACGGCACCCTCGCCCCCGGCAGCCAGCTGCGGGAGGCACACATCGCCGCCGATCTGGGAGTGAGCCGGGCACCTCTCCGCGAAGCCCTGGGCATCCTCGCCGACGAAGGTCTCGTGGTGAAGATCGCCTACAAGGGCGCCTTCGTCGCCGAGGTCAGCGCCCAGGGCATGGCGGAGATCGCCAGCCTGCGCAAGCGCCTGGAACCGTATGCGATCGAGCTGGCGATGCCACGGCTGGCGGCCGGTGGCCGCACGAAGGTCATCCGCGCGTTGCAGGACATGGCCCGCGGCGCCGACGACGGCGACATGACCCGAACCATCGACGCCCACATGAGCTTTCACCGCGTGTTCTACGAGCTCTCCGAGCACGGGCTGCTGCTCGACCTGTGGCGCAGCTGGGAATCGCAGTTGCAGCTGTTCCTGTCCGCCGATCACCAGTCCTTCGCCGACCTGCACGACGTGGTCGCCGAGCACGAGCGGCTCCTGGCGATCATCGACACCGGCGACATGGACGCGATCACCCGGGAGATCGATCGTCACGTGCACGGTCCCGCATCCGCCCTGGACGCCGTCGACACCGTGCGCGAGGCCGCTTCCGCCACGCATGCGTGAGTACGTCGACTTCCTCGGCGGTCAGCCGCCGTACGACGAACTCGACTCGACCGACCTCGACGCCCTGGCCCGCCTCGTCGAGGTCGAGTTCTTCCCGGCCGGGACCCGCATCATCGAGGCCGGCGAATCCCCGCTGTCGCACTTCTACGTGGTGCGCACCGGGGAGGTCGAGGTCGTCGACCGAGGACGGGTGATCGACCTGCTCGGGTCCGGGGAGACCTTCGGGCAGATCTCGGTCCTGTCCGGGCTGCCGCCGCCCCTGGACGTGCGGGCCGCCGAGGACAGCCTCTGCTACCGGTTCCCGGACCCGAGACCCATCCTCGCTCACCCCGAACGTCTGCAATTTCAGCACTACAACACCCTCGTCACCCGCGAACGCCTCACCCGGTCCGGCCTGGTCGATCAGGCCCTGC
Source organism: Rhodococcus sp. T2V (assembly GCF_029269925.1). Classification (NCBI taxonomy): domain Bacteria; kingdom Bacillati; phylum Actinomycetota; class Actinomycetes; order Mycobacteriales; family Nocardiaceae; genus Rhodococcus; species Rhodococcus sp. T2V. Next base: position 10,793 of record NZ_JARJBD010000014.1, read on the forward strand.
GCGCCGCCCGCCATCAGATGCGCCCGGCCGTGTGGTGCCCCGCCGGGGCCACCGTGTCCGAGGCCGCGTCGGTGATCACCGACGCCGCCCAGTCCTACGCCCTGCTCGACCGTGGTGGGGAGATCGGGATCGTCACCGACAGCGACTTCCGGCGCGCCCTCGCGACGGCCTCGTTCGATCCGCACGCCCCCGTCACCACCATCGCCTCCTTCCCGGCCGAATCCATCGGCGCCGATGCCCTGGTCGGTGACGCCTTCCTGCGCATGATCGAGTGCGGACTGCACCACCTGGTGGTCCGCGGCGGCGCCGACCGGCCCGTGGGCGTGCTGCGGGTGGTCGACCTCGCCTCCGCCGAGGTACGCAATCCCCTCGTCATCCGCCGCGCCGTGGACGACGCCCACACCATCGACGAACTCGCCGCCGCGGCCGCATTGCTGCCCGGCACCTGGGTCGAGCTGTACGACACCGGCGTGGCACCGATGCACATCGCCGGACTGCTCTCGGCGGTCGTGGACGCCCTGTTGCAGCGGCTGGTCGAACTCACCGACATCGGAGACGACTGCGTGCCCCACCGGACGTCCTGGTTGCTGCTGGGCTCGGTGGCACGCCGGGAGCCGCTCCCCCGCTCGGACGTCGACACCAGCCTGGTCTGGGAAGACCTACCCGGAGAACGCAATCCGGCGCGGAACTTGCAGCGGTGGGCCGGGCGGGTCCTCGACAACATGGAGCGGTGCGGGCTGCAGCGCTGCGTCGACGGCGCCAATGCCACCAACCCGCAGTTCGCCCGCTCCCGCGCCGACGCCGTCTCCACCGCCACGTCGTGGATCCGCAACCCCACCCAGCACAACGCACTGCTGCTGTCGTCGATGATCGCGGACAGCCGCCCGGTGACCGGGCTGTCGCTGGGCCGCTCGGTGTCGGATGCGATGCTGGCCACCACCCGGAGTCGCGAGTACCTTGCGGCGCTGCTGCGCTACACCGTCTCGAGCCGCCCGCCGGTGGGTTTCGTCCGCAACTTCGTCGTCGAGCAGTCCGGCGCCAACCGCGGCCACCTCGACCTCAAGGCCCGCGGACTGGTCCCGATCGCCTCGCTGGGGCGGTGGATCGCCGTGGTCACCGGCGACGACCGCGGCTCGACGATCACCCGGTTGCGGCGGGGCGGCGCGTCGAACCTGCTCACGCCGGACGAGACCGAGGTCCTCGTGCAGGCCTTCGAGTACATCTACGGGCTGATCCTGGGCCGGGAGATCGACGCGATCAAGACCACCACCCCCGCGTCCACCTGGGTGGCGCCGAATCAACTGGACTCCCTGACCCGTCGTTACCTGCGGGAGGCGTTCCGGGCCGTCGCGGAGGTGCAGAATCGGCTCGAGAGCGAGTGGGTGGCGCGGCTGCCATGACGGTGCACTGGAGACGAAGACGCGAGGACCCTCTGCGAAAACCGTGGCGGCAGAGCGAATACCTCGTCGTCGACCTCGAGACCACCGGGTTGGACCTGAAGAAGGACACCATCGTCTCGTACGGCGCCGTCGTCATCCGAGACGGCCGGGTGATCACCGCCGAGAGCGTCTACGACCTGGTCCGTCCGCGGTCGGCGATGTCCCCGGAGGCGATCGCCGTCCACACCCTGCGCCCGGCGGACGTCGCGGATGCCCCACCGCCGGATGCCGCAGTGCACACTCTCGCCGCCCTGATGACCGATCGGGTGGTCGTCGCACACTCGGCGTGGGTCGAGCAGGCCTTCCTCACCCGCGCGTTCCGGGACGCCGGCATCCGGTTTCGGGTCCCGCTGATCGACACCGCGGCCCTGGCCCGCGCGTGCGGCACTGCGCCCGCGGGTCAGCGCGGCGACGCGGGTCTCGAATGGCTCGCCACCGCGCTGGGACTACCGGTCGTCGATCCGCACCACGCACTCGGTGACGCCGTCACCACGGCGCAGGTCTTTCTGGTGCTGGCCTCCCGCCTGAGCGGCCGCGGATACGACACCGCGCGATCCCTGGTCGATCTGACCTGCGGGGACCGGGGTCTGTTGTCCCCTCCGAGCGGGCGGTAGCCCAGCCGAAACAACCAGTGATTGAGATCACACGCATCTATGGTAGATTGTCGACAGTTGCTCAAAGAGCGGATAGACTTCCCCTTGTGCGGCTACCCCCGACCCCAGCCTCGCCGCACTGCCGAGGCTTTCTCGACACCGACCAGTGAGGTCAGCATGGCCACAAAACCCGAAGAGCCGACCGTGTCCACCCAGCCACCCGCGCCCGGACCCGACTTCGAGTCCGCGCCCACCGGGACGCCCGCGGACTCCGACGCCGCGTACCTGGAGAAGCTCGGGTACAAGCAGGAGCTCAACCGCACACTCGGACTCTTCTCCGCGTTCGGAGTGCAGTTCACCTCGATCGCGATCGCCTCCGGCATCTTCACCACCCTCATCGTGGGATTCGGATTCTTCGGCCCCGCCTCGTTCTGGTCCTTCCTCGTCGGCGGCGGCCTGCAGGTGTTCACCGTGGGCCTGGCAGTGGCACAACTGGTGTCCGCCTACCCGCTGGCCGGCGGCGTCTACCAGATCACCGGCCGGATCACCGGCAAGCCGTGGCTTGCCTGGCAGACCGGATGGTGGCTGCTCATCGCCCACACCGTCGCCGTCACCACCGTGGCGGTCAGTATTTCCCCGTTCATCGCCGGATGGTTCGGCGTCACGTTCGACGGTCCCGCCGACACCCTGCCCTGGGCGCTGGGCCTGATCGTCCTCGGCACGATCATCAACATCGCGGGCGTCAAGGTCGCCGCGGTACTCAACAACATCGGCGTCGTCGCCGAGGTGCTGTGCGTCGTTGCACTCGTCGGCGTCCTGCTGGTCGTCAAGCATCCCACCCAGCCGCTGTCCTTCCTGAGCGACTCGGCCGGGACCGCCTCCGGCGGAAACTGGTTCGTCCCGTTCCTGTTCGCGATGATCCTGCCCGCCTACGCGATCTCGTCCTTCGATGCCACCGGCAACGCGTCCGAGGAGACCAAGGACGCTGCCCGCAAGGCCCCGATGGCCTCGGTCATGGCGAACGTGTCGTCCTACGTGGTCGGCGTGTTCATGGTCGCCCTGATCATGCTCGCAATCCAGGACCTGCCCGCGGTGATGGACAGCGACACCCCCGTCAAGCTGATCCTCGACACCGCCGTCGGCTCCGCGTTCGCCAACATCTTCGAGGCCGTCGCGATCATCGCCCTGTTCGCTGCGCTGGTGATGTTGCAGCTCACCGGAATCCGGGTGCTGTGGTCGCAGGCCCGCGACGGTCAGGTGCCCGCCGCGCACTGGCTACGCAAGGTCAGTGCGCAGCGCATCCCGATCAACGCCACCCTCACCATCTTCGCCCTGTCGGTGATCTTCGCCCTGTGGTCGTCGCTGCTGTCGGTACTGGCCGCCATGACCGCCCTGGCCTGGGGACTGGCGTACGGCGTCGTCGTCACCGTCGGTCTCTGGGGTCTGCTCCAGCGCAAGCTGCCGAAGCACCCGTGGCACTACGGATTCCTGAGCCCGCTCATCTTCGTCCTGGCCATCGTCTGGTCGGTGGTGCTGTGCGCGCTGCTGATCTACTCCGACCCCACCCACGTCGGAATCGGCATGCTGCTGGTGATCCTCTCCGGCGCAGTCGTGTACATGACCATCCCCAAGAGCCGACGCGGCAAGTCCATCGACACCCTGCAAGGCCACCTGTAACCCCACCCGCCGATAAATTGCAACCGAGGAAAGGTTTCACATGTCGTCCCCCATCCAGCTCACCAACATCATCGACGGCAAGGCGGTGACGGGATCGTCCGATACGATCCGCACGGTCCTCAACCCCTCCACCGGTGGGGTGATCGCCGAGCTGACCGAGTCCACGATCGAGGACGCCGACCGGGCGGTCGCCGCCGCCCGCGCCGCCTTCCCCGCGTGGTCCGCCAAGACCCCCGGCGAACGTTCGCAGATCCTGCACGAACTGGCGAATCTGCTCGAGGCCAACCTCGACGAACTCGCCCACCTGGAAACGATCGACGCCGGCAAGCCCACCACCGCGGCCACCGGTGACGAACTGCCCGGGATCGTCGCGGCGTTCCGGCACTTCGCCGGGGCGGGCCGGGCACTGGCCGCCCAGGCCGCCGGCGAATTCGTCGCCGGCAACACCAGCTTCGTCCGGCGTGAGCCCCTCGGCGTCGTTCTCGGCATCACCCCGTGGAACTTCCCGCTGTGGCAGGCGGTCTGGAAGCTGGCCCCCGCCCTGGTCGCCGGCAACACGGTCGTGATCAAGCCGGCCGAGCTGACCCCGATCGCCACCACCCGGTTCGCCGAACTCGCGCAGCAGCTGTTGCCCGCCGGTGTCCTCAACGTCGTCCACGGCAAGGGCAGCGTCGTCGGCGATCACCTGGTACGCCACCCCGAGGTCAACCTGGTCTCGTTCACCGGCTCCACCTCGGCCGGTCAGCGCATCGCGGAGGCGGCGGGCGCGGCGCCCAAGCGTCTCGTGCTCGAACTCGGCGGCAACGCTCCGGTCGTGATCTACGACGACATCGACCTCGAGGCCGCGCTGCCGATCCTGACCAACGGCATCCTGTTCAACGCCGGCCAGGAGTGCATGTCCGCCACCCGTCTGCTGGTGAGCGAGAAGATCCACGACCGGTTCGTCGAGGCGCTCGCGGCCAGCCTGGCCGCCACCGAGATCGGGGACGCGGCCGACGCGTCGACCGTCCTCGGACCGCTGATCTCCGAAGGCCAGCGTGCCCGGGTCGCCGAGCTGGTCGACCGGCTCCCCGCCCACGCCCGCGTCGTCACCGGCGGCAAGGCCGTCGACGGTCCGGGTTACTTCTACGAGGCCACCCTGATCGACGGGCTGCAGCAGGACGACGAGCTGGTCCAGGAGGAGATCTTCGGACCGGTCGCGACGGTGCAGACCTTCACCGACGAAGCCGACGCCCTCGCCAAGGCCAACGCGGTCGAGCAGGGACTGGCCGCCTCGGTGTGGACCCGCGACATCGGCCGCGCTCTGCGGAACGTCAACGCCATCGAGTCCGGGGTGGTCTGGGTGAACAACCACATGGCCGTCGGACCGGAAGGCCCGCTCGGCGGCTTCAAGGGCTCCGGCTACGGCAAGGAAGGCGGCGCCGCGGGGCTCGAGGAGTTCACGCGAGTCAAGCAGGTCATCGTCAGCCTCTCCTGACCCGTTCCTCGTGATCGCCCGTTGAGTGCCGGAGTGCGCCGCGCCATGCCGAAAGCATTGGCGTGGCGCATAATCCACAGAACGAGGAGGGTCATCATGCTCGCAGCAGCACGTCACCGCCGGATGACCGAGGAGTGTCCGCCCGGCCGGCTCCGCGGCACCATCGAGTCCGCCGGCGCATCCGCGCTGTTCTGATCCCGGCGCTCACACTCTCGAAAGGAAGAGATCGTGGCAGTCCTTGCCATCGACCAGGGCACCTCCGGGACCAAGGCGGTCGTCGTCTCCGACGACGGCGACGTCCTCGCCATCGCCGAGAACACCGTGCGCCCCACCTATCTCGCGGCCGGTGGCGTCGAGCAGGATCCGATGGACCTGCTGCACTCCGTCCTGGATGCGGGCCGGAAGGCGGTCACCCAGGCGGGAGTGCCGGTGTCGGCCATCTCCCTCGCCAACCAGGGCGAAACCGTCCTGGTGTGGGATCCGGAGACCGGACGACCGCTGAGCCCGGCAGTGGTCTGGCAGGACCGCCGATCGGAAATGCTCTGCCGCGACAAGGCGGCGGCCCGGAGTTGGGTCGAACAGCGGACCGGATTGATTCTGGACCCGTACTTCTCGGCGCCCAAGATGCAGTGGCTGCGCCGCAACGTCTCCCGCGAGGGAGTGGTCACCACCACCGACACCTGGATCGTGCATCACCTGACCGGCGAATTCGTCACCGACACCGCCACCGCGAGCCGCTCGCTGCTGACCGGTCTCGACACCGGAGGGTGGGATCGGGAACTGCTGGAGCTGTTCGAGCTCGCCGAGGAGCGGTTGCCCGAGATCGTCGGCAACGACGCCTTGGTGGGCAAGACCGATGCCTTCGGCGGGAGCACCGCCGTCGGCGGGCTGATCGTCGACCAGCAGGCGGCGCTGCTGGCGGAGCGGTGCCTCGAACCCGGCACCGCCAAGTGCACCTTCGGCACCGGAGTGTTCCTGCTCGCCAACACCGGCCGACGCCCGGTGCGCTCGGCGTCCCAGCTCGCCTCCTGCGCGGCGTGGAACGTGCGGGGGCAGACCTCCTACTGTGTGGACGGGCAGGCGTACACCGCGGCGTCGGCGATCCGGTGGATACAGGACCTCGGGCTGATCACGTCGGCGCGGGACCTCGACAGCACCGCCGCCGAGGATTCCGGAGGCACCTACTTCGTCCCGGCGCTGGCGGGACTGGCCGCACCGTGGTGGCGACCGGACGCGACCGCCTCGTTCACCGGGATGACCCTGTCCACCGATCGCGCGCAGCTGGTGGCCGCGGTACTGGAGGGCCTGGCGGCGCAGACCGCCGAGCTGGTCTCGGCCGTGGAGGTCGACCTGGGCGGCCCGCTCACCCGGCTGCGCGTCGACGGTGGACTCACCCAGTCGCGGCGGTTGATGCAGGCGACCGCGGACCTGACCCAGATCCCCATCGACGTCTATCCCTCATCGCATGCGACCGCTCTCGGTGCGGCCGCGTGCGCGCGCCTGGCGATGAATCCCGGCCTGTCCCTTACCGACGCGGTCACCGACTGGACTCCCGCCACCACCTACGAACCACGCTGGTCACCCGACCGCGCAGCAGAATTCCGACACCACTGGACGTCGGCGGCACACGCGACGCTTCCCCAGGAGAAACGATGACTGACTCACCCACGCCCACCGACTACGACTTCGTCGTCCTCGGTGCCGGTATCGTCGGTTCGGCGATCGCCCGCGAACTGGCCGGATACGACCTCACCATCGCGCTCGTCGAGGCCCGTGACGATGTCGGCGACGGCACCAGCAAGGCGAATACCGCGATCCTGCACACCGGATTCGACGCGAAACCCGGCACCCTCGAATCACGGATGGTCAGCCGCGGCTACACGCTGCTGTCGGAATACGCCGAGCAGACCGGAATTCCCGTCGAACACACCGGGGCAATCCTCGTCGCCTGGAACGACGAGGAGTACGACGCTCTGCCGAGTCTGCGGGACAAGGCCGCCGCCAACGGCTACACCGAGTGCGACATCGTCGACGCCGCCACCGTGTACGGGATGGTGCCCGATCTCGGCGAGGGCGTCCTCGGCGGTCTGACCGTGCCGGACGAGTCCATCATCTGCACCTGGACGACCAACCTCGCGCTGGCCACCGACGCGGTCGCCCGCGGGGTGACGCTGCGGACCAACACGCGTGCGGCGTCGGTGACGGTCGAAGCAGACCGCACCGTCCTGCACACCTCGGCAGGCGACATCACCGCCCGCTGGGTGATCAACGCGGCCGGGCTCGGGGCGGACTTCCTCGATCAGGCCTTCGGCTACAACCGCTTTCACATCACCCCGCGCCGCGGCGAACTTCTCGTCTACGACAAGCTGGCCCGCCCCCTGGTCGACAAGATCGTGCTGCCCGTTCCCACCTCCCGGGGGAAGGGTGTGCTCGTATCGCCGACCATCTACGGAAACGTCATGCTCGGCCCGACCGCAGAGGACCTCACCGACCGGTCGGCGACGGGCACCTCGGCGAAAGGGTTCGAATTCCTGCTCGGCAAGGGCGCCAAGCTCCTGCCCCGGCTACTCGACGAAGAGGTCACCGCCACCTATGCCGGGCTCCGGGCCGCCGCCGACTACGGCGACTACCTCATCGAGGTCGACACCGATCAGCGGTACGTCCTGGTCGGCGGCATCCGGTCGACCGGCCTGACGTCCGGAATGGCCGTCGCCGAGTATGTCGGTGAACTCCTCACCAAGGCCGATGCTCTCGGCGAACCCCGCGCCGAGCTGCCGGACCCGCCGGCGATGCCGAACATCGGTGAGGCCTTCACCCGCCCGTACCAGGACGGTGCGCGCATCGCCGCGGACGCCGAATACGGCAAGGTCGTCTGCTTCTGCGAGCGGGTCACGGCCGGTGAGATCCGCGATGCCTACGCCTCGCTCATTCCCCCGGCCGGGCTCGAGGGTCTGCGCCGACGCACCCGCGCCATGAACGGCCGATGCCAGGGCTTCTTCTGCGGAGCAGAGGTGGGCGCCCTGGCCGAGGGCTACCGATGCGCCGGCCGCTCCGCCGCCACGACACCGAAGGAAAACCGATGAGCGTCCCTACCTCACCACGCGCCGTGATCAAGACCGACATCGCGATCGTCGGTGGCGGCCCGGCGGGCCTGTCCGCCGCCACCCGGCTCGGCAAGGTCCACGGCCGCCGCACCCTCGTCCTCGACCGGGAGAGCCGTGCCGGCGGAATCCCCAGGCACTGCGACCATCCCGGCTACGGCATCCGCGACCTCCACACCTTCATCGGAGGTCCCGCGTACGCCGAGCGCCTGGTCCGGTCGGCGACGGACGCCGGGGCAGACATCCGGACCAACGCGACGGTCACCGCCGTCCACCCCGACGGCGCGCTCGATGTCACCAGCCCGGCCGGGCTGCTGCGGGTGGAGGCGAAGGCACTCGTCCTCGCGACCGGTGCCCGCGAGCGGGCCCGCCCGGCCCGCCTCATCCCGGGGGACCGACCCGCCGGCGTCTACACCACCGGGCAGTTGCAGAATCTCGTGCATCTGCACCACGGTCGCGTCGGCACACGGGCCGTGATCGTCGGCGGCGAACTCGTGAGCTGGTCCGCGGCAATGACACTGCGCCACGCCGGCTGCGACACCGTGCTGATGACCACGCAATACCCCTCACCGGAGTCGTACGCCGCCTTCAACATCCCCGGCAAGGCACTGTTCCGGTTCGCGATCGCCACCCGCACCCGCGTCGTCGGCATCATCGGCCGCAAGAACGTCGAAGCCATCGAGATCGAGCACCTCGACACCGGAGTCCGGACGAAGATCGACTGCGACACCGTCATTTTCACCGGCGATTGGATCCCCGACCACGAACTGGCCCGCACCGCAGGCATCGAACTGGATCCCGGAACCAAGGGGCCGCTGGTCGATACCGCCCTGCGTACCAGCGCTCGAGGCGTCTTCGCCGCCGGCAACGTCCTGCACCCGGTCGACACCGCGGACATCGCAGCACTCGACGGCACCTTCGTCGCCGATCAGGTGGCCGGCTACCTCGACTCGCATGCGCCCGCTCCCACCGGGGAGGCTCTGCGCATTCTCGCCGAAAAGCCGTTCCGGTGGGTATCTCCCGGCCTGCTGCGCCCGGGCGACCCGGCTCCGCCGCGAGAGCGCCTGCTGTTGTGGACGGACACGCTCGTCCGGTTCCCCAAGGTCACCCTCTCCCAGAACGGCCGCGTCGTGACCACCAAGACACTGCCCTGGGCGGCCTCCCCCGGCCGCGTGTTCCGGGTGCCGTGGTCGATCATGCGCGACGTCGACCCGTCCCGAGGACCGGTGACGGTCGGCCTGGCGAACGCAACCCAGACCGCGCCCACGCTCAACGGGGTCGGGCAGTTCATCCCCGCCCGCTGCTCCTGACACACACCCGCGATCACTTCCTGCCCGCCCTGCCGAACCAGTCATCCTCTCGCGGTGCCTGATTCGGCAGGGCGGCTTTCGCACGTCCCGGGAGCCCGGCAGCCCTCACCTTCACCCCGCAAGCAGCTGACTGAGCGCGCGCGAAGCGCGCTTTACTCGACGTTGACATTGCGTGTGACCCGGACAACAATCAGGACGTCACTTGTCGACAATAGACCGCACTCACCTTGTGCGGGTGCCCACGAATCGATCGGAAGCATCCATGACAGAACACCAGGGCCATCTGCACGGCTCGGAGATGCGTCGAGCCATCACCGCGGCGGCCATCGGAAACTTCATCACCTGGTTCGACTTCGCGGCCTACGGGTTCCTCGCCGTACTCCTGGGGCAGATCTTCTTCCCCTCCGAAAACCCCGCCACCAGCCTGCTGGCGACCTTCGCCGCATTCGGGGTCGCCTTCCTGATGAATCCGATCGGCGGATTCGTCTTCGGCCGCCTCGGCGACAAGGTGGGCCGCAAGAAGATCCTGGCCACCGTCATCATCTTGATGTCGGCGTCGACCTTCGCGGTCGGCCTGCTGCCCGGGTACGCCTCCATCGGCATCGCCGCGCCCGTCCTGCTGGTGGCTCTGCGCATCCTGCAGGGCTTCGCCGCCGGTGGCGAACCCGGCGGTGCCGCAACGTTCCTGGTCGAGTCCGCCGCGCGGGGACGACGGGCACGCACGGTGAGCTTCTGGCACTGCTCGAGCTATCTCGCCAACGCCGCCGCCTCGATCCTCGTCCTGAGCTTGAACGCGGCCCTGAGCGACGACGCGATGTTCGCCTGGGGCTGGCGGATACCGTTCCTGATCGCCGGTCCACTCGGACTGGTAGGCCTCTACATCCGACTCAAGCTCAGCGACACAGCGGAATTCGAGCGCTTGCAGGCTTCCGGCGAGGTGAGCGAGTCTCCCATCAAGGACGCCCTCGCCACCAGCCGGCGCCAGATCATGCAAGTCGTCGGCTGCATCGCCTTCCAGGCCGCCGCCTTCTATTTCATCTTCGTCTACATGGAGACCTACCTGCAGGCCGAGGTCGGATTCTCGTTCGGCATGGCGTCCGCGTCGACGGTCACCTGCCTGGTGTCGGCCGCGGTGTCGATCTTCGTCTTCGCCCGCTTCTCGGACCACTTCGGCCGCAAGCCGGTCATCATCCTCGGCGCGGTGTCGAGCACACTGATCGTCTTCCCCTCCTTCGTGGCGTTCTCCACCGGCAACATCGCCGCCATCATGGTCGCCCACGCCGCCATGGGCGTGTGCCTGGCCATGTTCATGTCGGCCTCCGGCGCCGCGATGGTGGAGATCTTCCCCTCGAGAGTGCGCTACGCCGGCTTCTCCATCGGCTTCAACATCTCCGTCGCACTCTTCGGTGGCACCGCACCCTACGCCGCGACCTGGCTGATCTCCGCCACCGGAAGCCCGGTGTCCCCCTCGGTGATCCTGATCGTCACCGGGGTCACCGCAATCGTCGCCGCCACCACCCTCCACGAAACCGCCGGACGCAGGACCGACGCCGTCATCGCCGCCCATCCGGCGGAGTACGACCCGGTTCGGGTCGGCGAATGAGAACCCCACCACCCGAACCCTTGACAAGCACCGCGCGCCACAGTTAAATTTCTATCGTTCACTTGTCGACAATCGTCAATCTACGACGATCGAGGAGACGAGCGGGATCCGGGCCATCGACTCGGAGAATCCACGGCACTCGAGTAGCCGACCAACCACGACACAAGGACACGAACATGACCAAGAAGCTGGGTGGCATCCTCGCTGCCGTTTCCACTCCCTTCGCCGCCGACGGCTCCGTCGACGAAGGCGCACTGCGCAACCACGTCGACTTTCTGATCGACAACGGTCTGCACGGTCTCGTTCCCGGTGGCAGCACCGGCGAGTTCGCGGCACTGTCCCTCGACGAGCGCAAGCTCGTCAACAAGGTCGTCATCGACCAGGCCGCAGGCCGGGTGCCCGTCGCCCCGCAGACCGGCTCGACCCGCACGGCGGACGCGATCGAACTGTCCAAGCACGCCGCCGACGCCGGAGCGGACGCGGTCCTGCTGGTCCAGCCGTTCTACGAGGCGCCCACCCGCCACGAGGTGATCGAATACTTCGCCACCGTCGGCGAGGCCGCGAACATCCCGGTCATCGCCTACAACCTGCCCGGTGTCACCGGAATGAACCTCGACCGCCCGTTCTACCGCGAGCTGCTGGGGCGCACCGACGCCGTGAAGTACATCAAGGACACCTCCGGCTCGATCGAGCAGGCCTTCGACCTCATCTTCAACCTCGGTGACGCCATCGACACGTTCGTCGGCTGGGACACCATCGTGCTGCCCGCCTTCTCCGCCGGTGCCGCCGGATCCATCTGGGGTGCACCGAACTTCGCACCCAAGGAGACCGTGGCGATCTACGAACTGGCCAAGGCCGGCAAGTACACCGAGGCCCTCGAGATCTTCAAGCGCCTGTGGAACGTCCTCGACTTCCTGGGCAAGGAAGGCTACGCCGTGGCCACCAAGGCCGCCGCACAGGCCGTGGGTGTCGACCTCGGCGTCCCCCGCGCGCCCTACGGCGAACTGCCCGCGGAGAAGAAGGAAGAGCTCACCAAGCTGATCGCCGAGACCGGCCTGAACTACGGCAAGTAGACCGGCCCCTCACCGACTGTCGGCGATGTCGGCCCACCGCGGCCGGCATCGCCGACCCGAATCGCACGCGTTTCGAAAGGAGCGACCCTTCCCATGACACGCGCGCAGAGGCCGGTGGCGAACGTCTCCGTCACCGATCCCGTCTCGTACCTGATGCCCTGCATCGCCGACGCCGGCGCCCGAGAGATCCTCGCGCGGCGGTGGCGGTGCAGGATCAGACTCACCGCCACCCCGACACCGCTGCATCTGCTGCCGAACTTCTCCGAACGCCTGGGCCGTGAGGTCTGGATCAAGCGGGACGATCTGACCGGGTTCGCTGCCGGCGGCAACAAGTCCCGGAAGCTGGAGCTGATTCTCGCCGATGCGATGAACGCCCGCGCGACCAGTCTGGTCACCGTCGGGGCGCAGCAGTCCAACCATGCCCGCACCGTGGCGGCGGCCGCGACAGCGGCGGGCATCGACGCCCACCTGATCCTGGGTGGCCGTGCCCCGCAACGCCCCAGCGGCAACCTGCTACTCGACGACTTGTTCGGCGCCGAAACCCATTTCGTCGACGGCCTCGATTGGACTTCGATGAGTGAGCACGCCCGACAGCTGTGTGCCCGGCTGCGGGATCAGGGCAACCGCAGCACACGCCCGTACCTCGTTCCCGCCGGCGGCAGCACCAGCTCGGGAGTACTGGCCTACGCCGCTGCCTTCCTCGAGATCCACCACCAACTCGAACTCGTCGACCGCACCGACGCCACCATCGTGCACGCCTCCTCGACCGGCGGCACCCAGGCCGGGCTCGAACTCGGCGCCGCACTGCTCGGCGCCCCGGCGAACATCGTCGGCGTCGACGTCGCGCAGATCCACTCCGACCTTCGCGGACGGGTCCGGGACCTGGTGGCCGCCACCGCGGAGCTCGGATTCGACCCGCCCGCAGTGACCCCGACCGTGTTCGACGAGTACCGCGGTCCGGGATACGCACTCGCCTCGGACCGGTCGCAGGCGGCGATGACCGAACTGGCCCGCGACGAGGGCATCGTGACCGACCCGGTGTACACGGCGAAGGCCGTCGCCGCACTGTCCGACCCCCGCCTGACCGGGCCCATCGTGTTCCTGCACACCGGTGGTGTGCCGGCGATGTTCGCCGACGACGCCGCGGGCGCATACCCGGCTGTGCAACGCTCGAAGGGAAGGCCGCTCGTCGCGGCACAGAACAATTACTGACACTGCTTCGATGAACGCCATCGAAGCGCATCGGATCGGAGGAAGTCGTGCGGTGGAGCCGAGTCGTCAACGTGGTCAAGTGTCACGTGGGTGGGGAAATCAACAACGTCGTGACCGGCGGGATCGGTGACGTTCCCGGCGCCACCGTGTTCGAGAAGATGAAGCACTTCCGGGACAATCAGGACGACCTGCGGCAACTGCTGTTGCACGAACCCCGCGGTGCGGTCACCCACTGCGTCAACTACATCGTCCCGGCCACCGATCCGCAGGCCCAGCTCGGCTACGTCATCGCCGAGTCGACCGAGTATCCGGCCATGTCGGGCAGCAACACGATGTGTGTGGCGACGGCACTGCTCGAGACCGGGATGATCCCCATGGTCGAACCCGTCACCGACATCGTCCTCGAGGCACCCGCCGGGCTCATCCGCATCCGGTGCACCTGCGAGAACGGCAAGGTCACCGGCGTCGAGTTCGAAAATCAGCCCGCGTTCGCCTATGCGGTCGAGGTACCGCTCGAACTCGACGGATACGGCACCCTCACCGTCGACGTCGCCTGGGGCGGCATGGCGTACGTGCTCGCCGACGCCGAGGCCCTCGGCCTGAAGTTGGTTCCCGACGAGGCCCGCGACCTGTGCGAACTCGGCCAGAAACTGAAAACCGCAGCAGCGGAGCAAATTCCGGCCCAGCACCCCACCAACCCGGAGTTCGCCGGCATCACCCAGACCGAATTCGTCGGTCCACTGTCCCGCCACGAGGGCGTCCTGACCGCGCGTAACGCGGTCGTGGTCTCACCGGGGCGCCTGGATCGCTCGCCCTGCGGCACCGGCACGTCCGCCCGTCTTGCGGTCCTGAAAGCGAAAGGCCTGATCGAGGTGGGTGAGACCTTCGTCCACGAATCCGTGATCGGCACCCGATTCACCAGCCGCATCGACCGGCTCACCAGCGTGGGCGACTACGAGGCGGTCGTACCCCGCGTCACCGGGCAGGCCTACATCACCGAACTCAGCCAGGTCGGCCTCGACCCCGCCGACCCCTTCCCCACCGGCTACACACTGTCCGACAACTGGCCGACCGCACACTGACCATGTGAGTGGGAAAGTGTGCCGGGACACGCTTTCCCACTCACGTGGGATTTGACGGTCGCATCGAGCAGTCGATTGACGTCCCGCCCGGCATCCGCTCTCCTGAGATGGTGACCGATGCTCGCGCCCAGGGGCGGTCGTCAGCAAGGAACGAATTCTCCTGTGCCATCCAGTCGTCGATGAAATCGAGTGGGTCGATGCGGCGATCGACACATCGACGGTGGGCTACTGCAGGATCCGTGTGGACCCAGATCGCGACGTCGAGCCAGTGCGCGACTTCACGGTGCGTCGCGCCCACTCCTTCGACCACGACGATCGCTGCCGTACTCGGGATATCGATGGCGCCGGGCCGCCCTCGCTCCGACCAGGCTGAGGGGCGGAACGACACGGGAGGTCCGCCCGTCCGGAGTGGACGCAGAATCTTCTCGGCGAGGATCTCGTGCCAGCTGAAGAATGAGTGGTGCCAGGCGATATCGTCGGTGTGCACGATCGCGACGGTGCTGTCCGCGGCGGCCAGTCGTGCCGCGATCGTGGACTTACCTGAGCCACTGCGGCCATCAATTCCTGCGATGGTGAGACCATCTGCGTCGCGGCGTCCACGCAATCGATCGAGGAGAGCCTCGACGGTCGTCTCGACCCATTCACCAGGCTCTGGTTCGTCGTCACATATGGTCATCGTGTCGTTCTCCGCTCGTTGCCCCAACCTCGTTGCCGCACCTATTCTTCGAGGAGATCCCCACACGAGGCGTGGTCTCGAGCCCTCGGAATAGGCGCAACCGCATACGCATCGTCCGCGACCAGCGCCTTCCGGGGCGTGAGAACCATCGTGAACAGTCCCAGCAGCGCCACGCCCAGAACGAAGAATGCCGGTGCCAGGGCGTGCCCGGTCCCTTCAGCCAACGCGACGGACACGAATGGAGCGGTCCCGCCTGCGATCATGACGCCGATGTTGTAGCCGACCGCGACTCCGGTGTAGCGGTGGCGGGCGGCGAACAGTCGGGGGGCCATGGTGAAGACTGCCACCTGAAGAAACGAGGTATTGACCATGATGAGGAAGAATCCGAGCGCAGCCCACCCGAGACCGCCGTCGAGCAGCGTCATTGCCGGGTACGTGAGAATCAGATAGCCGACGAGTCCGATGCATCCAACGGCGCGTGTTCCGATGCGGTCGGCGAGTATTCCGGTCAACAGCATGAGCAGACCGGTGAGTGCAATGACGCCGACAGCGATCCAGTACACGGGAACCGTGTCATACCCATCAGTTTTCGTGAGATGGATACTGAGGTAAGTGAATCCGAAGTACGACGTGCCGTTCACTGCAATCGACAACCCCGCCAGCCGGAGCAACGAGCGGCGCTCGTCCCGGAACACTGCCCGCAGCGGCGACTCGTCGACGGCTCCATCGGTCACCGAGGCGAGACTGTCCTGAAGTGTGCGCCGGATCCACAGGCACAGCAGAGTCAGGGGAAGCGAAAGGAGGAATGGGATTCGCCAACCCCAGGACTGCATCTGCTCGTCGGTTGTCACCACCGTCATCAGCGCGGCCATGGCAGCAGCCGAGGCGAACCCGATATTGCCGCCGAGTCCGATGACCGACCCGTAGCGGGCGCGTCGAGACGGTGGCGCAACTTCCGATACGAATGTTGCGGCGCCGCCATTTTCCCCACCGGCTGAGAAGCCCTGGATCATGCGAACCAGAACCAACAAGAATGGTGCGAGGAACCCAGCCTGGCCGTAGGTAGGCAAGAGCCCCATGGCTGTACTCGCCAACCCCATGCACAACAGAGTCGCAACCAGCGCGGTTTTGCGACCGTAACGGTCGCCAACATGACCGAACACCACTGAGCCGAGCGGCCGCATGAAATATGCCGTACCGAATACAGCCAAGGCGGCCAGGAGCGAAAGTACTGGGTCATCAAACGGAAAGAACAGCGGCGACATCACGACAGCGAGATAGCCGTAGATGCTGAAGTCGTAGAACTCGAGGACCGTACCTCCGCCGGCACCGAGAGCTACCTTGTGAATACTCCTACCTGATGGGCCGGCATCCGCAGGCTCACGGCTGCCGGCAGCCCCTGCGCTGAGCTTGTCACCATCGTGAACCATCGTCAGACACCTCCGTAGTCGAATATCGACAATCAGCGTTTTGAGTGTGAGAATGCGCTCATCGCACGTCGATCAGCTTCGCGGCTGCTTCCTGCCGACTGGTGACGTTCAGTTTCTTGAGAATGTTGGCGACGTGAAATCGAACAGTGTTCTCGCTGATGCCCAGCTTCTCGGCGATGGATCTGTTCCGCTCCCCTCGGGCGACAATGTTGAGAACATCGCATTCCCGTTCGTTCAGAATGGCCAGTGGGTGCTCGCGCGGAAGTTGCGCACGACTGAGTGTCTGTTGTCCGATGGTGTGGGTCATCACGATTTCTGTGCCCCACCGGGGTGTGCAGCGAACATCGGTGCGGTCAGGCCGGGGTAGACCGCCGAGATCGATTTCGTTGCGTAGCCAATGCTCGTCGAGCTCGCCGGGACCATCATCCCGAACGGTGACTATCAGCTGGGTTGTACCGACATACCACGTGACGTGAAACCGCCTGACCCGCGGTTGAGTGCAGAGCAGGTAGATCGCCTGAGTGACGAAGCGCCCTGCCGTGCCCGCAGCTCGCCTGTCGACTGTGCTCACCGATTTTGAATCCAGCAGGTAGTCGATGCGCACCTGCTGGCTGAGTTGCAAAGGCTGCAGTTCGGTGCGCAGCGACTCGAGTGCGACTGCGGACAGTTCCCGCCGCGACTTCCATTGGGAGATTCTCCGTGGAGTCGGTGATTCGGCGAGGAGTCGCAGAGCGGATGTCAACGCGAGTTCGCGAGCCTCGTTGTCGGGAAGTTCATGGTCCCTGAGCACGCGAATCAACTGCAGTAGTGCGTCGGTGCGTCCGGTGTCGGATCCGGCACCGGCTCGTGTGGCAAATCGATCTCTCGTCGACACATCCTCTTCATCGAGGTCTCTGTCGGAATCGAAAGATGCTGGAGGCAGTGGCTCGTGGTGCGTCATCTGGGTGCTCTCAGGGCCTGGCGAAGGTAATCATTGCGCAAACCCTCGGAAGTTCCAGGTTCTGGCATCGAGACCTACTGATCATCGTCGATGGAAGGGAGCCGGGCCCCAGGGTGCTACTGGTGACCCGGCTCAGTGAAGGCCTTCCGGATTGCCGCCGGTCTAGCCGGCTGCCGCATTCTCCGTGATGTGCTGACGAGCGAGCCGAATTCGGTCCGCCACCTCTCTCGCGTCACCTTCGGGAGCAGTCGACTTCAGTTCAGGTTTGGTGATGAGCATGTAGGTCAAGCCCAACGCTGAGACGATGATGAAGCCGATCAGCGCGGTCCATCGATCGAAGAACGGAAGAGCGGCGTCACCGGAGGGCTTTGCGAGCATGATGCAGGCCAGGATCCCGTAGGCGAGTGCAGCAATGTTGATGACCATCCCGAATCGGCCGAGGTTCCAGGTGCCCGCAGGGCGCCACCCTCGGATCCGGGCACGCAGTGCGGCCAGGACCACCATCTGGAAGGCGACGTACCCCGCCAGTACTTGGAAGGCCGCAATGCGGAGCAGCCCGTCGGGCGAGAAGTAGTTGAACAGTGTCAGCAGGACCGGGACGACGTTGATCGCCAGAAGTGCGTTCACCGGCAGGTGGTGCCGGGCCACCGAGACCTTCTTGAAGATGCGGCTACCGGGGAACATGTCGTCGCGAGCGAACGAGAAGACCAGGCGACTGGCAGCTGCCTGCTGACTCATCACCCCGGCGAGGAAAGAAGTCAGCGCGACGACGAGGAAGAGTTTGGTGCCGACTGTGCCGATGGAGTCCTGCATGATCGTGGGGATCGGGTTGCTGTCGTCGCCGGAAATGATCGCCGGGAGATTGGGTGCCGCCAGAACGAAGCCGCCGTAGGCAAGCAGTGCCGCAGCACCACCGATCCCCACGGTCATCTGCATTGCGCGGGGGATGCTCCGTGCAGGGTTGGGGGTTTCTTCGGCGACTTCACCACACGCTTCGAAGCCGTAGAAGAGGAGGAGTCCCACGAGAGATGCACCGAGGAACGCCTTGATGTATCCGTCTGAGCCGCCGGCGCCCAAGCTGTCGAAGAATACGGAGAATTCCTGCTTACGTTCGAACACCAGCAGGTACAGCCCGACCACGATGATGCCGATCAGCTCGCCGGCCAGTCCGATCTTCGCGATCAGCGCCAGGGTGCGTGTACCGGTCAGGTTGAACAGAAGGCAGATTCCGAGCATGGCGAGCGTGATCCACAGCTTTTCTGTGGGCGTGGCCGTGACACTGGGCTCGTCCGCGGTGCCCTTGAAGAGGCTCACCACGAAGTCCGACCCGAAGAGGGCGGTGGTCGCGATGGCGATCATGATGCACCAGATGTATTGCCATGACATCTGCCACGCGTACCTCCCACCCCACAGGCGCCGCGCCCATTGGTAGATACCACCGGCGAGAGGGAACTGCGACACGATCTCACCGAAGACCAAGGCGACGAGGAACTGCCCCATCCCGACGAGGATGATCCAGAAGATCGCCGGCGGGCCGGCGATGGCGAGTCCCACGCCGAACATAGCGACCACGCCGACCATCGGCGAGAGGTACACGAATCCGAGAGCGAAGTTGCCCCACAGGCTGATCTTCCGCTCGAAGGTCTGGTCGTATCCGAGAGATTTCAGATACGCCTCGTCAGCGTCGAGGGTCTTCGCCTCTGACGGCGAAATGTCAGGACTAGTCATTGATGTGCTCCAGCTAGTTGTCGCCTGGAAGGATCATGGCGAATGGATTTCTTGCGTAGGGTGATCCGATCAGGACAGAAGATAATCGTTTCACCTTGTGACCTAAGCCTCAACCATTCCGGGCAACAAGGCTAGACACAACCCGGGTGGCGCTCTGCGGACTTATGCACATTGTGTGCACTCGACGGAGCTACGAGCGCCCAGACACTCCAGGGCGGCGCCCGAATCAGCCGATCGGGGGCTTCCCCGTGGTCTCGCGCTCGACGAGCTCCGTGTCGAGGGTGACCCGTCGGCGGGATCCGGTTCCGTCGATCTGTTCCAGAAGCATGGCAGCGGCCCTGCGCCCCTTCTCCACCAGAGGCTGCCGAATGGTGGTCATACGCCACATTTCGGCGATCGGCGCATCGTCGAATCCGATGACGGAGACTTCTTCCGGCACCTTGATCTGTTGCCGGTGGAGTACCTCGAGCGCAGCTGCCGCATGAACGTCGGACGTGGCGACGACCCCGGTCACCTCAGCACGAGCGAGGATCCGCTCGGCGGCCTGCATGCCACTGCTCCGGTCGATACCCCCGGCCCCTTCGATGATCAGGTCTTCGACTGCGACCCCGTACTCACGGCAAGCGTCGAAGTACCCCAGCAGTCGTTCCTGGACCACTCGCTCTGTGGCGCCCTTGACGTGCCCCGAGAGGATCGGTCCCGGACCGTCCCCGTAGTGAAGCCGGTCCGCGATCACCGCAATCCTGCGGTGACCGAGCTCGAGGAGATGGGACATCTGGCTGCAACCGGCCTTGCGATCGTTGATACCCACGTACGGCAACTTGCTCGACTTCGGAGAGTCGATGGCCACGGCTGGAATGCCCCGCTCGATCAAGACGTCGATCATCGGATGTGCTGTCGGGACGTTGTGGATGACGACCCCGTCGACCAACCCGCGCACTGCCGGCGACTTGTGCTCGGTGATCAACTGGTCTCCGCCGGCGAGCGGCAGCAGCGTCAAGGCCACGTCCGCGAGTTCCCCGATCTCGACGATGCCCTTCATCAACAGCGTGGACGACGGGTCGTCGAGCGCGTGGACGAGTGAGTCGGTGACCATGACGCCGACGGCTCCCACGCGTCCGGACCGCAGACTGCTACCCATGATGTGGGGGCCCGTGTAGCCGATCTGGCTGGCGATCTCATAGATGTGCGCTCGCCGTTGCGGGGACACTTTCGGAGAGTTGCTGTAGGCGTACGACACAGCGGCCAGCGAAACTCCTGCCGCGGCTGCAACATCTTTCATCGTGACCACAGCTGCAGTCCCCTATCTCGCTTCCTTGCCGATGGTCGACAACGATGTTTCTCGGCAGCCGGGCGTGTTCGGTCGCCGAACGCACCTACCGGCCTGAGTCCATCGTATTGCCGATTGTTACATATGGACGACTGTCCAATCATTGGACGCCGACTCGCGGGTCGCCGCGAGGGTCGGGAACAGGCACTCGAGCGTTCACTTGCTCACCAACTGGCAGATCGATCAGCTCTTCACCAGCCTCGTCGCTGCGGCTGCGACCGATTCGCATGCCGAAGCAAGACTGCGCTGCGCGTCTGCGACGAAGACGTTCAGCTCCGGGATGGCCTCGGCAAGGGTCAGCTCGGCAGTGATCACCTCGACCTCCATCTTGAAGGCTTCCTCGAGGAGGAGCACCAGAGGAGGGACCGTGTGATCGGCATCCGGGTTGGCGGTGCCGGGCCCGTACTGGTCGCCGCGGCTGGAGATGATGACGGCGGGTTTGCCCGCCAACGGCTGCGACTCGTCACCGAAGGGAGTGGTCGTGCCCAGAACGTGCACGTAGTCCATCCACGCTTTCAACGTGGACGGCAGGGACCAGTTGTACATCGGCGCTCCGATCACCACCACATCAGCGCTGACGAGTTCGTCGATCAGCTCGTGCTGCAGCGCGTCGATACCGGCGTCCACCTCCGGCTGCGCCGGGCGAAGGCGAGGCGCCCAGTGCAATGCCGGGTGCGGCAGGTGCGGTGGTGGCTGCCGATGCAGGTCTCGCCGCACGACGGTGTTCGCCGTATCGGCCGTCGCCCAGGTTTCGGCGAACAGCTGAGTCAGCTGCCTGGACACCGACGCGTCCAGGTCGGCCGAAGAGTCGACCAGAAGTAGTTTCGACATCGTCACTCCTAACAGGGACGGTTGCTCCGCCCAGCGGGATGGTCGGCAGATGACAACCCAGCAGTGCGCCGACGGATCGCCATCCGAGAGTTTCGCTCCATTTGTAGATTGTGCTAGCTCGCTGCCGCGTCCTAGTGATACGCTTCACCTGGTGCTAGTGAAGCGTATCACCACTGGTGAGCCTGTCAATGCCGTTACCGATTCGACGGACCCCCATTGACGAATCATCTTTTGGTGATACGATTCACTCTCGAATTACGTTCCGGTAGTCAGCCTTTCGAGGAATCCGGGGCCCGGAGGCCGTCGAGGCGGACTCCGATTACCCGCGGGCATCCAACGCCCGCCACCACAACTCGCAACAAACGAATGAGAGAAGACCATGGGTCAGCTGGATGGAAAAGTCGTCTTCATCACCGGTGTCGCTCGCGGCCAGGGACGATCGCACGCCCTCACACTGGCACGCGAGGGTGCGAACATCATCGGCCTGGATCTGTGTCGCAAACTCGGCTCCACCGCCTACCCGGGCGCGACGGATGAGGATCTGCAGGAGACCGTCCGCCTGATCAAGGAGACCGGACAGGAAATCGTCGTCACGCAGGCAGACGTGCGAGACTTCGACCAGGTCAAGGCCGCCTTCGATGCCGGCATCGAGCGGTTCGGCCGTGTCGACATCGTCCTTCCCAACGCCGGCATCTGCTCAGGCGGTCTGACCTGGGAACTCGGCGAGGACGAATGGCGGGAGATGATCGACATCAACCTCACGGGCGTGTGGCACGCCATCAAGGCCGCGGTACCCACGATGATCGAGCAGGGTGAAGGCGGCTCGGTCGTCTTCACCGGGTCGACCGAGGCACTGAAGGGCGCCGCCAACATCTCGTCGTACTCCGCTTCCAAGCACGGCGTGACCGGGTTGATGACCTCGTTGGCGCGCGAACTCGGTGAGTACAACATCCGGGTGAATTCGGTGAACCCGACATGCGTCGACACGAACATGATCAACAACGACTTCGTTTACGGTCTCTTCCGGCCGGACCTCGAGAAGCCCACCCGTGCAGATGTGGAGGGCGCATTCACCGGCACGCATATTCTGCCCGTGCCGTGGATCGAGCCCAAGGATGTCAGCGAGGCCATTCTGTACCTCGTTTCGGACGCCGGCCGGTACATCACCGCTACCGCCCTGCCGATCGACGCCGGTTTCATCATCAAATCCTGAGAGCCCGTCCTTCTCGGGCGAATCACCTGATGCCCGGTCGCGGAGCAAGCCATTGCACGCGGCCGGGCGCTTCCGATCACCGTTGGAGCCAAAAGTGGACCGACCGTATTACGCCGCAGATGTTCCCGAGAGTCACCGACTGTATGCGGCGGCCGCAGACCGATACCAACACCTCGACTACCGGCGTGTGGGAACTACCGGGCTCCTGCTTCCGGCAATCTCCCTGGGGCTGTGGTACAACTTCGGCGACAACCGGACATTCGACAGCCAGCGCGAGGTGCTTCGGCACGCCTTCGACCGCGGCATCACTCACTTCGATCTGGCCAACAATTACGGCCCCCCGTACGGATCTGC
This sequence comes from Rhodococcus sp. T2V, assembly GCF_029269925.1. Lineage (NCBI taxonomy): Bacteria > Bacillati > Actinomycetota > Actinomycetes > Mycobacteriales > Nocardiaceae > Rhodococcus > Rhodococcus sp. T2V. The sequence goes on from NZ_JARJBD010000014.1 coordinate 33,862, forward strand.
CGAAGAGAACCTCGGACGGATGATGCGGACGGACTTCAAGTCCTACCGCGACGAGCTCATCGTCTCCACCAAGGCCGGCTGGGATATGTGGCCCGGGCCCTACGGCAATGGCGGGTCTCGCAAATACATGCTTTCCAGCCTCGACGCGTCGTTGGACCGGATGAGCGTCGACTATGTCGACATCTTCTACTCCCACCGCGCCGACCCCGACACCCCCGTCGAGGAGACCGTCGGCGCGCTCGACAAAGCGGTCAGGCAGGGCAAAGCCCTCTATGTCGGGATTTCGTCATACTCGGCCGCGCGGACCGAGAAGGCGATCGAAGTCGCTCGAGAACTCGGCACGCCACTGGTCGTGCACCAGCCCGCATACTCGCTGCTCAACCGCTGGGTCGAACGCGGCCTCCTGAAAGTCCTGCGCGACAACGGCCTCGGCGCCATAGGTTTCAGCGTGCTGGCACAGGGTCTACTGTCGGACCGCTACGTCGAGAACACTCGACCGGGCCGCGCCGTCAACCGTCCGACCCTGCGTTCCGAGATGCTCAACGACGACATGCTGCAGAGAATTCGCGCGCTCTCCGGGATTGCCCATGAGCGAGGCCAGACGCTCGCGCAGATGGCACTGTCGTGGGCGCTGCGCCCAGGAGGTGTCACCTCCGCACTCGTCGGTGTTTCGACCGTCGAGCAGATCGACGAGAACATCTCGGCCGCAGCGCACACCACTTTCACCGCTGACGAGCTGACCGCCATCGACGAGTACGCCGTCGACAGTACTGAACTCAACATGTGGTCCGTCTCGTCGACGCTGTAGCGGTTCGACAAGGGCACCTGGCTCGGCAGGGACTGACCACCCGGAACTTCTGACGCGAGTAATGTTCCCCCAGACCGTATTACGCCGATCGTATTCAACGAAGGATGGTTGCGTTGCGCGCGACTTGGCCAGCCGCGCCCCATTCACACCGACTACGCTAGTGATACGATTAACCAATCGCGTCTCGGTTCCCATCCCCCGCATTGCGGAGACCGATCCTTGTCGCGACACCCGCTCGACGAGGAGATGCCGGCGCGCACCGCAGGTTCCCGGTCGAGGCGTAGGACGAACACTCAAGCCATCCGAGACAAGGAACTGCACTTGTGAGAACCACCGGGCACGATCAGATCGACGCGTACGACCCACTCCGCACCGGTGCGGTGCTCGAGGTGGGCGATACCGACACCGTCACCGCCGACGTGGTGATCGTCGGATCCGGCATGGGCGGGTCCACGCTCGCATGGGAACTGCGTGACCGTGACCTCGACGTCCTGGTCGTCGAACGCGGGCGGTTCCTTCCCCGCGAACCAGAGAATTCGCAGGCCGCCGAGATGTTCCTCGCCGGCCGCTACAAGACTGCCGAACCGTGGTTCGACGGGAAAACTGGGGAGTCGTTCCAACCGGGGGTCTACTACTGGGTGGGGGGCAACACCAAGTTCTACGGCGGCAGCCTGCCGCGGTTCCGCGTGTCCGACTTCGAGGAAACGCAGCACTACGATGGGATCTCCCCGAAATGGCCGTTCTGCTACGACGACCTCGAGCCGTTCTACGCGGAAGCCGAACGGCTGTACCAGGTGCACGGGATCGACGGCGAGGATCCGACTGAACCGCCCCGGTCGTCGCCGTACCCGCTCCCGCCCTTGCCGCACGAACCGGTGATCGAGCGGTTCGCGACGTCGCTGCGCGCGCAGGGTTTGCATCCGTTCCACACACCGAACGCAATGAACCTGACGACGCAGGAACAGCGGCGACAGGCGACAGCGGCGGACGGCACGCCGTCGCAGACCGACCACAAGAGCGAGGCGGAGAACCGGGCGCTGCGCCCAGCCCTCGAATCGGAGAAGGTGCGCCTGCTCACCGAGGCAAAGGTGACACGGCTACTCACCGATCCGAGCGGCTCGCGAATCGTCGCCGCCGAAGCGGCGTTCCGTGGACGTACTCTCCGGATCGTGGCGAACCAGTTCGTCGTCTCGGCGGGTGCGGTGAACTCGGCCGCGCTACTGCTCCGCTCGGCGAACGAACAGAATCCGGACGGGCTCGGCAACTCGTCCGGTCTGCTGGGGCGAAACTACATGGTGCACAACAGCACGTTCTTCATGGGCCTCAACCCGTTCCGGAAGAACGCGACCGCATGGCAGAAGACGCTGGGTATCAACGACTGGTACGTCGCCGGTCCGGCGAACGAGTACCCGCTCGGCAACCTACAGATGCTCGGCAAGCTTCAGGCCGCGCACGTCAAGAGCGCTCGTCCATGGGCGCCGATGTGGGCACTGGGCATGGTCACCGACCGCAGCCTCGACATCTACCTCACCACCGAGGACCTTCCTACCCCGACCAACCGGGTCCGCATCGACGGCGACAGAATCATCGTCGACTGGACTCCCAACAATGTTGCCCCGCATCGAGAACTGGTACGCCGGGTATCGTCGGCGGTGCGGAAGGCCGGGTATCCGATCATCCTCACCGAACGCATGGGGATCGCGACGAACTCGCACATGTGCGGGACCGCGGTCGCCGGGACCGACCCGGCGGCGAGCGTCCTCGACCCCACCTGCCGCAGCCACGACATCGGCAATCTGTGGGTCGTGGACGGCTCGTTCTTCCCCTCGTCCGCCGCACTCAATCCGGCGCTGACCATCGCCGCCAACGCTCTCCGGGTGGCCCCGGAGATCGCCGCCGCGGCCCGGTAGGGGCTCGTCGCTCCTCCCTCGACTACCGTCCGATCCACTGGTGGAGTAGCTCATGGAAGCATCGGGAATCATCGCTGTTCTCGTAGGTGTCCCGATCGTCATCGTTCTGGTCGTGTACTTGTTCCTCGCTGCACTGGCAGTCGTCGAACAACGTCGACTCGACGTCGAATCAGAATGCCGCTGACCGTCCCCCAGTCCCGTAAGGCTCGACCCGATTCTCCGATCGGTGTCCATTCACGCTGCAGCACAATGAATCTTCGCCGGGCGAGCGCTGATGGGGTTGACTCGAACCACCAAGGTGATACGATTCACCAATCAAGGTGAACCGTATCACTAGAGGAGCTCGCACGATGACCAACGTCCTGTACCTGTACGGCGGCTGGCCCGGCCACTACCCCTACGACATCGCGGCCTGGTCCCGCGACCTGTTCGATGAACTCGACTTCGACGTCGAAGAGTCGCAGGACATCTTCACTCTGGACCGCGATCTGTCGGGCTACGACCTCATCGTGCTCGGATGGAACAACGCGCTGACCACCGAGGACCTCAGCGACTCCCAGGAGAAGAACCTGCTCGACGCCGTCGCCGCCGGGACGGGCGTGGCCGCCTGGCACGGTGCTGCGGCCGCGTTCCGGGCAAGCCTGAAGTACCACTTCCTTCTCGGCGGCGACTTCATCGAACACCCTGGGGGCGAGGCGTACCCGCAGCCGTATCGGGTGACGATCACCGACCGGGACCACGAAGTCACCGCGGATGTCGAGGACTTCGACGTCGCGTCCGAGCAGTACTACATGCATGTCGATCCCAACAACCATGTTCTCGCCGAAACGGTGTTCACGGGCGAGCACCTGCCGTGGCTCGAGGGACTGCGCAGCCCTGTGTCCTGGGTGCGCGACTGGGGCACGGGACGGGTCTTCTACCACTCGATCGGCCACACCCCCGCCGACCTCGCCGACCCGAACATCCGCCGTCTGACCAAGCAGGGATTGCGCTACGCCGCCCGCGCGACGAAGCCGTCCGAAAACGAGTAACGAGCACGACGGCGAGTCCGCGAGTACGGGACTGGGTCCGGGGTGGATCGTGTGACCACTCTGGTCCCCCGGCCGCAGTCGCGCCACCCAGTCCGGCTCTCGCGGCAGCGTCGACGCTTCGAACGGGCGCAAGCAGAGGCAAGTTCGTTTTCTGAATACACACTTTGTATATGGTGAGATATGGATTTCACGGTCGCCGACGCACTCGAACTCGACCTCCTGAAGAAGGCCGGTGCGCGAGTACTGACGGGTGGTGACAACCTCGATCGCGAGGTCCGCTGGGTGCACTCGTCGGAGATCTCGGACATCGCGCGCTTCCTTCGCGGCGGCGAGCTCCTACTCACCGCCGGACTCGGGATGGGGAACACCGCCGCCCTCCAGCAGGTCTTCGTTCGTGCCGTGGCGCGAGCGGGGGCCGCTGCCCTCGTCATCGAAGAGTCGGGGCGGATGTTCGACCGCGTCCCGGACGCCGTCATCCAGGAAGGCGCCACCTGTGGGCTTCCGATTGTGGCACTGTCCCAGGAGGTCCCGTTCGCAGGCGTCTCGGCTCAGGTCCACGAGATCCTCACCAACATTCGGCTGAGCGCTCTTACGCGTGAGCGAGAAGTGGAGTCGACCTTCTCCGAGCTTCTGCTGATGGGGGCGGACTCACTCGCGATCGTTCAAACACTGTCCCGCCTCACAGGTGGCGCGGTCGTGCTGGAAAACATCGTGAACCGGGTGACGGCCTACGTCGGGGACTTGAACGGGGTGGAGATCGAAGAGTGGGAGCGCCACGCGCGTGGGCTCCACAGCGATGATGCCGAATGCGTACGCCGGCCGGTGCTGATGCGCGGCCAGCCGTGGGGGTGGATCCACGTACTGCTCGGTCCGTCCACCGATCGCGACGGCGTGGTGTTCGCGGTGGAACGGGGAGCGGCCGCGGTCGCGATCTCGTTATTGACCGATCGCAGCCGTGAGGCACGCGACGACCAACGTAGTACGTCGCTCATCACGCGGCTGCTGCTGGGCGACCTGACGGGCATCGAGTTCGTCGAGCAGGCGAGCCGCCTCGGCTATCAACTCGGCTCCGGCCGCATCGTCGTCGCCATCGCGAACAAGGATCACCGAGACGATACCTCGACCGGCACCCGGATCCCCCGCCACGACGACGTCGCGGTGATCAGCGCGGACCTGGGCGAGTACACCGTGGCCGTGACGTCCGCCAAGACCGACCGCGAGAACCTGCTCGGCTACCTGGGTAACGCAGCGCAGGGTGGCGGAGTGAGTCGTGCAGTGGCGGCACAGATGCTTCCCGTCGCAGTCGCGCAGGCCAAGAGTGCCGCCGCGGTCGCCCGATCGTTGCCGAATTCCCCCATTCTCGACTTCGACGACCTGGGAGTGGAACGGTTGTTGGTCGCTCTTGCCCAGGGGCCGGAATTGGCGAGTTACGTCGAGGACGAGATCGGCCCGCTGCTGACGAAGGACGCTCGCTCCTCCGCTCCCCTGCTGCCGACACTGCGCGCATTCCTCGAGGTGGACGGTCGCAAGACCGAGGCGGCAGAGAGCCTGTTCATCCAGCGCCGCACCCTCTACAACCGACTCACGCGAATCTCGGAGATCCTCGGCAAGTCACTCGATGACGCGGCAACCCGCCAGAGCTTGTTGCTGGCGGTCAAGGGTCTCGACCTGTTGGAGGGGTCCTCCGTCGTGTCGCGCCGGACCCCACCCCGCTAGAACGGCTTCCGACGTCGGCGATGAGTCGAGCGTGCGTCCGGCCCGGACGGAATGTCCGGGCCGGAAGCGCGCTGTTGCCTTCAGTCTCTGACCAGTTCCTGATCGCGATCGGGTTCGTCGCTCCTGTTGTGATGATGCGCGCGAAGCCGATTGGCGATCTCGATGGCGTCGCCCTCAGGGGCCGACGATTGCTCGTACGGTTTTGCGATCGTCATGTAGACGAGTCCGATGACTGCGACGATCACGAAGCCGATCAGCGCGATCCAGCGATCGTAGAACGGCAGGCTGGTGTCGCCGTTCGGTCGAGCGAGAAGAATCATGGAGGCCACACCATAGATGAGCGCGCCGATGCTCACAGGCCATCCCCACTTGCCGAGAGTCCAGTTTCCGCCGGGCTTCCATCCCTTGGTCCGCGCACGCAGCGCGGCGAACACCACCATCTGGAATGCGAAGTAGCCGGCGAGCATCTGGAACGCCGCCACGCGGAACAACGCATCGGGGAGGAAGTACAGCAGGAAGAACAGGACGATCGGCAGTCCGGCGACGGCGATGGTGGCGTTGACGGGCACCTTGCGCGCGGAGATCTTCTTGAAAACGCGGCTTCCCGGGAACATGTCGTCGCGAGCGAAGGAGAAGATCAACCGGCTGCCGGCGGCCTGCTGGCCCATAACGCACGCAAGGAAGGACGTCAGTGCCACGACGAGGAAGACCTTGGTTCCGAACGTGCCGAGGGTGTCGTTCAAGATCGCGGTGATCGGGTTGGCGACCTCGCCGTCAACGACTCCCTGCAGATTCGGTGCCGCCAGGATGTAACCGACGAACGAGAAGAAGGCTGCGGCACCACCGAGAATCACCGTCAACATCATCGAACGGGGAATCATGCGGCTCGGGTTGGGTGTTTCCTCTGCGACCTCACCACAGGCCTCGAAGCCGTAGTAGAGGACCAAACCGATGATCGCCGCGGTGACGAATGCGTTGAAGTAGTCACCGTCGCCCGCGCCCATGGTGTCGAAGAGGACCGAGAAGTCGTTCTCGCGATGGAAGATCAGCAGGAACAGCCCGACCAGGATGATCCCCGCGAGTTCCGCCGCCAGACCCACCTTCGCAATCGTCGCCAACGTCTTGCTTCCGGTCGAGTTCAGTGCGAGGGCGATGAGCACCATGATCGTCGCGATGACGAGCTTCTGCCCCGGAGTCGACGAGATGTCCGAATCTCCGTGGAACAGTGCGAGGACGAAGTCCGCACTGAACATCGCCGTCGTGGTGCATCCGACCACGACCCCGGAGATGTAAATCCACGAGAGGATCCAGGCGTATTTCCCGTTCCACAGCCGCCTGGCCCACTGGTACAGCCCGCCCGCGATGGGGAACTGGGAGACGATCTCGCCGAACACCATGGCGACGAGTAGCTGGCCACCGGCGGCGATGAGAAGCCACAGGATCGACGGCGGCCCTGCAGTGGTGAGCGCCTGCGTGAACATGGACAACACTGCCACCAACGGTGACAGGTAGAGGAATCCGAGGGCGAAGTTCGACCACATGCCGATCTTACGGTCGAAATTCTCTTCGTAACCCAGCACGCGCAGATGCGCGTCATCACCGGACAGCGGCTGTCCTGAACTACTGGTTGACATCTTGCTCCTCATGAATGGATGCGGCGTGCGTTGAGGGCCAACGGGATCCGACACCGAGATTGATCCGTGTGCCGGTTTCCGTCCTGCGCGGTAGCGTCGCCTACTCGTGCTCGCGCAGAATCGGTTGGCGATTCGTCGGTGCTGACGCATATGACGGGTGTCACTTGTTCAATCTCGCATTGCCGCTGGCGCCTTCGGCATACCCAATCTGTGCAATTCGCGGGCGCCGCTCTTCACCCATTGTTCGGTCTGTTACACCGAGAGACCGCTTTTGTTAAAGACGGCCGAACAGGCCGAATTGTCCAGCGCAACTCTCCCTTTGGTGGTATGTTCTCAGCCTCGTCGAGAATACCGGCCGCACGGTCCAGCCGCGCTGACGAACCATGGCGATGTCGCGACTCGATATCGCGCACGTATGGTCTTCCGGCCATTCCACGAGGGCGTCCGCCAGATGGCACTACGTCAGGCGTCCGCTGCCGTCCGAGAAGTCAGTCGAGAAAGGCTGTAAGCATTGATCGAGAACACGGTTCAGTCCGAAATTCAGTGGGATTTGATCCACGCCGATGTGATGGCAGAGGTTGACGAGCTCTCATTCGAGCGTTTCGGATACGACGATGCGTGGTCGGTCGGAAGGCGACTCGTAGACATCTCTCGCAAACGCAACCATCCGGTCGCCATCGCCGTCGTTTTCGGAGAACAGCGAGTGTTCCACGCGGCTTTGCCCGGATCGTCCGCCAACAACGACGACTGGCTCGACCGCAAGTTCCAGGTGGTGCGCCGACACAACGCGGCGTCGTACGCTATCGGTTGCGCTCAGCGTGCAGTTGGTGGCGACTATTTTGCCGACAACGGATACGACCGTAGCAAGTTCGCTGTCGCCGGAGGCGCGGTACCGCTGAGGGTCCGGGGATCGTTGATCGGCGCGGTGGGCGTCTCCGGGCTGGCCGAAGAAGAGGACCACGCACTGGTGGTCGAGGTGCTCCGGGAGCACCGCGGACAATGAGTTCGGGAAAGGGGCCGGGAGCGCACCATGAGGCGCACTCCCGGCCCCGTCGTTCCGCGACGGTCGCTATCGCCAGCGGTCGGCCGGCGGCGCCATGTGTGAGCCCGGAAGTCCCTCGTAGAATCCTCCGGTCGCGCAGGTGGTGAGTTCCATCTGCATGCCCCAGGGTGTTCGGAAATAGAACCACCGCTGGCCCGCGACTGGGGCCCGGTCGTCGACACCGTTCGGACCCTCCATCACCTCGACGCCCGGAATCGCCCGCACATACTCGTAGCTCAGGTCGATGTCGTCGACGTAGAAGGCCAGATGGTGTCCACCGATGTCGCTGTTCCTGGGCGGCTCCGCAGCCTGTTCCGGAGCTTCGTATTCGAAGAGCTCGATGTTCATGTGCAGACCGACCCGAACCATCGCGATCCGACAGACCGCCTTCGGATCCACGTGCAGACGTCTGTACATCCCGTCCGACGCAGAGTCGGCGAACGGCCCGTCCTCGTAGACCAGTTCACCGCCGAAGTGGTCGACGAAGAACGCCACCGCGTCGGCGAGAACGGGGACGGTGAACGCCACGTGGTCGACGGACCGCAACGTGGGTACTCGCGCAGGCTGTGAAGTGCCCATTGTATCTCCAATTACCTTGTAGTTGAACTAGATTCACAGTGTCCTCATCGAGTGCGGCGCTCCGCTATCCGTTCACGTTCGATCCTAGAACCTCAGGCCGGGAGAATGCATACACAGACCGTGCAACGCTCCGTCCGCATCATGCACTCGATGTCTGAGTCGAGCGGGAGTACGTGCCGGGCACAGCCAGTAGGTCGCCCGGCCGGGAGGCCGAGTATGTCGTGAGAGCGCTGACCACACAGATCGTCGACACCGCGCACCACTCGACGATGCCGAGACCTTCGTCCAGGACGACCCACCCGCACAGAGCCGCTACTGCCGGGTACAGCGCCATCGAGGTGCCGTAGGCCGCGCGGCTGAGCCGCCGAATCGCAAACAGCTCCAACAGGGGCGGAAACACCGATGCCAGAAGGGCAGTGCCGGCACCCGCCCAGAGCACGTGCAAGTCGAAGAAGTTGGTTCCCGTGGCCGCCAGGCCGACGGGGACGACGAATACGGCGCCCACCGTCATGGCTACCGCTGGTCCCGCGTTTCCGGGAATCGATTTGCCGACAGATCCGTTGAGGGTGATTGCGGTCGCCCAGCACGTCGCCGCGATGAATGCGAGAAGTATGCCAACGAGGTCGACCTGCCCGTCAGCGCCTGCCAGCAGTACCACGGCAACGGCGACGACGAGAGCACCAACCGCATCTCTCATGCGTCGGGATGCGAAGAGCGAGATCGTGAGCGGTCCGAGAAACTCGATGGTTACCGCGAGTCCCAAACCGACGCGTTCGATCGCGGCGAAGAGGGTCAGGCTCATGGTGGCCATCACGACACCCAGTGCGATGACCTGAATCAGCTGTCTCCGCGAGAACTCTCGAAGTCGCGGACGCCCCACCAGCAGTAGCACAGGCGCAGCGACCATCATGCGGATCGCCACGACACCCACGAATCCGACCGTCGGCATGATCAGTGCGCCGACTGCAGCACCGAGTTGGAAAGACACGCCACTGAGCACCACCGCGCCCAGCGCAGCGGAACGGGTGGATAGGTTGGATAGTTCGGGCATAGGTACCTTCGGTTGGACGCGGCTTGCCGACCGTGCCGCCTGCTAGCGGCCGACGTTCCGGGCCGCCGCGCAGCAGATCGCGGTGGCGCACAGCGGAATCAGCATGGCTGTATTGATCGGCACGTGCTCGGCCAGCCATCCGATCAGCGCCGGCCCGGCGAGCAGTGCCCCGTACCCGAGGCCGACGACGCGGGAGAAGTCGGTTCCCGACGTTCCGTCGAGGTTGCCTGCGGTGGACAGGACCTGGGGAACACTTCCCGACAGTCCGAGTCCGAAGATAGCCCAGCCGACCATTGTCAGAGGTACGACGGGCGAGAGTAGGACGATTCCCATCCCGACGCAGGCGACCGCGCATCCGACGCGCACCACCCACTGTCCGCCCCGGCGCTGGGCGACACGGTCGGCGCTGAACCGGCCCACCGTCATCGTCGTCACGAATGCACCGAATGTCAGTGCTCCGACCGCCTCGGAAGCACCCAGGTGCTCCTGCGCATGGATGCTGCCCCAGTCCATTGCGGCGCCCTCGGAGAGGAACAGCAGGAAGGCGAGTGCGCCGAGGACGACGAGGCGGCGTTGCACGGTACGGGTGCGGACGGGAGTGGAACCAGCCCCGTCCACCGGCCGGGTGGGGCGGCTGAATCGGACCAGGTGCGTCGCTGCCGCCAGCGTGAGCAGCAAACACGTCCCGGACATCACGACCGCTGTGGTCGTCATGCTCCATTCGAGGGCAAGTGTCGCCGCCCCGATCAGGGATCCGATGACGCTGCCGACCGAGAAGACCGCGTGAAACGCGGACATGATCGACCGCTCGTAGTCCTGCTCGACCACCACGGCCTGCGCATTCATGGACACGTCTGTGCCGCCCATGGCGAGCCCGAAGAGCGTCAGACCGACGAGCAGTTCGGTCTTGTCGGTGGCCAGCATGGGTCCGACCAACAGGATCGACATCGCCGCCCCGGCGACGACCCCCGTGGTGCCGCCACCGAATCGGGTGATCAGCGGTCCCGTTACCTGCATGCCGACGAGAGCCCCTGCTCCGAGCACGAGCAGCATCGTTCCCAGCATCGCCGTGGAGATGCCTGTCTGCTGCTGAATCGAAGGTATGTGGACAGCCCACGTGGACACGGCCAGCCCGAAGACGACGAAGAGCGCGAACACCGAGACTCGCGCCCTGCGAAGGGCTGGAGAAATCGTCTGTGTGACTGAAGCCATGATTTCCGTTTCGATTCTGATTTCAACTGGGCAGGTGAGGGATCGCAGTGCAGGTTCCTGCCGGTCCGTCCGGGCCCCGGGCCGGACGGACCGGCAGTCGCGGCTCGCCGCCTACCGCTGTCAGGCGAGCACGCCGACACGGCGTGCGGCGCGCTCACCCTCGTGAACCGCCTCGAGCATGGTTCGGCTCGCCACCGCGTCACCGATGCGTTCGACCGGTATCCCACTGTTCTTCAGTGCGAAGTAGAGGTCGTTGACGGGTCGGTGCCAACCGGCGAGAACAACCGTGTCGATGTCGCGGAGTGTCTCCTCCCGCCCCTTTTCGCTGATGTGAAGAGTCGATCCCTCGACGGCGGTGAGGCTGGTGAACGGATGTGTCTTGATGCCCGCGTCGTGGATCCTCGGCACCGCGAGATTGGCACTGAACGGACCCAGCTTCGATCCGGCGAACGGCAGCACCGTCAGCAACTCCACCTCACGTCCTTCCTCCGCGAACTGCAGGGCCAGGCCGATTCCCTTCCAGCCGCCTTCTCCGTCGTCGACCACGGCTACATGGTTGCCCACAGGCTTGGAGTCTTCGAGCACGTCCCACACCGACAGCACGTGGTCCTGGTCGAGTCCCGGCGTGGACTTGATGCCGAGAGAGATGTTGCCAACGATGTCGTCGCCGGGAGCCGACCCGGTCGCGACGATGATGTGGTCCGGTGCCAGCGCCAGCACTTCCTCGGCCGTTGCTGCCCACCCGAGGCGAAGGTCGACGCCGTACTTGCGGATCATGACGTCGAGGTGGTCGATCACCAACCCGATCTCGCCACGTCCCTTGATCTTGTCCGCGATCCGCAGCTGGCCGCCGGTGATGGGGCGTCGTTCGATGAGGATGACCTCGTGGCCCTGACGTGCGGATGCCTCGGCTGCCTTCATGCCGGCCGGGCCTGCGCCGATGACAACGACGCGGCGCCGGATCGTCGCCTGAACCAATGTGTCGGAACCCAGTTCCCGTTCGAACCCCGCGGCGGGGTTGTGGACGCACGAACTGTGTGTGGGCTTGAACAGGCGGTCGATGCACCCCTGGTTGCAGCCGATGCACCGACGGATCTCGTCGATGCGGCCTTCCTTCATCTTGTTCACCGTCTCCGGGTCGGCGATCTGCTGACGGGTCATGGCGACCATGTCGGCATGACCCTGATTGATGATGTCGACGGCGTCCTCGGGGACGTTGACGCGGCCGACGGCGATCACCGGAACGTCGACTACTTCCTTGACCGCGGCAGCAAGGCTTTCCCAGATGCGCTTGGGGTGCTGCATGTCGGGGACGTTCTGGTGGGCTTCCAGGTAGGTCGCACCCTTGACGATGATGTAGTCGATGGCACCGGTTGCGGTGCAGGCCAGGGCGATCTTCTTCGCATCGTCGATCTCGAGTCCGCCGGGGCTGAAGTCGCTGCCCTGCAGGTTCATGCCGATGAGGTAGTCGGGTCCGACCTCGTTGCGTACTGCTTCGATGACACGGAGCAGGAACCGCATCCGATTCTCGAGCGATCCGCCGTACTCGTCGGTGCGCTGGTTGGAGAAGGGCGACAGAAACGCGGCCAGCAGATATCCGCCGTAGCCCGAGTGGATTTCGACTCCGTCGATTCCTGCCTGCTTGGCGTGACGAGCGCTGAGCGCGTGGCCCGCGACGATCTCGTCGATGTCCTCGACTTCCATCTCTTTCGGCATTTCGAGGTTGAACGGACACGGGGTGTTGGAGGGTCCCCACAGCGGACGTCCCGTCCAGGTCGAGCTGCTCTGCCGTCCGGTGTGGCCGAGCTGCATGACGATGCGCGCCCCGTACTCGTGCACGGCATCTGCGATCTTGCGCAGGCCGGGGACGACTTCCGGGTAATACGCGCGTACCTCGTTCGGGACGTTCTGCGACGACGGGTGGACCTGTGGGAAGGCCATGCCGATCAGTCCCGCGCCGCCTTTGGCTCGCTCACGGTAGTAGGCGACGTGTTGGTCGGAGGGCAGGTGGTCCTTCGCCATACCGGTGCCGTGCCCGGTCATGACCACGCGGTTGCGAATCTCCACCTTGCCGAGGGTGATCGGTTCGAAGAGCGGCGCCAGCGCAGGATCCACTGTTGCTGCGGTACTGGCGATCGTGGACGTCATTCCGTGTCTCCTTGTGAGGATCTAGCTCTGTAGTCGGAGGTATCTAGTGGGCGCGGGAATTCGTTGCCGCGGAACGTGCCGTGACCGGGGAGCACTGTTCACCCGGCGTGAGCTGACCGGACCGGCCGAGTCGAAGGGACAGTGCCGCCACGGTGATCGCCGGGTTGACCGCTGCCGACGACGGAAAGGTCGAGCTGTCGGCGATCCAGAGATTGTCCAGGTCGTGCGCTTTCAGGTTTTCGTCGACGACGCTGGTGGCGGGGTCGTGACCCATCCGTGCCGTCCCGCACTGGTGTGAGGTGGCTTCGACTCCGAGACTCTGAGTGAGAACGACGGGAAAGCCTGCCCGGCGAACGACCTTCTTCATCCGCTTGATGAGTTCACGGTGTGCGGAGAGGTTCGTCTCCCGCCGCTCGATCTCGACCTGTCCCCGGCTGTTGACGGTCACGCGGTTCTCGGGCAGCGGAAGGTCCTCGGTCTGGATGAAGAGGTCGAGGGTGTACTTGGTGACCTCCTCGAGGATCGGCATGGGCACCCAGGGCTTGCCCCGCTTGGCCATCGGGCCGCGCAGCTTGCCTAGGCCTTGCACGTTTCCGAGCGGGTACTTGGTCGTGGGCCCGGCTTCGTACCAGTCGTTGATGCCGATCGTCTTCTGGTACACCGCCTCGTTCTTTCGGCGGGGGTCGATGGCCAGGAAGAAGGTCGTCACGTGGGCCATGTAGTTGCGGCCCACCTGATCGGATGTGTTGGCCAGCCCGTTCGGGTGGGTGCTCGATGCCGAGCGAAGCAACAGCGAAGCGGTATTAGCTGCGCCACAGGCGATTACGAATCGCCCGGCCTTGACCGCAATGCTCCTGCCGTTGTGGGTGATCCGCGCGTGCGTGACGGTGCGCCCGCTTGCGTCCGTGTCAAGACGGGTGACCTCCGCGTTGGTCAGCAACTGTACGTTTCCGCTGCGCAGGGCCGGGCGGACGGCCGCGACGTCCGCATCCCCCTTGGCGTCAACCATGCAGGCGAACGAGTCGCACGTGTCGCACAGGACACAGGGCCCGCCCGGCTTCCAGTTGATGGATTGCGGGGCCGCGAACGGATGCAGACCCTGTTGCCGCGCGCTGTCGACCAACCTCGCCATGGCACCCTCGTGCGGGACGCCAGGGAACGGGTAATCCGTTGAGCGCCAAGGGTCGGTCGGGTCCTCTCCCTTGTTGCTGTGCACCCAGAACATCCGCTCGGCCTCGCCGTAGTGCGGTTCGAGTTCGTCGTAGGTGAACGGCCACGCCGGCGAGGTACCGTCGGGATGCTCGATCTCCCTGAAATCGCACTCGCGAAATCGGGGAAGCGTCGCGCCGTACAGCTTCGTGCTGCCGCCCACGTAGTGGTAGTTGCCCGGTACGAAATCGTTGCCGGTCGTCCTGTCGTGCCATGCGGCCGAGTTCTTGTACCGTCCTTCGGCATGAACTGCTTCCGCCGACCAGTTTTCGCGCTCGGCAGGCAAGAAGTCCCCCTGTTCGATGATCAGGACTTTCGCTCCCGAGTCCTTGAGCGCGTAGGCGAGCGTTCCACCGCCCATTCCCGATCCGACGATCGCGATGTCGCACTCGAGGATGTCCGCTGGATCGGTAATGACCTGTGACTGCAACGCTGTAATCGCATTCGACATACATGTCTCCCTGAAACCATCAGCCGTCGCCCAGAATTGTGGGTTGAGAATTGAATCTAGTGCGGCATCGATGCTGTTCAGAGGGGCACAGTGAGCAGAAGTAGGCACCCAATTTGCGCACTGCGTGCAACGAATTCCGGACCACGCAGGTCGCCGTCCAGGTTAGTTAGCGGAGGCTACCCTTGTCATCCCCGGTGAATACAATGCGTCCGACATCACTCGAACGTCGATCGATCCTGCCTGTGCAGCAGATCGTGCCCGCGGACGGCGAAGATCAGTGCCTGGCGAGCGTCCGTATCATCCAGCGAGCGTCCGAGCAGCTCAGTGATGCGGTCGAGACGGTAGTACAGGGTGCGACGCTGCACGAACAGAAGCTGCGCAGCCTGGGACTTGTTGCCGTCGCACGCGAGATACGTTCGCAACGTGGGCAGCAGCGGATTCACCCCCTTGGCGTCGTGCTTGAGCAGGGGTCCGAGCTCGTCCTCGATGTACCGGGCCAGTTCGGATCCTTGCGCGAGTGAGGCGAGCAGTCGTAGCACCCCCAGATCGTCGAATCGGTGCACCGCCTTCTCAGGCCGCGCCGACGCCACAGACACCGCGCTTCGCGCTTGTTCGATCGCGGTCGGCAGCTGCGCAGGTTCGACCTGCCGGCTGATCCCCGCACTGACTCCCAGCTCCGTGAGTCGATCGATGATCTGTTTCTCCACATCAGGCCTCGTCAGGCCCATCACAGCCAACGTGTATTCGCCGAGGTCGGCCACCACCGCCGGGACGTGCAGTGTTCGACAGAAATCGTCCATCGCGTCTTCGCTCGTCGCTCCCAGCGGCGTCTCTTTGAGGACGAGGACTGCGATCAGGGCGCGATCACGGAGGTCACGGCCGATGCGGAGGGCACGTTGGACGAACATGTCGCCGGAGATGTCTCCGAGAAGCAGTCGACTCACCAGGGCGTTCTGCCGTTGGGCGGCCTTGGCACCGCTCTCGCGGATACCGAGAAGGGCAATGGCGATCCCGTCTGCCGTGCGATCCAAGGCATACGTACCGGTGCCCGCCAAAGTCGCTCCCTCGTGGAGGACGTGGAGCCATCCCCACCGCTCACCACGGAGCACAACGGCGCGACGCGTACAGTTCGCCGCCTCGTTCGAGCTGCCGGTGCCCGGCTGGTCGTGTTCGATCCGCGAGTGACGCTCCCAGTCCGACAGCATCCGGTCCGCAACATCTGTTATGCCCGAGTACGCGATCACCTGCCGTGTCGAATCCTCCAGCACGACCGGGCACTGCACTTCGCGCGCAAGGGTATCCGTGAAATGCACGTAGTCGCGGCCGGCCAGGAGCAGCTGCATGAATGCCGCGTTCAGTCGTTCGTAGGCCATGAGGTCCACCACTCGTTGGTCGACGATGGACTCGTGGACCTGAGCGGAGACCTCCACGAAGGGGACTTCACCATCGAGTCCCACAAGCGGGAAGTTCATCGCCTGTGCGGTGTCGATCAGCGCCTGGGGCATGTGGTCGAATGCCCGGCCGCTGAGCTCGATCACCAGAACCGCTGCTCCCGCTTTCGCAACCTCCTCGATATATTGACGCTGCCGGTCCGGCGAAGCGCCGATACCGAGACCCGCCGTGAGGAGCATCTCGCCGCCGCTCAGGAACCGGGCTATGTCCGGGACCTCTGTGGGATGGACCCAGCGGATCACCCGGTTCAGCGCGGCCTCCCCGGCGTACACCTTCAGGTTCGTACGGCGAAACACCTCGAGGCCGAGGGCTGCTCGAACGGTCATTGTCATCGGCGTCGCCACCTTCGCAGTACAGACTGTGAACAAGTAACCGTAACTGTTGCACACGATGCATCTTCTAAATGCAATCTACGCCGGTGCACACTTACCCGTGAAGGTGGTCACATCACTGAACTGATGTCGACAGGACGCGCGCCCGCGCTGTGGTGCGTCGCCCCGGACCGGCGTCCGCACCGGCCACCGTCCGCGGCGTCCGGCACGGAATTCAGCCGAATAGATGCAAGCGAAGGGACTCTGTGCCGCCGACAACGGTGCGGAACTACCCATTAGAGAGGATTTTCAATGCCTAGGCTCAACGGCGGACAAGTCATCGGCCGAATTCTGAAGCAGTACGGGGTGCCCTACGTCGCGGGCATCCCCGGCCATGGAATTTGGGGGCTCATGGATGCCTTCAACGAAGAGGAATCGAAGATTCCCTTCATCCAGACGTACCACGAGCAGAGCGCCGTGCATCTCGCCGACGGCTTCTACCGTGCCTCGGGTCAGCCGATGGCGGCTGTGACGTCCATCGGCGCCGGCGCATCCAACACCGTTCTCGGTCTCGCCACCGCATACAGCGACTCGACCAGCGTTCTCGTCATCACCGGCGGTCCGCCGCGCCACATGCGCGGCCGCGGAGTGCTGCAGGAACTCGACCGCCAGAAGGACAACGGCTTCCCGCAGGTCGCCGAGGCCGTCTCGAAGCGCAGCTGGGTGGCGAACAGCATCGAGGATCTGCCGTTCATCATGCACCGCGCGTTCAGTGCGATGCTGACCGGCCGCCGTGGTCCTGCGCACATCGAGGTGCCGTGGGACCTGCACGCGGAGACCGCCGACGTGTCTTTCCATGATCTCGCGCGCCGGCTTCCCGTCGGTCTGCAGTACCCCGATCCCGAGGCCGTCAACCGAGCCGCAGCGCTGCTCGCCGGCGCCGAGCGGCCCGTCATCGTCGTGGGTGGCGGCGCCATCAGCGCCAACGCGACCGACGAGGTTCTCGCGCTCGCCGAGGCCCAGAACATCCCGGTAGCAACGACCTGGAACGGCAAGAGCGCCTTCCCCGAGGATCACCGGCTCTTCGTCGGCAGCGTCGGACAGACGGGCACGATCCACGGCAACTACCTCGCTGCCAATGCCGATGTCGTCATCTCCATCGGTTGCCGCTTCACCGACTGGTCCGCCTCGAGTTACAGCCGTGGAAAGTCCTTCTCCTTCCCGCCGGCGAAGCTCATCCATATCGACATCGACCCCCACGAGATCGGCAAGATCTACCCGGCGGAGGTCGGCATCGTCGCCGACGCGAAGCCCACGGTTGCCGCGATCGTCGACAGCCTCCCCTCCTCCACCCCGGCTCGTTCCGAGTACGTGGCCGAGATCGCGGAGCGCAAGGCCGATTGGGAAGAGCAGCTCTCCGCCCGCCGTGAGTCGGACCGCTTCCCGTTCACGCTCCAGCGCCCGCTCGGTGCACTGCGCAACGTCATGGACCGCGACGGCATCGTGCTCGTCGGTTCGGGCAACACTCAGGGAGCGGTCAAACAGACCTTCCCGGTGTACGAGCCCCGCACCCACCTCACCACCGGTGGGTTCTCCGCGATGGGCTGGCCGGTGCCTGCCGCGCTCGGCGCGAAGCTCGCTGCACCCGAACGCCAGGTCGCGTGTATCACCGGTGACGGTGACTTCCTCATGACGGCGCAGGAGATCGGTGTCGCGATCCAGCACGACATCCCTGTCGTGTTTGTGGTGCAGGACAATTCGGGCTACATCTCGATCCGCGGCGGGCAGCGGAACGCCACGGACCGCATGATCGGCACCGAGTTCAACCGTCCCGACGGAACGCCGTACAGCCCGAGCTTCAAGGATCTCGGCAAGTCCTTCGGACTCGAGTCCTTCCGCGTCGACTCCCCCGCCGACCTGGAGCCGACATTCAAGCGGGCATTCGACGCCAAGGCCCCCGTGCTCGTCGAGGTTCCGACCGACCGCGACCTCGCAAGCCCGTTCGTGCCGGGATGGCTCGACTTCCCACCGCTGCCGCACATCACCGATGAGCGTGCGGACGAGTACCGCGAGGCACGCGCGAACGAGCAGCACCAGTAGTTCCTCGAACCGCCGCCGTGGGTTTTCGCCCGCGGCGGCGGTTTTCGTTTCCGGGGTTCCGCGCACGAGACCCCACCCACCCCAGTGCGACTCGAAAGCAGAGGACTCAATGTCACGTCTAGTAGGAAAAATTGCGCTCGTCACCGGTGCCGCACGCGGCCAGGGGCGATCCCACGTCCGCCGACTTGCCGAGGAGGGCGCTGACATCATTGCGCTCGACCTGTGCGGCCAGATAGACACCGTCCCCTATCCGATGTCGACCCCCGACGATCTCGGCGAGACGGTGGCCCTAGTCGAGGGACTCGGTCGACGCATCGTCGCCCGGTCGGTCGATGTCCGTGACCTTCCTAGCCTTGAAAAGGCGGTACAGGAGGGTGTATCGGAGCTCGGCGGGCTCGACGTCGTCGTCGCGAATGCGGGCACTCTCAACGGTGTCGCACCGATGTGGGAACTGACCGAGCGCCAGTTCGAGGATCAGATCGATGTGAATCTGACCGGTGTCTGGAAGACGATCAAGGCCACGGTCCCGGCGCTGCTCGAACGCGGCAACGGCGGTTCGGTGATCCTGATCAGCTCCATCTCCGGCCTGACCGCCGAACTGAACGTCGGGCACTACTCGGCATCGAAACATGGCGTGAACGGGCTGATGCGCACGCTGTCGGGGGAACTGGCGCCTTATCGGATCCGTGTCAACTCGATCAACCCGACCAACGTGAACACCCTGATGATCAACAACCCCGAGTACAATCAGATGTTCGCCGGTGGCAAAGCCGGCGCTACCCAGGCCGACGCGCTCCCGGCGCTGCAGGCCATGCACGCGCTGCCGGTTCCCTTCCTCGACCCCGTCGATGTGAGCAACGCCGTCGTCTACCTGGCCTCGGACGATGGACGGTACATCACCGGCACAGCTCAGGTCATCGACGCCGGGGCCATGACACCTTTCAAGGCACCACACCTGACGACGTAGGACATCGGGAACGGGAATCCAGGGTTCCGCACACACGAAAACGACCTCCGCACAGCGTTCACCACTCGGCGGCGCTGTGCGGAGGCCGTTCGTTCAGATCAGGACTCGGGTGTCGGCGCGTCGTCGCGCACCAGGCCGGCTTCGCGCAGATCCGTCCACAGCTGTTGCGGGATCACAGTGTCGAAGAGTTCGGCATTCCGCTTCTGCTGTTCGACATTGCGGGCGCCGATGCAGATGCTCAGGACCGAAGGGTGCGCATACGCGAACTGCAGTGCGGCCGCGGCCAGTGGAACGTGGTGGTCGCTGCAGATACGTTCGAGGTGGCCCGCCTTCTCCTTCACCGACTCCGGTGCGAGCGCGTAGTTGAACCGTGCAGCCGGGATCGGCCCGGTGGCCAGAATTCCGCTGTTGTACACGCCTCCCAGGACGATGCCGATACCCCGCTTTTCGCACAGCGGCAGCACTTCGTCCAGCGGTTCCTGCTCGAGGAGGGTGTAACGTCCTGCAAGTAGGTAAAGATCGGCGTCGGTGCTGCGTACTGCGTCGGTCATGACATCGGTGTCGTTGATCCCGAACCCGATCGCCTTGACCACCCCCTGATCGCGCAGTGACTCGAGCGCCGGGTAGGCGCCTTCGATTGCCTGCTTGAACAATTCCGGTTGAGCCGCGCCGTGGGTGTAACGATCCACGTCGTGGATGAACAGGATGTCGAAACGGTCGCACAGCATGCGCTGCATGCTCCGTTCGACTGAACGCATCACGCCGTCGTAGCTGTAGTCGAACTCCGCGACGAAGGGCGGGATGTCCTTGTACTGGCCGTCGCTCGTCGGCGCGTTGAGTCGCGGACTGACCACCCGTCCGACCTTGCTGGACAGCACATACTCGGACCTGTCGTACTCGCGCAGAGCGTGTGCCAGCCGGTATTCGCTGAGGCCGTTTCCGTAGCCGGGGGCGGTGTCGAAGTACCGAATCCCCATGTTCCAGGAGTTGACCACGGTGTCGCGCGCAGCGGTATCGGTGAACGGATGGTTGAAGTTTCCGATCGGGGCGCCGCCGAAACCTGCGGCAGTGAAGTCGATTCCGGACCGGGCGTGCGTACGCGCAGCATCCACTTTCATATCCATCCCTACGTTGTGGTGTCGAGGTCAGCGCGGTCCCACGGGCGGTGTGATGCATATTCCTGGGTCGAATGGCCGAGTTTGCGCTCGTCCGGGCCGCGCCATCAGTTCACAGAGTAGGAGAGGTCACGCCTCCACTGAATGCACAGAGTATGCAGCGCAGAGGTGAATGGTTGCGCGCATTGATCCCCGGACCGCGCACCATGGCAGCCGAGACGTTGCCCTCGGCTGACGGCATCGGCGCTCGTGCGGCCGAGATTACCCAGAATCCCGAGCAGGCGGTACATCCAATTCCGGCTCAGGCGAGGGCACCTGGCGTCGAGACTAAACACAATGTGCACTTCCATCCACAAAGTGTGCCCGCTTTGCGCCTGTTGCGTTCGGTGTCACACCAGGATGCTTGGACCAAGCAGTTCCATCCCCGCGACGCCAAGGAAGCATCCATGTCATTCGTTCTCAAGGCCGCCGTCGGCGAACCGGCACAGCGGTCCAGCAATTCCGCCGTCGTCGACACCGTCGCGGCCGTCATTGCCGACGTTCGTGCCAACGGCGAATCTGCCGTGCGCAAGTACTCCGAGAAGTTCGACGGCTGGTCCCCGGAATCGTTCCGTCTCAGCGAGGATCAGGTTCGCTCGATCATCGGCTCGGTTCCGGAGACGGTCCTCGACGACCTGCGATTCGCGCAGCGGCAGATCCGGGGCTTCGCTCAGGCGCAGCGTGATTCGATTCAGGACATCGAGGTCGAAACCCTGCCGGGCGTCTTCCTCGGCCACCGCAACGTCCCGATCGATGCCGCGGCCGCATACGTGCCCGGCGGGCGCTACCCACTCACCGCGTCTGCGCACATGACGGTTCTGACCGCGAAGGTCGCCGGCGTCGAGCGGGTCGCGGCGACGACGCCGCCGAACGCCGGCGAGGCACCGCCGATCAGTGTCGCCGCCATGCACCTCGCCGGCGCCGACGAGATCTTCGTCCTCGGCGGCGTGCAGGCGATCGCCGCCCTGGCGCTCGGCACCGAAACCATCGCCCCGGTGTCGATCCTGACCGGCCCCGGCAACGCGTACGTGGCCGAGGCCAAGCGGCAGCTGTTCGGTGAGGTCGGGATCGACCTCTTCGCCGGACCGACCGAGACGCTCATCGTCGCCGACGACCACGCCGACCCGTTCACCATCGCCGTCGACCTGCTCAGCCAGGCCGAGCACGGCCCCGATTCACCGTGCGTGCTGATCACCACGTCCGAGGCAGTGGGGCGCGCGACGCTCGACCACATCGAGGCACTGCTTCCCGGCCTGGAGACCAATGCCATCGCCGGCCCCGCGTGGCGCGACCACGGCCAGGTGCACGTCGTCGATGATCTCGCGTCGGCGTACGCACTGGCCGACAAGTTCGCGTCCGAGCACGTCCAGATCCTCACCGAAGAGCCCCGCGAGGCGCTCACCGCCATGCGGAACTACGGCGCGCTGTTTCTCGGCGAGGGCACGTGCGTCCCCTACGGCGACAAGCTGATCGGCACCAACCATGTCCTCCCCACCCTGGGAGCCGCCAACTACACCGGCGGTCTGTGGGTGGGCAAGTTCCTCAAGACGCTCACCTACCAGGAGGTCCGCAACCTCGAGACCAGCGCCCAGTTGGGCGAGGTCTGCGGCCGGGTCTCGCGACTGGAGAAGTTCGAGGGCCATGCCCGATCGGGCGACCTCCGCGCCGCCAAGTTCGGGAACGCGCCGCTGCCGTGGGGCAACATCCCGACCCGGGTGACCTCGGACCGATGAGCCGCCTCGAGCACGACCTGCTCGGTGATCGGGAGGTGCCCTCCGACGCGTACTACGGGATCCACACCCTGCGCGCAACGGAGAACTTTCCGATCACCGGCATTCCACTGTCGAACCATCCCGATATGGTGGTGGCGCTGGCTGCAGTGAAACAGTCAGCAGCACAAGCTAATGCCGATTTAGGGTTGCTGCCGCCACGCGAAGCCGAAGCGATCGCCCAAGCATGTGCGGAGATCCGGGGCGGCGCCCTGCACGATCATTTCGTTGTCGACGTCGTCCAGGGTGGTGCCGGTACCTCCAGCAACATGAACGCCAACGAGGTGGTCGCCAACCGGGCGCTCGAACTGCTCGGCCACGCCCGCGGCAGCTACGAGCACCTGCACCCGCTCGAGCACGTCAACCTCGGACAGAGCACCAACGACGTCTACCCCACCGCACTCAAGGTGGGGCTGCAGGTGGCGCTGACCCGGCTGCGGGCGGCGATGACCGAACTCGCGGAGGAATTCGCGGCGAAGTCGACCGAGTTCGCCGACGTTCTCAAGATCGGGCGCACCCAACTGCAGGACGCCGTCCCGATGACCCTCGGGCAGGAAATCGCGACGTTCGCGTTGATGATCGACGAGGATTCCCAGCGACTCGGCGAGGCGGCACTGCTCATCTCCGAGATCAACCTCGGCGGCACGGCGATCGGCACCGGCCTCAACGCCCATCCGGAGTACGCGCGGCGGGTGCGTGATCACCTCGCGGCGATCACCGGACTCGACGTGATCACCGCGTCGAACCTCGTCGAGGCTACGCAGGACGTCGGCGCGTTCGTGCAACTATCCGGGGTGCTCAAGCGCACCGCGGTGAAGCTGTCGAAGATCTGCAACGACCTACGGCTGCTGTCGTCGGGCCCCCGCGCCGGGTTCGGCGAGATCACGTTGCCGCCGGTGCAGGCCGGCTCGTCGATCATGCCGGGCAAGGTGAATCCGGTGATCCCGGAGGTGGTGAACCAGATCGCCTTCCGGGTGATCGGAAACGACCTGACCGTCACGATGGCGGCCGAGGGCGGGCAACTGCAGCTCAACGCGTTCGAGCCGATCATCGCGCACAGCCTGTTCGAAACGATCGAGTTGCTCACCCGCGGATGCACCGTGCTGCGTGAGCGGTGCGTCGCCGGGATCGAGGCGAACGTCGAGCATCTCGCGCGCACTGTGGAGGCGTCCATCGGAGTCGTGACCGCACTCAACCCGCACATTGGGTACACCGCGGCCACCGCGATCGCCGCCGAGGCGCTTGTGAGCGGTCGCACGGTCGCCGCACTCGTGCTCGAGCGGGGCCTGCTGACCAAGGAGCAACTCGACAGCGTCATGCATCCCGGAAATCTGACACGTTCTGTCTCGCTGCCCCTTGTCCCGGCGCCTTCGACCCGTTGATCCACGGTAGAGGCCCGAAAAGATCACCGACCTGATCGCCCGCATCATGGGGAGCGGACAACGACGTCCGTGGCCCCGCGGGTGATCTCGCGACTCGCGTCTGGTCCTGAACCGACATTCGTGCCGACGACGAGTTGCGCTCGGCCGTCCGGCCCCTCCTCACCGGGGGTCGGACGGCACTCGGGCATTGCTGAACCACGCCGGACGCGCAAGGAAGGGACCTGCGTTGGTGACCACGATGCGCGACGTCGCACGAGTGGCTGGTGTCTCTCAGGCTGCGGTCTCGTATGCGTACAACCAACCGCACAAATTGTCGGCGGCCCGTCGAGCCCACATCTTCCAGGTTGCCGCAAGCCTCGGGTACGCCGGCCCCAATCCGGCCGGACGGAATCTGCGGACTGGTCAGGTGGGTGCGTTGGGGCTGATGATCACCGATTCGCTCCGGTACGCCTTCGACGACCCGGCGACTTCTCAACTGCTCAAGGGTATCTCCGAGATCGGCGAACTGGCCGAGGTCACACTGTCGCTGTTGCCATGCCCTCTCGAATCATCCCGGGTAACGGAAGGTTCCGGGGTGCTGGTGCGCGGCGCGGTCGACGGCTTTCTCGCCTACGCCATGCCGGAAGGACACCCAGGAATGCGGACGGTGCTCAGTAGGAATCTCCCCCTCGTGGTCATCGACGGCCCAAACCCCGGCGACCTGCCACGGGTCGGCATTCACGATCGGGAGGCGGCCCAGCAGGCTACGGAGTACCTGCTCGCGCTCGATCATCGACGCATCGGTTTCCTCGTCGATCGGCTCGTCCCCGATGGCACAGGCGGACTTGTCGATGCTGCGCGTTTCGAAATGACCCGTGATCATGTGATGCGAGAACGACTCACCGGATACCGATCCGCCTGCCAAAAATTCGACGTCCCCTGGTCCACCACTGTAGTCGTCGAGGCCGGTGGGTTCGACGACGAGCTGTCGCGGACGGCTGCGGAAACGCTGCTGGACACTGCGCCGGTGACGGCGATCGTCGCCGCATCGGACCTGCTGGCGCTGGCGGCTCTGGACGTCGCACACGAACGCGGACTGCGGGTGCCCGAGGACCTGTCGGTGGTCGGATTCGACGATATCCCATCCGCGAAAGCCGCGGGGCTGACTACCATTCGGCAGCCTCTCGTCGATAAGGGACGAGAAGCGGCACAATTACTACTCGACATCATCGGCGGCGCCACGGGTCGGGACGTCACACTGCCCACCGAACTCGTGGTCCGTTCCACCACCGGCCCGGCACCAAAAGCCGTTATTGCAGAGCAATTTTCACAGGCAACACTTAATTCGCCGCCTCCGCTCGAGCGACCGCGCCCATCTTGTTTGCCTCCCGAACATGAGGAGTAACCATGCTGACCGCAGAATCCGTCTCGCGGCCCGCACGCACACCATCGACGCCGGGTGACTGGCGACAAACAGCCGCATGCCGCGGGCTCGAATCGACCGTCTTCTTCTCCCCCGACCAAGAACGGGGTCAGGACCGCGAGAAGCGAGAGAAGAGGGCGCAGCAGATTTGTCGCAACTGCCCGGTGCTGAGGTCGTGCCGTGATCACGCTCTGTCAACACGCGAACCTTACGGTATCTGGGGAGGCATGACCGAGAATGATCGACGCCGGCACGCCCGCCGAATCCGCCGCGAGCACTGCACGACCTCGAACGAGGCTACGCCGCCTGCCCGGACAGGCGCGCGCGGATAACGAGAGGCGAATTCGCGATGGTGTCGTCCCGGCATGCGCCGCGTGCGTTGCGAATCACGGTAGCCGGCGATGCGGCGACTCGCGAGGTGGTGCCTCGCGATCGGCGTCTGCGGTGGATCCACCGGGCGAGGGCGCGACCATACTGCCCGGCAAAGGTGCAATCGCGCGGGCCGCCACCTCCAGGAAGGCGGATAACGTCGGGGCGAGGCCCTCTGCTCGATACACCAGTCCCACGGTGCGTGTCACACCCGCGTCGCTGACCGCCACCACCGCACCGGCCGCCGCGGCGCTCGCAGCCATGACGTCGGGGACAAAGGTGACGCCTACGCCGTGCAGGGCGAACGAGACCAAGGCATCCCGCTGGGAGGTGGTCACCACGCGCGGCGGGGTTGCTCCGACATGCTGATACAGCATGTCGGTGATCGTCCGCGTCAGTGTCCCGGAAGGCAATGTCACCAGGGTGTGCTTCTGCAGATCCACTGCTTGCACGACAGGCGGGCCTGAGCCTGCCCCGGCCCCGGCCCCGGAAAGCGTGGTGCCGGGCGGAAATACAGCCATCAGGGTTGTTCGGCGCAGTGGCACGGTCGCCAGCCCCGGGTAGGGGACTTCCAGGTCGGACAGCGCCACGTCACAGCGCGCCTCGGCGACCAGTTTGGCGGCTTCATCGGTGTCGGTCACGGCACTGATTTGCAGATCCACCTGAGGGTACGCACGATGAAACGCCGCAACGATCGGCGCCATATCGGTCACCACCATGGACGGCAATGCCGCCACCTGCAACTCACCCGAATCGCCACCGTGCAACGCCGCGACTGCTGCTTCGGCGTCGATCTGCACACCCATGATCCGGCGCAGAAAAGGGAGAAGCGCCTGTCCCTCTGCGGTCAGCCGCACAGTGCGGTCCACACGGTGGAAAAGACGCAAACCGGTAGCCGACTCCAATGAGGCAATCCGTCGCGACAACGCGGGTTGAGTCAGATGCAGCGCGCGGGCCGCTGCAGAGAAGGAGCCGTGCTCCACGACCGCCACCATTGCCTCGACCTGACCCAACTCCATGCGCATGATGCATGTATATCTCAAAAATGCTCATTTGACGCATAGACGGTGGTGATCAAGAGTTGCATTCACCCCGCCCGATGTGGCGGAGGTCTCAGAACGGAGTGAACCATGCCAGACTCACCGCCGAGCGCTCCCGTGACCGACACACCCGACGCAGCTCGCACGACCGTAAGAAGCCCCGACGAAACCCGGCGACTGATGCGCCGCAACTCTTTCAGCGCCTTCATGGGTGGGCTGCTCGAGTGGTACGACTTCGGCCTCTACGGCTGGGCCGCCTCGTTGGTCTTCCAGCCGCTCTTCTTCGCCTCCAGCAGCACAACGGTCGGGCTCTTGGCGGCATTCGCCACCTTCGGCATCGGCTTCGTCGTACGCCCGCTCGGCGGTCTGGTCTTCGGCCACATCGGCGATCGAGTCGGACGCAAGAGCATGCTGCTGTTGACCATGGCGCTGATGGGCGTTGCCACCGTCGCGGTCGGTCTCCTGCCCACCTACGAGTCCATCGGCATCTGGTCCGTCGTCGCCTTGGTGCTGTGCCGAGTGATCCAAGGCGTCGCGGTCGGAGGGGAATTCGGCGGAGCAGCCCTGATCGCCGCAGAGGAAGCACCCGCTCGCAGCCGCGGCTTCTGGTCCAGTTCGGCCATCATGGGTGGCCCCGCCGGATCGGTGCTCTCATCGCTGGTGTTCTTCGCCTTCGCTGCCATGCCCGAAGAGCAGTTCCTCGACTGGGGATGGCGAATCCCGTTCCTGCTCAGCATCGTCGTGGTCGGCTTCGGTCTGTACTTCCGCCGCAAGCTCGACGACTCCGATGTCTTCAAAGAGGCCATGCACCGCGAGCCCGACCATGTCCCCGTCGCAGAACTGATGCGTCACCACAAATGGCTCATGCTGCGCGCGCTGGGTGCGCGCCTAGTGGACGCACCCGTGGCGAATGTATTCACAGTCTTCGCTGTGTCGTACGTGACCACCGAGATCGGCGGCTCACGCACTGTCGCACTGCTGTGTGGTCTGATCGCGAATGCCGTCCTGTTCGCCCTGATGCCCCTGACAGCGACCTTGTCGGACCGCGTCGGTCGACGACCGGTCCTTCTCGCCGGAGCGGCCATCATGACCATCTCGCCGACCGTCGGTTTCACCCTCATGCACCTCGGCACCGGTCCTTCGATCATCCTCGGAGTCATCATCGCCTGGCCGATCGCCGGCGCGCTCATCGAAGGTCCGATGCCCGCCACCTTGACCGAGCTGTTTCCCACCGCAATTCGCTGCAGTGGAATCTCCTTCGTCTATCAGATGCAGACCATCCTCGGTGGGGCGATGCCTTTCATCGCCGCCGCGATGGTCGCCGCCACCGGTGGTGAGCCGTGGCTGCTCGCCGGATTTCTTGCGGTGCTCGGCGTACTCAACGTCGGCTCCGTTCTGCTCCTGCCCGAGGTGCGGGGCCGCGACCTCAACGCCGAACTTCACGGCCGACCCGTGACCCTCTAGCCGTCATCGTCCGCTCAGCGCGCTCCCATCGAACCGCCGACCAAAGGATCATCGTGTTCACCACTCGCCCCGAACTCACCGGCACTCTCGGCATGGTCACAGCCAGCCATTGGCTCTCCTCACAATCTGGCATGGCCGTCCTCGAGCGCGGCGGAAACGCCTTCGACGCCGCCGTCGCGGCCGCGTTCGTGCTGCAAGTAGTCCAACCCGACCAGAACGGGCCGGGCGGCGAAGTGCCGATTGTCGCCCACCATGCCGCTACCGGTGACACGTTCGTCGTCAACGGCCAGGGCCCCTCCCCTGCCACCTTGACCGGTGATGCCCTCCGCGATCTCGGTGTCGGCTACGTCCCACAGGACGGCCACCTTCCCGCGTGCGTTCCCGCCATGTTCGGCACGCTCACCCTACTGCTGGAGCGCTATGGCACGATGCGACTGCGCGATGTCCTCGACTATGCCATCGGATACGCCGGCGCCGGGTTCCCCACCACCCCGCTCACCTCGCTGGTCATCAACGATGCCCAGGATCGATTCCGTACGCATTGGCATTCCACCGCCGAGGTCTACCTGCCCGGCGGCCGGGTCCCCGCTGCCGGTGAGCGTTTCACCAACAAGCCGCTCGCCGCGACGTTCGAACGTGTTCTGCACGAGGCAGAAGCCCGCACCCCGGATCGCGACGGCCAGATCGCCGCCGCCCGCGACATCTGGTATCGCGGGTTCGTCGCCGATGCCATCGACAAGCACCTCTCGGTGCCGGCGATGGACAGTACCGGCACCGAGCACCGTGGCTTCCTGACCGGCCAAGACGTCGCCGAATGGCAACCCACCATCGAACGGCCCGTCACCTACGACTATCACGGCTACACCCTCGCCAAGCCTCAGCCGTGGAGCCAGGGGCCCGTGTTGCTCCAACAGCTCGCGCTGCTCCGGGGTTTCGATCTCGCTGCGATGGATCCGCTGGGGCCCGACTTCATCCATACGTTCGTCGAGGCTGCCAAGCTGGCCTTCGCAGATCGGGAGGCGTACTACGGTGACCCCGATTTCACCGATGTCCCAATCGATCACCTACTCAGCGCCGCCTACAACGACGACCGTCGACGTCTCATCACCGGCACCGCCAGCGGCGAACTGGTTCCAGGGCGGATCAACGGGAAGATTCCCCGCTTGCCCCGGTTCGTTCACGAACCACTCGACCCGGGCGGCGAGCACCTCCCTATCCCGTACATCGTTCCCGGCTCAGGTCGGACCAACGGCGACACCGTACACATCGACGTCGTAGACAGGTGGGGCAATCTGGCCTCGGTGACGCCCAGCGGGGGATTCTTGTGGGGCGCACCACTCGTTCCCGACCTCGGCTTCGCAGTCGGTATCCGCGGACAGATCTTCAACTTGGAGGCCGGGCTCCCCAACTCCATCGAACCCCGAAAGCGCCCGCGCACCACACTCTCACCCTCGCTCGCGCTTCGCGACGGCGAGCCGTACATGGCATTCGGTACGCCCGGCGGCGACATGCAAGACCAATGGCCCCTCATCTTCCTGCTCAATCACATCCACCACGGCATGAACCTGCAGGAGGCCGTCGATTCCCCCACCTGGAACAGTCTGCATTTCCCCTCTTCGTTCATGGCGAGAGCCTCCAGCCCCAAGGTCGTGCGCGTCGAGGCTCGGATACCGCTCGCCACTCGCAACGAACTCGAACGACGCGGCCACATCATCGATGTTTCCGAAGAGTGGTCACTCGGAATGACCAGTGCCGTGACCCGAACCAGGGACGGCCAGATGCGCGCAGGCATCAGCCCGCGGGGACTGCTCAACTACGCCAGCGGCCGCTGACGCGACCCCGCTGGGGCTGATCTCCACGACCTGGCCCGCGTCTTCGGCATCGCCGTCGCGGACCAGTCGTTCGTGCGCCACCGGCTACTTACCCTGCTGCGCCGCGCAGTTCGGGATTGCCGTCGACGATGGAGTAGAGCGCCTCGGTGATCGCCTTGACCCGGGCCAGGCGGGTCAGTTCCCGCGGCACCACCAGCCAGTAGGTGCGGTGGGCGATGAAGTCGCCGGTGAGGATCGGCACGAGATCCTCGTCGAGCGCCCCGATATAACTCGGCAGTGGCGCGATCCCCACGCCGTGCTTCACCGCCTGGTAGTGGCCGGCGATGTTGTTGGTCTGGATCTGCGCCTGGAAATCCGGAATCAGCGCGTCGAGGATGCGCAGCGGTTCGACGTCGAGGAACGCGTCCACGTACCAGATCAGCGTGTGATGGCGCAGATCCTCGAGGGCCGTGATGGGGTCGTGCTCGCTCAGGTAGTGCCGTGACGCGTACAGGCGGAGGTCGTACTCCGCCAGTTTGCGGACCACGACGGACCGCGGCGACGGTCGTTCGAGGGTGACGGCGATGTCGAAGTCACGCCCGGTCAGCAGGTCGTGGGTGGTCGACGTGACGAGTTCGGTGAACAGATCGGGGTGCTCGGACCGCACCGCCGCGAGACCCGGCACCAGCACGAACGACCCGAAACCGTCGGGCGTGATGATCCGGACGGTACCCGTCAGCCCGCCCCGCGACGACGTCTCGTCGAGTGCGGCGAGCACCGCGGTCTCCACCGCTTCCGCGTGGGGTACCAGCCGTCTGCCCGCTTCGGTGAGCTGCCATCCCGACACCCCGCGGTCGAAAAGCCTCGTGCCCGTGTCTTTCTCGAGGCGGGTGATTCTCCGCGAGACGGTCGTGTGATCGACACCGAGCCGCTTCGCCGCGTCGGCGAGGCGACCGGTTCTCGACAACTCCAGGAGGTAACGCATGTTGTCTGCGGTAAACATCGCCCTCACCCTCGTGCAAATCTGCAGTCCGAAGTGCCATTTTACCCGTTGACGCAGGCATTGTTGCCCAGCAGACTCGTGGTCACCCCACCTTTCCAGGAGTACATCCCATGGCCGTCATCTCCCATTGGTTCGACAACAAGACCTTCCCCGGTACCAGCGGCAACACGGCGCCGGTCACCAACCCGGCGACCGGTGCCGTCACCGGTGAGGTCGCCCTGGCCAGCGTCGAAGACGCCCGCACCGTCATCGACGCCGCCGCCGCCGCCTTCCCCACCTGGCGCGACACCTCCCTCGCCAAGCGCACCCAGATCATCTTCAAATTCCGCGAACTGCTCAACGAACGCAAGGGCGAACTCGCCGAGATCATCACCTCCGAACACGGCAAGGTCGTCTCCGACGCCCTCGGCGAGGTCAGCCGCGGTCAAGAGGTCGTCGAATTCGCCTGCGGCATCGCGCACCTGCTCAAGGGCGGCATGACCGAAAACGCCTCCACCAACATCGACGTCGCCTCCATCCGTCAACCCGTCGGCCCGGTCGGCATCATCTCCCCCTTCAACTTCCCCGCCATGGTCCCGATGTGGTTCTTCCCCATCGCCATCGCCACCGGCAACACGGTGGTGTTGAAGCCGTCGGAGAAAGACCCCACCGCCGCCATCTGGATGGCCGAACTCTGGGCCGAAGCCGGACTCCCCGCCGGCGTGTTCAACGTCCTCCAGGGCGACAAGACGTCCGTCGACGAACTCCTCACCAACCCCGCCGTCAAGGCGATCTCCTTCGTGGGGTCCACCCCCATCGCCCAGTACGTGTATGCCACCGGCACCGCCCACGGCAAGCGCGTCCAGGCATTGGGCGGGGCGAAGAACCACGCCATCGTCCTGCCCGACGCCGACCTCGACCTCGCCGCCGACGCCATGGTCAACGCCGGCTTCGGATCCGCGGGTGAGCGGTGCATGGCCATCAGCGCGCTGGTCGCGGTCGGCGACATCGCCGACGAACTCGTCGCCAAGATCGAAGAGCGCACCAACACGTTGAAGATCGGCGACGGCACCAAAGACTCGGACATGGGCCCGTTGGTGACCAAGGTGCACCGCGACAAGGTCGCCTCCTACATCGATGCCGGCGAAGGCGCCGGCGCCACCATCGTCGTCGACGGCCGACAGGTCCAGCCGAACGGCGGTAAGGACGGGTTCTGGCTCGGACCCACCCTCATCGACCACGTCACCACCGACATGTCCGTCTACACCGACGAAATCTTCGGACCCGTCCTGTCCGTCATCCGCGTCGACTCCTACGACGAGGCCCTCGAACTGGTGAACTCCAGCCAGTTCGGCAACGGC
Source organism: Rhodococcus sp. T2V (assembly GCF_029269925.1). Lineage (NCBI taxonomy): Bacteria > Bacillati > Actinomycetota > Actinomycetes > Mycobacteriales > Nocardiaceae > Rhodococcus > Rhodococcus sp. T2V. The sequence goes on from NZ_JARJBD010000014.1 coordinate 66,217, forward strand.
ACCGCCATCTTCACCAACGACGGCGGCGCCGCCCGCCGATTCCAGAACGAGGTCGAGGTCGGCATGGTCGGCATCAACGTCCCCATCCCCGTCCCGATGGCCTACTACTCCTTCGGCGGCTGGAAGAACTCCCTGTTCGGCGACACCCACGCCCACGGCGCCGAAGGCGTCCACTTCTTCACCCGCGGCAAGGTCGTCACCACCCGCTGGCTCGACCCCAGCCACGGCGGACTCAACCTCGGATTCCCCCAGAACGCGTAAGGAACCTCTCGCATGAGCGCACACCTCTCACTCCCCCGGTTCGCCCGGATCGGGGCCGGAGCAGTCGACGAGATCGGCTCGGTCGTCGACCAATTGGGTCTGCAGAGACCGGTTCTCGTCACCGACTCCTACCTCGTCGGCACCGGCGCAGCCGACCGGGTGATGGCCCTCCTGAGGTCGGCGGGCAAGGATCCGGCCCTGTTCGACGGCACGGTGCCCGACCCCACCACCGATTCCTTGGCGGACGGGCTGAGGATCGTCGCCGAACACCGGGCGGATTCGGTGATCGGATTCGGTGGCGGCAGTCCGATGGACACCGCGAAGGCGCTGGCCGTGCTGTCCGCGAACGGCGGCGAGATGCGCTCGTACAAGGCACCTCACGTGTACACCGGGAAGGCGCTACCGATCATCGCGATCCCGACCACCGCCGGGAGCGGCTCCGAAGCGACGCAGTTCACCGTCATCAGCGACAGTGCGTCCGACGAGAAGATGCTGTGTCCGGGACTGTCGTTCCTGCCGATCGCCGCGATCGTGGATTTCGAACTCACGATGTCGATGCCACCACGGCTGACCGCCGACACCGGAATCGATGCACTCACCCACGCCATCGAGGCATACGTCAGCAAGAAGGCCCAGCCGTTCACCGATGGGCTCGCTCTCGCCGCGATCCACACCATCGGCAAGCACATCCGCACGGCCTACGCAGACGGTGAGAACCGCACCGCGCGAGAAGCGATGATGGTCGCGTCCACCCAGGCCGGCATGGCGTTCTCCAACTCGAGCGTGGCGCTGGTCCACGGGATGAGCAGGCCGATCGGTGCGCATTTCCATGTCGCACACGGACTGTCGAATGCCATGCTTCTTCCCGCGATCACGGCGTTCTCCGTGCAGGGCGCGGAGAGCCGCTACGCCGACTGCGCGCGGGCGTTCGGCGCCGCATCGGAATCGGCCGGCGATTCCGTGGCCGCGCAGTTCCTCGTCGAGACGCTGAGCACGCTGTGTCACGATCTGAAGGTGCCGACCCCGCTCGAATACGGGATCGATCGCGACGCCTGGGACGGCCTGGTCCCCTTGATGGCAGAGCAGGCGCTGGCGTCCGGATCACCCGGCAACAACCCGGTCGCGCCCACCGCCGAGCAGATCGAGACGCTGTACGCGGAGGTCTTCAGCCAGCGCTAGAACTCGACGGTGCCCCTGAGGTACCGCCGGTACGCCCCGGACAGGTGGACGCGGTTGCCGCGCACGTCGCAGTGAACGGTTCCGCCGCGCGCCGACAGTTGCCGTCCGACGAGGCTGCCACGCCCCAGCGTGGCAGCCCAGTACGGCGCGATCTGCGAGTGCGCGGAACCGGTCACCGGGTCTTCCTTCACGCCGGCCGCGGCACCGAACCATCGCGACACGAAGTCGACCCCGCCCGCGTCCGATGCCGCGGTGACGACGACGCCGCGCACCTTCAGCGGGCTGATCACGGTGAAGTCGGGGGTCATCGACGCGATGTCGTGTTCGGATTCCGCGACGAACACGAGGTCGGTGGCCTTCAGGCACTCCCGCATCGGGATGCCGAGTGCTGCGACGACCCGGGGATCGGCGGCGGTCGGCACCGGCGCCTCGGCCGGGAAATCCATCACCAGCGTGGCGTCCGGTCCCCGATCGACGGTCAGCCAGCCGCTGCGCGTCCAGAACTGGATCCGGTCGGCGTCCGGATGCACGTCCTCGAGGATCTGCGCGGCGGCGGCGAGCGTCGCATGACCGCACAGATCCACCTCGACCGCCGGCGTGAACCACCGCAGGTGATACGCCGGACGTTCCGGGTCGTGAGGCGTCGCGTCCGTGGGAAGGCGCGCGGTGTAGAACGCCGTCTCGGACAGATTGTTCTCTTCGGCGAGTTGCTGGAGAACCGCGTCGTCCAGCCACTCGGTCAGCGGCATGATCGCCGCCGGGTTGCCCTCGAACGGTCCGGCGGCGAACGCGTCGATCTGATGGATGTCCAGCTTCATACCGTCCGATGGTGGCGGATGCCCCCGAACGTCGTCGAGGGCCATCCCGCAGACGCTGGACCGGTCGAGTCAGGCCCGCGCGAAGCTCATCGTCTCGCCCTCGACGCCGCGCATCCAGAGGTCGTTGCACGCGGCCGCCAGTTCCGGCAGCCCCTCCTCGATGGCGGCGAACACGTTGCCGGGCACCCAGCCGACGTCGCCGTTGAGCAGCAGGTTGTTGCGGCCGTAGAAGATCGCGAGGTCGGTGGCGCCCTGTGCGGCGTGCGCCTCGGAGCCGGGCTCGTACCCGTAAGCGGAATTGCCGATCTCCCAGGGCTCGAAGTCGAACAGGCACACGTCACCGGGAATCGGTGTGACGGTGGGATTTTCCCGCCGCGGTGCCGCCGTGATCCGCGGGATCAGCGTGTACACCTCGTTGCGCGCGTACTTGGCGTGGTACGCGTCGCCGCTCTGCGGAAGGACGTCCCACACCGCGTCGCACGTGAGTGGTGCGTCCTCGTCGAGAAGCCGGGCGCGGCACGTGACGCCGCGCTTGTCCAGGGTGATGGTGATGTAGCGAGCCATGTATGCCTCCTTCGGAGCCCGTGAGTACTTGTTAACCGCCCGCGGTTAACAAGTACTCACGGGTGCTGGTCACACTTCGTCGAGCACCTCGGACCAGATCTTCAGGGCGTCCTCGATCTGGTCTGCCGTCACGATGAGCGGTGGAATCATCCGTACCACGTTCATGTGGGCGCCGCAGGTCAACAGCAGCAGCCCCTTCTTCGCTGCCAGTTGCTGCGCCGCAGCCGCTTTCGCACGGTCCGCGGTGCCGTCGGCGGCCGTGAACTCGCTGCCCACGAGCAGCCCGAGGCCGCGGACGTCACCGATCCCGTCGATGGCCTTCCGGCGGGCACCGTCGAGCAACTGCGCGCCCCGGGCAGCGGCGTTGGCGACGAGGTCTTCCTTCTCGATCACCTCGAGCGTCGCGATCGCGGCCGCGCAGGAGACGGCGTTGCCGCCGTACGTCCCGCCCTGCGACCCCGGCCAGCCCTTGGACATCAGCTCCTCGGACGCCGCGATACCCGACAGCGGGAAGCCGCTGGCCAGACCCTTGGCGATGGTGATGATGTCGGGGCGGACGTCGAAGTGCTGGTGCCCGAAGAACTCGCCGGTGCGACCGAACCCGGTCTGGATCTCGTCGATGACGAGCAGGATGCCGTAGCGGTCGGCGCGCTCACGGAGCCCCTGGAAGAACGTGGTGTTGCCGGGCACGTACCCGCCCTCGCCGAGCACCGGTTCGACGACGAACGCGGCCGTCTCGTTCGGCGCGGTGAGCGTCGCGAAGATGTAGTCGAGTTCCCTGAGCGCGAACGCGGTGGCCTCCTCCTCGGACCAGCCGTAGCGGTACGCGTTGGGGAACGGTGCCACGTGCACGCCGCCCATCAGCGGGCTGAAGCCGGCCGAGAACCGGGTACCGGACGTGGTCATCGTCGCCGTCGCGACGGTGCGTCCGTGGAATCCGCCGTGGAAGACGATCACGTTGGGCCTGCCGGTCGCCTGCCGGGACAGTCGCAGCGACGCCTCCACGGCCTCGCTTCCGGAGTTCGCGAAGAACAGCGAGTCGAGCCCTTCGGGCAGCACCGACCCCAGGCGGTCGACGAGTTCGAGCATCGGCTGGTGCATGACCGTGGTGTATTGGCCGTGGATCAGGGAGCCGACCTGCCTGCGGGCGGCCTCGACGACGTGGGGGTGGCAGTGCCCGGTACTGGTGACGCCGATACCCGCGGTGAAGTCGAGATAGCGGCGGCCGTCGGTGCCGTAGAGGTAACAACCTTCACCGTGATCGACCGTCACGGGTGTGGCCTGAGCGAGCAGTGGAGATAGCCGAGTCACGGGTAACCCTCCCACGCGTAGATGCCTTCGAATGTCGGCAAGTGCATTGTCAGATTGTTGACAATCTGTATAACATGGGGACCGTCCCTACGGCAACGGAGAACGGGGAAAAATCATGCTCGAGGACGCAGCAATCGGATCGGTGCAGACCGGCCTGTTCATCGGCGGCAAGTGGCGTGACAGCGCGCGCACCATGCCGGTCCACGACCCGTCCACCGGACAACTCCTGTGCACGGTCGCCGACGCCGACGCCGCGGAGGCCCGCGAGGCGCTCGACGCCGCGGTGGCCGCGCAACCGTCGTGGGCGGCCACCACGCCCCGCGAACGCAGCATCATCCTCATGAACGCGCACCGTCTGCTGCTCGAGAACGTCGACCGGCTCGCGCTCGTCATGACGCTCGAGATGGGCAAACCGCTCACGGAAGCCCGTGGTGAAATCGCCTATGCCGCAGAGTTCTTCCGCTGGTTCGCCGAGGAAGCCGTCCGCATCGACGGCGGCTACACGACGGCGCCGGGCGGCGGATCGCGATTCCTCGTCACCAAACAGCCCGTCGGTCCGAGCCTGCTCATCACCCCGTGGAACTTCCCGATGGCGATGGGCACCCGCAAGATCGGGCCCGCGATCGCCGCCGGGTGCACGTCCGTCATCAAACCGGCCGCCCAGACGCCGCTGTCGATCCTGGCGCTCGCCGACATCCTCACCGAGGCCGGGCTGCCGGACGGCGTCGTCAACGTCGTCACCACGTCCAGCCCCGACGAGGTCATCACCCCCCTCATCCTCGACGGCCGGGCCCGCAAGCTCTCGTTCACCGGTTCGACCAAGGTCGGGAAGCATCTGCTCGAACTGTGCGCCCGCACCGTGATGCGCACGTCCATGGAACTCGGCGGCAACGCGCCGTTCCTCGTGTTCGACGACGCGAATCTCGACGACGCCGTCGACGGCGCGATGGCCGCGAAGATGCGCAACATCGGCCAGGCCTGCACGGCCGCCAACCGTATCCTCGTGCACAGTTCGGTCGCCGAGGAATTCACCCGCAAGCTCACGCAGCGGATGGAGGCCCTGCCCGTCGGGCGCGGCACCGAGGACGGCGTCGTCGTCGGACCGCTGATCGACGAGGCCGCCGTCGCCAAGGTGAGCAGCCTCGTCGCGGACGCGATCGACCGCGGCGCCACCGTACTCACCGGAGGCGAGGCACTCGACCGCCCGGGCAACTTCTACCCGGCGACGGTGCTGACGGGCGTCCCCGACGACGCCGAGATGTGCCACAACGAGATCTTCGGCCCGGTCGCCGCGATCAGCACGTTCGAGACCGAGGCCGAGGCCGTCGAGCGCGCCAACGACACCCCGTACGGGCTGGTGGCCTACGTGTACACCGAGAGCCTCAAGCGCGGCATCCGCGTGTGCGAGGCGCTGGAGTCGGGCATGGTCGGACTCAACCAGGGTGTGGTGTCGAACCCGGCCGCACCGTTCGGCGGCGTCAAGGAATCCGGGCTCGGACGCGAGGGCGGGACCACCGGCATCGACGAGTTCCTCGAGACCAAATACATCGGTGTCGCGATGTGACGGGACTCCCTGATGCGCTCGCGAGATGACCCTTGCCCACGGCTCAGTTGCCCGGCGCTTCCTCGTCCGCGCCCGGTGCGTCGGTCTTGTCGCCCACGACGTTGAACGCGGCGTCGAGTTGCACGTCCACCTGCCTGCCGTCGGCCAGAGTGACCTCCACTTCGTACTGGCTTTCCTCGTCCCCGATCTCGGTAGCGGTAACGGTGCCGCCACCGGTGTGCGCCAACGCCGCCGCAGTGGCCTGATCCAGCGCCGTTCCGGGCGGAATGGGCGTCTCGCTGTCGTCGCCGCCGGCGACAGCGATGCCCACGCTCCCGGCGGCGATGGCCACTGAGGCCACCGCCCCGACGACCCATTTGGTCGTTCGCTTCATGACGCGCTCCTCTGCTGAAGAATCGCCGAGGTCCGGCGGTCGGCTCCGAGTCTGCTCCGCCTGTGCTGACCAGAAGCTGAATGCCGCCGACGGGATTCAGGTCGCGGCCGGAAACACGAGCTCGAACCGTGCTCCCCCCAGATCGCTACGCCCGACGGTGATTTCGGCGCCGTGTGCGCGAGCGAGTTCGGCGACGATCGCGAGACCGAGTCCGCTACCGCCGTCGTCGCGAGCCCGCGCGTCATCGAGCCGCACGAATCGTTCGAAGATCCGCCCGCGGTCTTCTTCGGCGATCCCCGGACCGTCGTCGTCGATGGTGAGCCGCACCGTGCCGCCGTGTTCGACGACGCGCAGCGCAACCCTGTGACGAGCATGACGTGTCGCGTTCTCCCCGAGGTTGCGCAGCAGCCGGCGCAGGGCGGCGCTGTCGCCGATGAGCTGTCCACCCGATACGCCGCTGGTGTCGACCTCGATGCCGGTGTCGGACCGGAGCCGATCGGCTTCCTCGAACACCAGGTCGTCGAGGTCGACTGGTTCACGATGCAGGCGCAATGCGTTCTCGTCCACGCGGGCAAGCAACAGGAGGTCCTCGACGAGGCGCTGTACGCGCAGATTCTCGGCGAGCACCGTTTCGGCGAATTCGGTGGCGTCGGTCTTGTCCGGGTGGGCCAGTGCCACCTCGGCACGGTGCCGGATGGCGGCAACGGGTGACCGCAGCTCGTGAGAGACGTCGGAGATGAACCGGTGCTGGGTCTGCGCCGCGTGCTCGAGGCGGCCGAGCATGCGGTTCATCGTCGCGGCGAGACGAGCGATCTCGTCTCCTCCCGCGGGTACGGGCACCCGGCGGTGCAACGCCGCCGCAGAGATCTCGTCGACATCACTCCGTATGCGTTCCACCGGCGCCAGCGCCCGCCCACTCATGTACCAGGTCGTTGCTGCAACGAGCGCGAGCAGCGCCGGGAGGCCGATCTGAAGCATTCGCTCAACCTGCCTCGTCGTCTCCGAGACCCCGACGAGAGGCCTGGCGACGATGACGACGAGAGGACCGTCCGTAGTATTCGCCGGTGCGGCGACGGCGATGAACTCGTCCTCGTCTACCGACGGCGTGAATCGTGTCCACGCGCCAGGCTGCAACCGTGCCACGGCGGGCTCACCGGCGATGGCTCGGCTCGATCGCACCACCGCGCCGGACGCGTCGAGAACCTGCACCAGCTGTTCGTCCGCCGCCGCGATATCGAGGTCAGGTTGGCCGAGGCCGAATTCCAGCGCTGACGCGAACTCCTGAGCCTGTTCCCCGGAAACATCGACGACCTCGGCGATCAGCGTGTTCCGCAGCGCAGCGACCAGCACGATCGCACCGGCGAGCAGTGCGATACCGACGATGACGACCGCTGCCAGGGTGGTGCGGAACCGAACCGTGCCGAGCCGCGCACGAAGCCTTCGCAGGACCGAACCACGGTCATCCGCCATCGGACACCAGACGATAGCCAAAGCCCCGGACCGTCTCTATCGCAGCACGACCGAACGGGCGGTCGAGCTTGTTGCGCAGCCGCCCGACATACACCTCGACAATGTTCGGATCCCCTTCGAAATTGTCGTCCCACACGTGTGCCAGTACTTGTTGTTTGGTCACCGCCTCGCCGGATCTGCGAAGCAGGAACTCCAGCAGTGCGAACTCGCGAGCGGTCAGGGGGACGTCCACATCTCCCCGCCGGACCCGTCTCGCTGCGGGGTCGAGCCACAGATCGCCGGCCGACAGCGTCGCGGGCCGCTCGGGTGCACCGCGCCGAACAAGCGCCCGCAACCGGGCAACCAGCACCGCGTGCGAGAACGGTTTCGTGAGGTAGTCGTCTGCGCCGGTGTCGAGCGCCTCTACCTCGTCCCACTCGCCGTCCTTCGCCGTCAACATCAGGATCGGCGTCCAAATATGCTGGGTGCGCAGTTCCGCACATACCCGATAGCCGTTGAGCCCCGGCAACATGACGTCGAGAACGATGGCATCGAAGTCGTTCTCCTGGGCCATCCACAGGCCATCGGTCCCGTTGTAGGCGACGTCGACCGCGAATCCCTCGGCCTCGAGACCCCTGCGTAGGCCAGTGGCAAGCCGTCTCTCGTCGTCGACCACCAGTACTCGCATTTCAACTCCTCGCCACCATCATGATCCTGGCGGGACCTGAACCCGGTCTGAATTGTCGATTGGCCTGCATGGTTCTCGATTGCAGTCGACCGCAGATCTACAACCAGGTGTCTTCCGACGACGTGGTGAGGAACGCCTCGAGGTCGTCGCGCCACGGCGCGGGCACGGTCTTGTCCGGTTCGATGCCGGTGTACTGCCCGCGGTAGAACAGCAACGGCCGCTCCTCCTTGATCTCGCTCAGGGAGGAGACCCGGCCGAACGCCACCCAGTGGTCGCCGCCGTCGTGCACGCTTTCGAGCGAGCAGTCGATGTGGGCGAGTGAACCGGTGAGGATCGGCGATCCCAGCGGCGACGCCGTCCAGTCGATTCCGGCGAACTTGTCCGGCTCGCGGGACCCGAATCGGGCGCACGTCGACTGTTGTTCTTCCGCGAGCACGTTGACGCAGAACACGCCGCTGCGCTCGATCGCCGCCCACGACCGCGACGACTTGGTCGGGCAGAACAGCACCAGCGGCGGTTCCAGCGACAGCGCGGCGAACGACTGGCAGGCGAACCCCACCGGTTCGCCGTCGTCGACGGTCGTGATGATGGTGACACCGGTGCAGAACTGGCCGAGCACCGTCCGGAACCGTCGCGGATCGATCGCCTCGGCCGCGACGGCCCCGTCCCCGGTCACCTCGCTCACGGCTGCATCCCGACGCTGAAGTCGTGACCCCACAGGCTGACGGCCGTGCTCTCCCTCGCAATCCAGCTCTCGTCCTCGACCTGACGCCCCTCGCAACCGAATTCGACGTCGAACCCGCCGGGCGTCTTCATGTAGAAGGACAGCATCAGGTCGTTGACATGACGGCCGAGCGTGGCCGACATCTTGACCTTCTTGCGGAGTGCGCGGTCGAGGCACAGCCCGACGTCGTCGGAGTTCTCGACCTCGATCATGAGGTGCACGATGCCGCTGGGTGTGGGCATCGGCAGGAACGCGAGGCTGTGGTGCCGCGGATTGCAGCCGAAGAACCGCAACCACGCCGGTTTGCCGTCGGCCGGTCGCCCGACCATCTGCGGGGGCAACCGCATCGAGTCGCGCAGGCGGAAGCCGAGGACGTCGCGGTAGAAGTGCAGCGACGCGTCGTCGTCCGTCGTCGAGAGGACGACGTGCCCGAGCCCCTGCTCACCGGTGACGAACTTGTGGCCGTACGGGCTGACCACCCGCCGATGTTCGAGGGCCGCGCCGTGGAACGCCTCGAGCGTGTTGCCGGACGGGTCCTCGAACGTGATCAGCTCGTCGACCCTGCGGTCCTGCAGTTGTTCCGCCGTGCCCTCCTTGAACGCGACGCCGGCCGCCGACAGGTTGTCGCGAACCTCCTGCAGCTCCGCCGCATTCGCCGTTTCCCAGCCCGACACCGACAGCCGGTCGTGCTCCCCCGGGAAGATCACGAGACGAGCCGGGAAATCGTCCATCCGCAGATACAGAGCGTCCGGGTCGGAACCCTTGCCCTCGACCATGCCGAGCACCTTGAGGCCGTATTCGCGCCACGCGGCCATGTCGGTGGCCTCGATGCGCATGTACGCCAGAGAACGAATACTCATCACTTACCCCCGTCCAGGAGGAAATCGGTTGCCAGACGGTTGAACTCGTCGAATTTCTCCAGCTGCGCCCAGTGTCCGCACCCGCCGAACACGTGCAGCTGCGCCCGCGGGATCATCTTCAGCGCCACCAGCGCCCCGTCGAGCGGGTTGACCCGGTCTTCACGGCCCCAGATCAGCAGCACCCGCTGGCGCAGCTTGTAGGCGTCGCGCCAGAGCATGCCCAGTTCGAAATTGGCCGAGGAGAACGATTTTCCCATCGCCTTCGCCGCGGCGAGCGACTCGGGGGTGCTCGCGGCGGCGAACCGTTCGTCGATCAGTTCGTCGGTGATCAGCTTCTGATCGAACACCATGATGCGCAGGAACGCCTCGAGGTTCTCGCGGGTGGGCTGGTAGCCGAACCTGCCGAGGTTCTTCACGCCCTCGGTCGGGTCCGGGGCGAACAGGTTGACGCTCAACCCGCCCGGTCCCATCAGCACCAGCCGGCCTGCGCGGTCCGGATAGTCGAGCGCGAAACGCACTGCGGCACCGCCACCGAGAGAATTGCCGAGCAGGTGGACGCGTCCGCCGATGCCGAGGGTGTCGAGCAGGTCCTTCAGTGCGGACGCACTGTGCACGAAGTACTGCGGGTGCTCGGTCGGCTTGTCCGACAACCCGTACCCCGGCTGGTCGACGGCCAGCACGTGGAACTTCTCGGCGAGAACCGGGATGTTCCTGGCGAAGTTCGACCACGACGACGCACCCGGACCGCCACCGTGCAGCAGCACGATCGTGGTGTCGTTGCCGACGCCGGCCTCGTGGTAGTGCAACGTCAGGTCGGGCCGCACCTGGGCGAACTTCGAGGTGGACTCGAACGTGAGGGCTTCTTCGGTCGTCGTCACGTGTTCTCCTAGACCATCGTGTCGGTGATGGGCAGCCCGAATTCGCCTGTGCCGTACATGACGTAGGCGCGCTCGGGATCGTTGGCCGCATGGACGCGTCCGGCGTGCGCATCCCGCCAGAACCGTTGCAGCGGGGTGCCGTTGGCCAGCGCGGTGGCCCCCGAGCTCTCGAACAGTTTGTCGATGGACGAAATGGCGCGGCCGGTGGCGCGCACCTGGTCGCGGCGCGCCCGCAGTCGCAACTCGAACGGCACTTCCTCACCGGCGACGAGCAGCGCGTACTCGTCGGCGACGTTGCCGGACAACTGGCGCCACGCGGCGTCGATGTCACTCGAGGCCTCGGCGATGCGGACCTTCGCGAACGGGTCGTCCTTCGCCTTCTCGCCGGCGAACGCCGCGCGAACCCGCTTGCCCTGGTGCTCGACGTGGGCGTCGTAGGCGCCGTAGGCCATCCCGACGATCGGCGCGGAGATAGTGGTGGGATGGATTGTTCCCCAGGGCATCTTGTAGACGGGCGCGGTGTTGCGCTCGAGCCCGGGCGCGGTGAGAGTGCTCATCGCTTTGAAGCTGAGGACGCGGTGCCGCGGGACGAACACGTCCTCGACCACCACGGTGTTGCTGCCGGTTCCGCGGAGCCCCACCACGTTCCACACGTCGTCGATCCGGTAGTCCTCGCGGGGGATCAGGAAGCTGACGAAGTCGACGGGGCGGCCGTCCTTGATGACGGGACCGCCGAGCACCGCCCAGGTGGCGTGATCACAGCCGGACGACCAGGCCCACGCGCCGTTGACCGTGTATCCGCCGTCGACGACCTGCCCTGCACCCATCGGCGCGTACGACGACGAGATGCGAACGTCGGTGTCGTTGCCCCACACGTCCTCCTGCGCCTGCTGAGAGAACAGCGCGAGGTGCCAGTTGTGGACACCGATGATCGACGAGACCCACCCGGTGGAACCGCACGCGCTCGCGATCTTCCGCACCGCGGAGTAGAACAGCACCGGATCCGCCTGGTAACCACCCCACTGTTCGGGCTGGAGCAGCCGGAAGAATCCGGCCTCCTGGAGCGCCTTCATGGAATCGTCGGGGATACGACGGAGATCCTCGGTCTCCTGCGCCCGCTCTCGCAGCGTCGGCAGTAGTGCGTCGAGCCGCTGCATCACCTCGTGACTGTCATGGTCACCCACAGGACGCTCCTGTCTCGTTCGATGGTTCACTTGCCTTCTGAGATTAGAACACGTTCCCATTTATGTCGAGATACCGGCAAAGGTGCTGTTTGACGGCCCGGGTCTGGAAGAAAGCCCCAGAAAATCTGGCGGATCGTGTCGAAGTTCTATAACGTGTTCTACTAACAGCATGAAGGGATGTGAGGGCACAATGGCGCAGATTCGCGAGATCGATGTGGGCACGGTCCAGACGCGCTTCGCGCGTGGTTGGCACTGCCTCGGTTTGACCAAGACGTTCAAGGACGGCAAACCGCATTCGATCGAGGCATTCGGCACCAAACTCGTCGTCTTCGCCGACAGCAAGGGCGAACTGAAGGTTCTGGACGCGTACTGCCGGCACATGGGCGGGGACCTGTCGCAGGGCACCGTGAAGGGCGATTCCGTGGCCTGCCCGTTCCACGACTGGCGCTGGGGCGGCAACGGCAAGTGCACCAGCATTCCCTACGCGCGCCGGGTTCCCCCGATCGCCCGCACCCGGGCATGGATCACGCTCGAGCAGAACGGTCAGCTGTTCGTCTGGAACGACCCGGAGGGCAATCCCCCGCCGGAGAACGTCACCATCCCCCGCATCGAGGGCGCATACAGCGACGACTGGACCGACTGGACCTGGAACTCGATGCTGATCGAGGGCTCCAACTGCCGCGAGATCATCGACAACGTGGTCGACATGGCCCACTTCTTCTACATCCACTACGCGTTTCCGACGTACTTCAAGAACGTCTTCGAAGGCCACATCGCGACGCAGTACCTCAACACGAAGGGCCGCCCCGACGTCGGAATGGCGACGCAGTACGGCATGGAATCGCTGCTGCGCTCCGAGGCCGCGTACTACGGCCCGTCCTACATGATCAATCCGCTGTGGAACAGCTACGGCGGGTACGAGGTCGAGAGCGTTCTCATCAACTGCCACTATCCGGTGACGAACAATTCGTTCGTGCTCCAGTACGGCGTCACCGTCAAGAAACCCACCGGCATCGACGACGTGGCGGCCGACAAGCTGGCCGCGAAGTTCACCGAGGGCATCGCCGAGGGCTTCCTGCAGGACGTCGAGATCTGGAAGAACAAGACCAAGATCGACAATCCCCTGCTCTGCGACGAGGACGGTCCGGTCTACCAGCTGCGACGCTGGTACGACCAGTTCTACGTCGACGTCGCCGACGTCACCGACAAGATGACGCAGCGCTTCGAGTTCGAGGTCGACACCACCAAGGCCAACGAGGCCTGGCAGCACGAGGTCGACGAGAACCTGGCCCGGCAGAAGGCCGAACGTGAGGCTGCCGAGGGGTCCGAGAATGCGACTGCCGAGGGGTCCGTGAATACGACCGCGGCGCGGTCCGACAGCAGGGAAGCGCAGGTCTGATCATGAGTGCCTCGACCGAATGGGCCAAAGCTCCCGACTTCGCCGGGCAGCCTGCTCGGCTCGAGGCCATTCATGCGCAGACGGTGGCAGACAAGGCCACCTACCTCGACGACGGCATGAACGAAGTCGAGTGCCGTACGTGCGGAACCTGTGTGCTGGTGCGCAAGAACAGCCTCAAGCACACAAGCGTCCAGTGGACGGACGACCCCGCGAAGACGTGCCCGACCTTCCGGGACGCCGTCGGCGAGGGAAAGTCCACCGCGCTCCGGGAAGGGTGCCCGCGGCTGTGGGACAGCATCGATCACGCGGTGATGGAGGGGTTCATCGACGTGCGAGATCGAGTCGAATAGTCGCCGGCGCCTGCGCGCCCGGGTAGATCGCCCGATGTGACATTCGTGCAGTCAGGAGCTGCACGAATGTCACATCGGGCGCTTAGGCTGGAATGTGCCGTCGGACGCGGCGGCGTCAGCCGAACCACCGGAGGCGTGCCATGACAGGCCGAATCGTGCACTTCGAGATCCCCTTCGACGACGGTGACCGCGCACGAGCGTTCTATCGCGACGCATTCGGGTGGGCCATCGCCGAGATCCCCGACATGGAATACAGCATGGTCACCACCGGCCCCGTCGGCGAGAGCGGCATGCCCGACGAGCCCGGCTACATCAACGGCGGCATGATGCAGCGCGGGGAGGTGACCTCCCCCGTGGTCACCGTCGACGTCGAGAGCATCGAATCCGCCCTCGAACGGATCGAATCCCTCGGCGGGAAGACCGTCACCGGCAGGACCCCCGTCGGGAACATGGGTTTCGCCGCGTACTTCACCGATTCCGAGGGCAACGTCGTCGGGCTGTGGGAGACCGCCCGCTGACCCGTGAGTACTTGTTAACCGCCCGACGTTAAGAAGTACTCACGGGCGGCGCAGCCGCTGCAGTTCGAGCGCGATGTCGATGAGCTGGTCTTCCTGGCCGCCGACGAGTTTGCGTTTGCCGGCGCGGACGAGGAGTTCGGCGGACGAGACGCCGTACCGCTCGGCCTGGCGTTCGGCGTGCTTGAGGAAGCTCGAATAGACGCCCGCGTACCCCATCATCAGGGCCTGCCGGTCGAGGAGGCATTCGGCGGGCATCGCGGGACGCACCACGTCCTCGGCGGCGTCGGCGATGGCGAAGAAGTCGATGCCCGTCTTGACACCGATCTTGTCGCACACGCCGACGATTGCCTCGACCGGCGCGTTTCCGGCACCGGCACCGAATCGTCGTGTGCTGCCGTCGATCTGCTTGGCACCCGCCCTGATCGCGGCGATCGAGTTGGCCACGCCGAGGCCGAGGTTCTCGTGACCGTGGAAGCCGACCTGCGCGTCCGAGCCGAGTTCCTGCACCAGCGCCTCGACGCGGTCCGACACCTGCTCGAGCACGAGGGCGCCCGCGGAGTCGACGACGTACACGCACTGACAGCCGGCGTCGGCCATGATGCGGGCCTGCTCGGCGAGCTTCTCCGGTGGGATGGAATGCGCCATCATCAGGAAGCCGACGGTCTCGAGTCCGCGGTCGCGGGCCAGCCCGAAATGCTGGACGGACACGTCGGCCTCGGTGCAGTGCGTGGCGATGCGGCAGATCGACGCACCATTGTCCTGGGCGACGATGATGTCGTCCTTGATGCCGAGCCCGGGCAGCATCAGGAACGCGATCTTCGCGTTCTTCGCCGTGTCGACGGCGATCGAGATGAGTTCCTGCTCCGGCACCTTCGAGAATCCGTAGTTGAACGAGGACCCACCGAGTCCGTCGCCGTGGGTCACCTCGATGACGGGGACCCCGGCGCCGTCGAGGGCACCGACGATGGCCCGGACCTCCTCTCCGCTGAACTGGTGCCGCTTGTGGTGCGAACCGTCCCGCAGGGAGGTGTCGGTGACGCGGATGTCCCAGCTGCTGCGCATATTTCCCGTCGCTCCGCTCGCCCCTTCGAAATGGACCATAGTGCTCATGCCTCCACACTCAGGAGCTTCTGGGCGATCTCCTCGCCCACCTTGGTTGCCGCCGCGGTCATGATGTCGAGGTTGCCCGCGTACGGCGGCAGGAAGTCGCCTGCACCCTCCACTTCGACGAACGTCGTGACCGTCGCCTGCCCGCCCGACACGACGCTCGGGTCGTCGAACTGGGGTTCGTTCAGTAGCCGGTAGCCGGGGACGTACTGCTGGATGTCCGCGACGACGCGGTGGATGGACTCCGTGATGGCGGCGTGGTCGGCGTCCTCGGGGATCGCGCAGAAGATCGTGTCGCGCATGATCATCGGTGGGTCGGCGGGGTTGAGGATGATGATGGCCTTGCCGCGCCGCGCTCCGCCGATGGTCTCGATGCCGCGGCTGGTGGTCTTGGTGAACTCGTCGATGTTGGCGCGGGTGCCCGGGCCCGCGGAGACGGACGCCACTGACGCGACGATCTCGGCGTAGGGCACGTCGACGACGCGGGAGACGGCGTACACGATCGGGATCGTGGCCTGCCCGCCGCACGTGATCATGTTGACGTTGGGTGCGCCGAGGTGTTCGCGCAGGTTGGCGGGCGGGACCACGGCCGGTCCGACGGCGGCGGGAGTGAGGTCGACGGCGCGGATTCCCGCGGCCGCGTACTTCGGCGCGGCCTCCCGGTGCACGTACGCCGACGTGGCCTCGAAGACGAGGTCGGGTTTCTCCGGCTGGTTCAGCAACCAGTCGACGCCCTCGGCGGACGTCTCCAGTCCCATCGTGCGGGCCCGTGCCAGGCCCTCGCTCTCGGGGTCGATCCCGATCATCCAGCGGGGTTCGAGCCACTCGGATCGCTGCAGCTTGTAGAGCAGGTCGGTGCTGATGTTGCCCGAGCCGACGATCGCCACACTTGCCTTGGTCATGAACAAACTCCTACTTGAACTGCAGGGATACGGTGCCGAGCCCACTGAACTCGGCGCGGAAGTGATCGCCCGGGTGCGCGTCGATGGCGCGGGTGCAGGAGCCGGGCAGCACGATGTCGCCGGCCTTCAACCGCACGCCGAAGCTCTCGACCTTCTGCGCGAGCCAGGCGACGGCGGTCACCGGGTTGCCGAGCACCGCGTCGCTGCGGCCCTCGGCCTTGGTCTCGCCGTTGCTCGTCAGGACGGCGTCGATGGCCGTGATGTCGATGTCCGCCGGCCGCACCCGGTTCTTGCCGAGCACGAAGCCGGCGGACGACGCGTTGTCGGCGATCGTGTCCGGCAGGGTGATCTTCCAGTCGGTGATCCGGCTGTCGATCAGTTCGATGGACGGCGCGAACGCCACGGTGGCGTCGAGGACGTCCTGTTCGGTGCAGCCTGCACCGGGGAGGTCGGCGCCCAGTACGAACGCGACCTCCACCTCGACGCGCGGGAAGCAGAACCGGGCGGTGTCGACGGGCTGGTCCTCGAACACTTCCATGTCGGCGAGCAGGTGGCCGTAGTCGGGTTCGTCGACGCCCATCATCTGCTGCATGGCGAGGGAGGACAGACCCACCTTGTGCCCGACGACCTTCGCGCCGTCCCGGAGCCGACGGCGGATGTTGATGAGCTGGATCTCGTAGGCATCGAAGACGTCGATGTCGGGATGGTCCGCGGTCAGGGGGCCGATGGGAGCGCGGCCGCGTTCGGCGGTGTCGAGCCGATCCGCCAACTCGGTGCGTAGTTGCGTCGAGAGCATGGTGTGAGGCCTTCCCTGAAGTTCGTGTGCGTGCGCACACCACCGGTTTCTACTGCAACGTGTTTCGTTCTTCTTCGTTGGCGTCAGTAATACTTCCTGGCAGAAACGATGGACTGACAACCCCATCATTCTATAACGTGTTCTACATGAGCAAGCACGAATACGACATCGTGGTCGTCGGTAGCGGTGCCAGTGGAATGACCGCGGCCCTCACCGCGGCCCACAAGGGACTCAGCGTCGTCATCCTCGAAAAGGCAGCGCACTTCGGTGGCTCCACCGCGCGCTCCGGCGGTGGCGTGTGGATCCCGAACAACGAGGCGCTGATCGCCGCGGGCGTCGAGGACACCACCGACGCCGCGCGGACCTACCTCCACAGCATCATCGGCGACGTCGTCCCGAAGGACCGGATCGACGCCTACATCGACCGTGGCCCCGAAATGCTGTCGTTCGTGCTGAAGAACAGCCCGCTGAAACTGCAGTGGGTGCCCGAGTACTCCGACTACTACCCCGAGGCTCCCGGCGGACGGCTCGGCGGACGGTCCGTCGAGCCAACCCCGTTCGACGGCAGGAAACTCGGCGCCGACCTCGCGAAGCTCGAACCCGATTACGTCAAGGCCCCGTCGAATTTCGTGATCACCCAGGCGGATTACCGCTGGCTGAACCTGCTGATGCGCAACCCGCGCGGTCCGCTGCGGGCCGCCCGGGTCGGGCTCCGGTTCCTCGGCGCCAAACTCACCGGCAAGCGCCTGCTCGTCCGCGGTCAGGCCCTCGTCGCCGGACTGCAGGCCGGACTGAAGGCCGCCGGCGTCCCGATCCTGCTCGACACCCCGCTCACCGACCTGTACGTGGAAGACGGAGTGGTCAGGGGCGTCAACGCCACGGTGGACGGACAGCCGCAGGTGTTCCGGGCGCGCCGCGGCGTGGTGATCGCGTCGGGCGGATTCGAGCACAACGACGAGGCCCGCAAGAAGTACCAGCGGGCGCCGATCGGCACCGAGTGGACCGTCGGCGCGAAGGCCAACACCGGCGACGGCATCTGGGCGGGCGAAAAGCTCGGTGCCGCGCTCGATCTGATGGAGGACGCGTGGTGGGGGCCGTCCATCCCGCTCACCGGCGGGCCGTGGTTCGCGCTGTCCGAGCGGAGCCTGCCCGGCTGCATCATGATCAACGAGTCCGGCAAGCGCTTCGTCAACGAATCGGCACCGTACGTCGAGGCGACGCACGCGATGTACGGCGGGACGTACGGCCAGGGCGACGGACCGGGTGAGAACGTCCCGTGCTGGCTCGTCCTCGACCAGCGGTACCGCGACCGGTACGCGTTCGCCGGCGTCACCCCGCGGTCTCCGTTCCCCGGCCGCTGGCTGAAGGCCGGTGTCATCGTCAAGGCCGGCACCGTCGCCGAGCTGGCCGGGAAGATCGGCGTGCCCGTCGACGCACTCACCGAAACGGTCTCGCGTTTCAACACTTTCGCCCGCAGCGGCAAGGACGAGGACTTCGGCCGCGGCGAGAGCGGATACGACCACTACTACGGGGATCCCCGCAACAAACCGAACCCGAGCCTCGGCGCGCTCGAGAAGGCGCCGTTCTTCGCCGTCAAGATGGTTCCGGGCGACCTCGGCACCAAGGGCGGGCTGCGCACCGACCGCAACGCCCGCGTGCTCCGGGCGGACGGCAGCACCATCGAGAACCTCTACGCGGTGGGCAATGCCAGCGGTCCGGTGATGGGCCACACCTACGCCGGCCCCGGCGCGACCATCGGTCCGGCGATGACGTTCGGCTACCTCGCGGTTCTCGATATCCTCGACAAGTCCGCCCAGTCCGACTCGCCGACGTCACTGACCGGAGACGCCACCAATGCCCATTGATCCGAACATCGCCATCGGGGCCGAACTGCCGACCCAGGAGTTCTCCTGGACCAGTTCCGACGTCCAGCACTACCACCTCGCTCTCGGCGCCGGGTCGCGTCCGCTCGACGAGAAGGAGTTGCGCTACCTGACCGACGGGACACCGCAGGTGCTTCCGACGTTCGCCACGGTCGCGGCGAACTTCCATGCCACCGAGGCGCCGAGCGTGTCGTTCCCGGGAGTCGAGATCGACCTCGCCAAGGTCGTCCACGGCACCCAGGAAGTGACCGTGCACCGGCCGATTCCGCCGGAGGGCAAGGCCCGCACCACCACCCGCATCGCCGAAGTGTGGGACAAGGGCAAGGCCGCCGTCATCGTGCAGGAATCGGCGACCACCGACCTCGACGGCACTCCCCTGTGGACCGGGCGGTCGTCCATCTTCGCCCGCGGCGAAGGCGGTTTCGGCGGTGAGCGTGGACCGTCCCAGTCCGTCGCGTTGCCCGACCGGCCCGCCGACGCCGAGGTCGACACCCCCGTCCTTCCGCAGCAGGCACTGCTGTACCGGATGTGCGGTGACCGCAACCCCCTGCATTCCGACCCGAAGTTCGCTTCCGCCGCAGGGTTTCCCGCCCCCATCCTGCACGGCCTGTGCACGTACGGGATGGTGTGCAAGGCGGCCGTGGACGCGGTCCTCGACTCGGACGCAGCGCGGGTCGCGGGATTCCGGGTCCGGTTCGCCGGCGTCGTGTTCCCCGGCGAGACCCTGCACACGCGGATCTGGAAGGAACAGGGCAGACTCCTCATCTCGGCGACGGTCCCCGAGCGCGATCACGCCCCGGCCCTGACCGACGTGGTCCTGACCCTGGCCGAGGGGTGACAGTTACCGAAACTTGACCGAATTCGCCCAGTTCGGGCGGATATTCGCAATTCTCAGGCACGACGCCGCAACACTTTGTACGCTGTCCGTGACCTCATCGAGACGTGTCAACCGATGGTCGGGGCGGTTCCACGGCTCTTCACGAGCAGTAGCGAACAAAGGGGGGACCTCGTGTCCCAGCGCAGACCTCTCCGTCCCGTGCGCCGTGCCGCCGTTGCCGGTGCTCTCGCGTTCTGTGCGACCGCTCTCGTCGCTCTTCCCGCGAATGCCGCACCGGTGGCGGGCAGTTCCGACAGCGGCAGCACCGGCGGCAGTTCGATGGGTTCGTCCGTCCTCCCGACGCCCATTCCCACTCCGACGGGGCTGGCCGCGCTCGCGGCCGCGACGACCCAGACGGGCAAGCCCTATCTGTGGGGTGGGACGGGTCCAGACGCGTGGGACTGCTCGGGTCTGGTGCAATGGGCATTCCGGCAGGCCGGGGTGAACCTGCCGCGCACCACCTGGGAGCAGGCCGAGGTCGGTGCCCCCATTCCGTTGTGGGCGCTGGCTCCCGGCGACATCGTGGTGCTCAACGACGACGCGTCGCACATCGGTATCTACGCGGGCTTCGGTCAGGTCTTCAACGCGTACGGGCGCGGCGTGCCGGTGGGTCTGGCGCCGCTGTCGCAGTTCCACATCTACAGCATCCGCCGGTTCTGACGGTCGCCGACGTAGGGCCACACCGCGACGACGAACAGCATCACCACCGCGACCGGTCCGAGCAGGGCCGCCCACGCGGGCGCATCCGGCAGTGCCGCCGCCGGCACGGCCACGGCGCCGGCGGCGACGGCTCCCAGCAGGAGCGTCGGGATTCCCCGGGCGGGGCCGACGTAGGCGACGAGCAGCAGTGCCGTCGCCGCCACCCCGGCAGCGGCCGCTGCGGGCGCGGACGCGTCCCCCAGGACGAGCGCCACCAGCGCCCCCTGCACCGCGAGCACAGCAACCCACCTCATCGGTGCGCTCCCGACGGCCTGCGGGCCCGGTCCGCGAGGGCCAGTGCCAGATCCAGTGCGGAATCGTCCTCCCACGCGACCACCGGGACCCCGAGGACCCCCATGTTCCGGTACATGTTCCGCCGCTCGAGCCGCCACATCCGGCCGGTCATCGGATCGAGTTCGTGCTCGAACGGCGGACCGCGGAGGACGTCGACGGCCACGACGACGTGACCGCGCCGCCGCAATTCCAGCAGCGACAGCGCGAACCCGGTGTCGAGCATGGTGGAGAACGCGATGACCACCGCCCGCGGCGGCAACGCGACCCGCGGGACCAGCGTGCCTTCGGACGCGCCCTCCTCGGAGTCGAGGACGGTGTCGAGGATCCGGTAGAACTGCCTGCGCCCGATGTCGGCGCCGAGCCACCGCAGCCGCAGACCGTGGGCGACGACCCCGGCCCGATCGCCGCGTTGCAGGGCCGTCTGCACCACCTGCGTCGCCCCGCGGACGGTGCGGTGCAGACTCTCCGACGCCGGTCCGGGCGCCTGCGGGGTGGTGTCGAGTACGGCGACGACGTCGGCGGCGCGGTCCATGATCCGTTCGGTCACGTGGAGCCTGCCGCGGCGGGCACTGACGGGCCAGTTGACGCTGCGCAGCGGATCTCCCGGGGCGTGCGGCCGGATGTCGCCGAATTCGACTCCCGATCCGAATCGGCGGGTGCGGTGCGCGCCGATGCGGTCCGGAAGCGGGGCGTGCGGGAGCGGCGTCGGCATCGGCGGTGCGAGCGGAAAGATCCGCAGTTCCGTGACGGGAACCCGCGCCGTCGCGGTCAGCAGGCCGCCGCCCGCGCGCGCCGTGACGATCAGTGCGGGTTCGTATCGACCCCACCGGTCCGCCGACACCAGGTACTCGCCGACGCCGGTCTGCTCGACCCGGTAGCTGTCGGACGGCACCGGTGTCACCGTCAGCTCCGCCGCGCCGCCGCACGTCGTCACGTCCACCGAGAACCGCACGGACTCGGATTCGAAGCACCGTAGCGTGCCGCCCGAACTGTCGACGCGCACTCCGGTGGCCGGTCGCGGCAACCACGTCAGCGCGCCGAGCGCGCCCAGCATCGGGGCGGCGAACACCATCAGTTCCCACCACCGCCCCACGACGCCCACGGTCAGTGCCACGGCCGCGCAGGTCGCCAGGGCGAGGGCCGCCGGCGACGCCCGCCACGTCAGCGGGTGCTCGGTCATCGTGCTCTCGGCGTCATCGTGCCCTCGGCGCGGGGAGGCGGCGCAACAGTTCCGCGAGGACGTCGTCGCTGCGGATACGGCGCACCCACATCTCCGGCCGCAGGCTGATGCGATGCGCGACAGCGGGAACGGCCAGCGCTTTGATGTCCTCGGGAATGACGAAGTCCCGGCCGGAGAGGAGGGCGCGTGCCCGCGCCAGTTGGACGAGGTCGAGTTCCGCGCGGGGACTGGCCCCGACCTCCACCTGCGGGTGATGCCGGGTGGCGTTCGCGAGTGCGACGACGTACCCAAGGACGTCGTGATGAACACTGACCTGTTCGAGCGACTCCCGCATCGCCAAGAGGTCGGCGGCATCGACCACCTGCTGGACGACGACGGCGGCGGATCCCCTGTCCAGCCGGCGGCGCAGCATCTCGTGCTCGTCGGTCTCGGTGAGGTACCCCAGCCTCAGGCGGAGCGTGAACCGGTCCAGCTGCGCCTCGGGCAGTGGGTAGGTGCCCTCGTATTCGATGGGGTTGTCGGTGGCGAGCACGACGAAGGGACGCGGCAGGATCCGGGTGGTGCCGTCCACGCTGACCTGACCCTCGGCCATGGCCTCGAGCAGAGCGGCCTGGGTCTTGGGCGGGGTGCGGTTGATCTCGTCGGCCAGCAGCAGGTTGGTGAAGATCGGGCCCGGACGAAACTCGAACCGTCCCGACGGCATGTCGTAGATGGTGGCGCCGAGCAGGTCGGCGGGCAGCAGGTCGGGGGTGAACTGGACGCGTGTGAAGTCGAGCCCGAGCGCGGCGGCGAAAGAGCGGGCCACCAACGTCTTTCCGAGCCCGGGCAGATCCTCGATGAGCACGTGTCCGCCCGCGAGCACGGCGAGCAGAATCGACGTGAGTTCGTCGTGCTTGCCGACCACCGCCCGCTCGACCTCCGCCAGCACGGCGTGGGCGCGCGCGGTGGTGACCTCGGCGGGCATCGTCACAGCTGCTCCAGTCGTTGCAGGATCCGGTCGAGGACGTCTCGGCCCGGACCCGGCTCCGTCCTGTCGACGCGCTGGACGCCGTCGGGATCGACCCACCGCCACAGGTCGCCGAAGAACACTTCACCCGCGGCGGCGGTGTCGGCGGGGTCGAGTCCCTGCCGCTGTCCGGTGGACTGCTGGAATTCGCGCGCCAGCAACGGACGCAGGTGGTGATCCCAGTCGCCGCGGGTGCCGTCCGCCCAGCTGATCAACGATTCCGTCCGCGCCATCCAGCGGGCCGTCGCCTCGGCCCGTTCCGCTTCCGGACCCGACGTGTCGCCGTCGACGTCTGCGGGTGCCATCCG
Organism: Rhodococcus sp. T2V; assembly: GCF_029269925.1. NCBI lineage: Bacteria > Bacillati > Actinomycetota > Actinomycetes > Mycobacteriales > Nocardiaceae > Rhodococcus > Rhodococcus sp. T2V. Next base: position 89,389 of record NZ_JARJBD010000014.1, read on the forward strand.
CCGCCGAATCTCGAAAAGCACCAGCGCCGTCACCGCCCCCGCGATCAGCACGGCTGCGCCGTACCGGCCCGCGGCCACCAGCGGGACCTCCACGGCCAGTACCACTCCGACCCCGATTACCGCGACGGCGAGCACGCGTCGCTCCCCAGGTCGTCGAGCACGCGCCGGAGCAGGTTCGCGGCCTCGTCGCGGTGCTGTTCGCCCATCGGATGCAGGCTGAACCGCGCCTCGGAGAACAGCCGCACCAGCGGCGCCGCTGCCTCGAATCGCAGCGCTCCGAGTTGCACTGCGCGAGCCAGCACTTCGGACGGTGTGTCCGAATCCCGCGGCTCGGCGCCCGGCGCCGTCCGCAACGCGTCCTCCATCGCGGCGTAACTGGCGATGATGGCCTCGCGCGGCGGCAGACCGGTGGCCACGACCACGGCGAGACCTTCCTCCGCGGCCCGGGCCAGCGAGTGCGCGCCTGCCGGAGCGTCGGGGGAACTCGCCGCGGTCCAGGCGCCGACCCGGGACCTGAGGGGACGCCGCGCCACGGCGCCGAGGATCAGCACCGTCACCAGGATCGGTCCGACAATGGCTGCCGCGGTCCACAATTCCGCGAGATCCTCGCGGGCCTCGGCGACCGTGTCGGGCGGCGGGACCGTCTCGGTGGGCACCACCCGGTCGGTGCGGTCGGCCCCCTCGTCGGCGGTCTGGGTCGTCGTCGAGCGCTGACGGCCCGGGGATTCGTCGCCGCGGACGGATCCGAGGAGGAACGCCGCGGCCACGAGAAGGGAGGCGAACACCGCCCATCCGACCACGTGCCGGCGCGAGACCGAGGACCCGGTGTTCCCGGTCGGCCCGACCGTCGGCGGGTCGGGGGCGACCCGTGGCCGTCCGCCGCGCACGGCCGACGCGAGCGCCACGGCCGCGACGACGACGGCGATCGCGGACAGGACGACCAGCGCCCGCGTCGCCCCCGCACCCGGCTCGGCCGCTGTGGCGGGGGTGTCTGCTGCGGGGACCGCCCTGACCACAAGGGTGACCGTCACGACGGCCGCCAGCAGGGCGACCGTGTGGACGACCCTCTTCATCACCCGACGGTCCGGCATCCTCACTCCCGAGTTGCCCCTCCATCGTGACACGCGGAGACCGCGAAAATCACTCGTTCACGGCGGCAGGCAGCGCAGCAACACGTACCTCGCGGTTCGATGTCACGACGCCGTATGCGCAGCAAAGTTCGGTATCTCCTCCGCATGATGACGGATTTGCGGTGGGACTCGATGGCGGACGCTGGAACGTGCCGACAGAGGCACTCCCCCGAACCGAAGGAAGTCGCGATGAGATTCATCATGATGAGCGAATGTGCAACCGAGCCCGGCACCACGCACCACCGGCGCTATCGGGACATGGTGGACGAAGCCGTCTTCGCCGAGGAGATGGGCTTCTACGGCTGGGGCACCTCCGAGCACCACTTCTTCAACGACATGTGCGTCACATCCGCGCCGGAATGTCTGTTCACCGCTGTCGCGATGCGCACGAACCGGATTCGTCTGCGGTACATGAGCCGGCTGACCTCCGTGATTCATCCGATCCTCGTCGCGGAGCAGACCGCGACCACCGACCTGCTGTCGGACGGCCGCGTCGAGCTGACCACCGCCCGTGGAAATACGTTGCTGCAGTTGGACGCGTTCGGCGTCTCCCTGGAGGAAACCCGCGACCGATCCGAGGAGGCACTCGACCTCATCGTGCGGGCGTTGAGCGATGACACATTCAGCCACGACGGCCCGCACTGGGGCACGATCCCCGAGCGCCGGTTGAGCCCCAAGTCTCTGCAGGAGCCGCACCCGCCGCTGTACAAGATCGTCCAGAGTGTGGAGTCTGCCGCCGACGCCCGGCGCAAGGGCCTGGGCATGATCACCTCCGACGCCTACCTGGGCTGGGAGGTTCTGCAAGCGAACCTCGACGCCTACAACGCGGTGTCCGAGGACGAGGTCTCGCCCATCGGCCGCTACGCGATCAAGTCGGCGGCCAGCAGCGTCATGTCAGCACGATGCGCCAAGACCAACGACGAGGCACTCGCACACGCGGAGGCCGATCTGCTGAAGTTCGCGCAGATGATCATCAACGACGTCTACGTGCAGCTCGCCGAACGGTCACCGGAACAGTACGGCGAATTCTCCCGGATCGGATTGCTGCGCAAGCACGCCGACGACGCGGACTGGCTGCGTACCTGCGGCCCGACCGTCCTGGTCGGCGATCCGCAGCACTGCGTCGAGCAGGTTCAGCGCACCGCCGACATGGGGGCGGACGAGATCGTGCTGCGTATCGACGGAGGCACCCACGACGAGCGGATGCAGTCGATCGAAAACTTCGGCAGGTACGTGATTCCGTACTTCGGCAATCCCGCGGGTGTGGTCCGCACGGGGCCGGTCGGTCTGCTTCCCGGCGACCCGCGGCAGCGTCCGAGCTACGAGATCGACACCGCCGAAGAACTGGCGGGGTGAGCATGTCGACGTTCGATCGTGAGCAATTGGCCGACCTCCATTGCAGCGTGGTCCGTGCCATCGAGGATCGCGACCCGGCGTTGTTCGCGTCGCTGTACACCAGCGACGGCAGGTTGCTGACGCCCGACGGGCGATCTGTACACGGGCGCGACGCGATCGCCGAGGAGTTCGGCAACTGGCTGAGGGCGGGGCTCGTCACGCAGGCCCTCGAGAACGTCCAACTGACCATCGGCGACACCGTCGCAGTCGAGGAAGGCCGCGCGATCGGCGAGTTCGCCGCCGGATCCGAGGTGCACAGCAACTACCTCGTCGTCCACGTCCGGCAGGACGACGGATCGTGGTTGATGCACCGCGACATCTGGACTCACGTCGGAGCAGATGTGCCCGCGGAGGTGTCGTACTGATGGTGACGATCGAGGAATACGCGTCCTACGACGCCACCGGGCTGGCCGACCTGGTGCGTTCCGGTGAGGTCGAGCCGGCGGAGATTCACGAGGCGGGGATCAAGGCAGTCGAACTCGCGAACGAGCGGCTGCACGCCACCGTGGAGGGGCCGTGGGATTCGCCGCTGGACGCGTCCACCGATGGCCTGTTCGCCGGAGTTCCCTTCGTGCTCAAGGACCTCTGCTGCCACGCCGCCGGGGTGCCGCTGCACCTGGGCAGCCGGGCACTCGCGGCGGGGATCGTGCTCGACCACGACTCCGAACTGATGGCCCGGTTCCGTCGCGCCGGACTCGCCGCCGTCGGAAGCACGAAGATCCCCGAGTTCGCGTTGTGCCCCACCACCGAGCCCCAGTTCGGTGGGGTGGTCCACAACCCGTGGGATCCGGCCAAGAGTCCCGGCGGATCCAGCGGCGGATCTGCCGCGCTGGTGGCGGCGGGAGCGGTCCCGATCGCGCACGCCAACGACGGTGCCGGGTCGATCCGCATTCCGGCGTGTCACACCGGCACCGTCGGCCTCAAACCCAGTCGCGGGCGGATCCCGATCGGTCCCGGCATCCAGGAGGCCTTCTACGGCAACGTGGTGGAGTTCGCCGTCACCCGGTCGGTGCGCGACGCCGCGGCGTTGCTCGATGCCGTGCACGGGAACCTCCCCGGGGAAAAGTACGGCGCGCCCGGTCCGGTCCGGCCCTACCGCGACGAGATGCGAGGACCACGATCGCCGCTGCGCATCGCGGTGTGCCTCGATTCGTGGAGCGACCGCCCGGTGCACGAAGATGTCCGGCGCGCGTTGACGTCGACGATCGAGTTGCTGTCCGACCTCGGGCACGAGGTGGATGTCGTCACGCCCACGTTGACGTGGGAGGAGTTCCTCGACGCTCTGACCACCACGTTCTGTGCGGGAACCGCAGCGGACGTCATACCGCTCGGCGAGGCGATCGGTGTCGGGTTGAGCCCGGACCACTTCGAGGCGACGACGATCGCGTGCGCCGAGGCCGGCCGCGCGTTGACACCGGTCGACCTCGCCCGCGCGTTCGCGACGAACAACCGGGTGAGCCGGCAGGTGGCGGCGTTCATGGCGGACTGGGACATCCTGGTCACACCGACCGCGATCACGCCGCCGGTAGATCTCGGGACGTTCGACGCGAACGACGCATCGTTCTCCGCGCAGGAGTGGGTGCGTCACGTCATCACACCGCATCCGGTGTGTGCCTTGTACAACGTCACGGGTGCGCCGGCGATCAGCCTGCCGCTCGGCACCACGAGCGACGGCTTACCTGTCGGCGTGCAGTTCGGCGCCGACGTGTACCGGGAAGACCTCCTGCTCGGTCTCGCGGCGCAACTGGAGCAGGCGCGACCGTGGGCCGAGCGTCGACCGGCGCTGCACGTGACGAATCTGAGCGAGGGGTCATGATCGTCGTCGTCACCACCGATGATGCACGTCGTGACGGAGTGATCCGACTCGACGACAGGGACAACTTCACGGAGTTGGCGGTCGACGCGGTCGGGCTGTCGCGGGAAGCGGTGACCGCAGTCGCCGTGTCGACGGGAGCGGGCGCCGTGGACGGCGATCATCTCTGGATCGACGTCGACTTTCTCCGCGGGCGTGGGCGCGGAACCGACGAGTGGAACGCCGCTCTCGCAGCGATGGTCGATTATGCCGCGGGAAAGGGGTGGACCGACTCCGGCAGCGGCCGGGTGCGCGCCCACATCCGCTGGAAGTGAGTGGTCAGGTGGGAGATTGCCTCACCGGTGGCAGTGGATCACGGCATTTCCGGATTCGCGGCCATCAGAGAGGCAATCTCCGACCGCCGGCGCAGACCGCATTTCGCGAGGACGTGCGCGACATGGGTATCCACGGTGCGCTTTCCGATGATCAACTGGGCCGCAATCTCCTTGTTCGTCATCCCGCGTGCCACGAGGCCGGCGATCTCCCGCTCCCGATTCGTCAAGTGCTGAAGGACCGCAGATCTCGCATCCACCTCCGGAACCCGGCCGCCGCGATCGGCCGCCGCGGAGTCGGCGGCGTCCGCACCGGGCAGTGTAGCGATCCATTCGATCCCGAGTGCGGCACCGCTCGCGGTGGCGTCCGCGACGTCGCGCTCGGCGAGATGAGCCCGGACTTTCGCGACACAGGCGTCGCGGTGCTGCATCAACCGGTGCAATCCCATCACGGAGGAACCGCTCGCAGACCAGTACGCTTGCGTCGCACCGAGAATTCGCGCCGCCTCGAGGTATCTGCCGTCCTCCGCGGCCAGCCAGGCGAGCAGTTCGCCGATCAGCGCCATCCCGAGTTGGTCGTCGATGGTCGCCATCGCCGCCAGCGCGTGTTTCGCGATCGACGCGGCGTATTCGTACGATCCCTGCAGGTAGGCGGCGAGGGCCTGCACCCATCGGGCGTACGAGATGCACCAGTGGTCACCGTTCTTCTCGCAGACCGCGATGCAGTCCCGGCAGCACTCCTCCGCGAGATCGAACTCTCGGTACAGGCAATACGCCTCCCCCAGCTGATACGCGAACATGGCGGTGGCGAGTCCGTCGCCGCGTTGCCGCGCTTCCGAAATCGCGGTCCGGTACAGCTCGACGCCCCCGTCGAAATCGTCTCGGAAGAAGTACACCGCACCCAGCATCGCCCTGCCGAAGGAGGCCGCGCGTGCGTCGTCCTGCTGCCGGGCCTGCGCGAGGCACTCCCGCAGGTGCTGTTCCGCACGATCGATTTCCCCCGTGATCAGCAGATTCCATCCCAGCGTCCACAGCGACCTGGCTTCGTGCGGTATGCCGAGGCGGTGCACGCGGTCCCACGCATGCTCCGACCACAGCCGGCCCTCCTTCAAATGCCCGCAACCGAGCCAGTAGAACCAGAGATCCGCGACCATCGCGGCGCCGGTCCCACAGTGTTCGCTGGTTTCGAGCGCCCATTCGAAGGCGGCGCGCATGTTCGCAATCTCTTCGGACACCGTCGAACTGGCTCGGTGTTGCTCCGGGCCGAACCAGTCGTGCTCCGAACTCTTCGCCAACGCCGAATAGAACCGCATGTGTCGATCACGCAGATCAGCATGTGGCGCGGTGAGTCCGAGGGACGCCGCCTCCCGCTCGAGCATCAACTGGCCGAATTCACGGATGGTGTCGAGCATCTGAAATCGGAGAACGTGCCCCGCCTGCCGCCGCGACAGAATGGACTGCTGCACGAGACCGTCGACGGCATCGGCGATGTCGCCGCCACCATCCAGTGTGCAGACGCTGTGCACCGCGTCCAGCGAGGCCGAACCGACGAAGACGGAGAACTGGGCCCACAGGGATCTCTCGGCGGTACTGCACTGATCCCAGGTCCACTCGAGTAGCGTCCACAGGCTGCGATGGCGCGGGTGCACGTCGCGGGGACCGCCACGGAGAAGCCCGAATCGATCGGCCAGCCGGGTGCCGATGTCCTCGATCGACATCGTCCGGGTCCGCAGTGCGGCCAGCTCGATGGCCAGCGGCAGGCCGTCCAGTCTGTTGCACAGCTCGACGACGGAGCTTTCATCGAAGGTTCCCTGCCCCCACCCGCCTGCCGCCTGCGCGCGTTCCCGGAACAGCACGACGGCGTCGTTCTCGGCGTCCGAGTGACCGGAATGGGCGAACGGCGGTACCGTCAATACGAATTCGGCGCTGATGCCCAGGGAGGTTCGCGACGTCGCGAGGATCTTCACATTGGGGCACTGTGCCAGCACGCTCGCCGATATGTCCCCGATCTCGGTGGTGAGGGTGTCGCAGTTGTCGAATATCAGCAGGGTGTTCTTGTCGCCGAGTTGCTCGGCGAGCGACAACACGGTGCCGGGCCCCGGTATCGAGTCCTGAATTGCCTGTTGGACGAATCTGCCGTCCTGGACGTAGTTGAAATCGGTCAGCCACACCCCGTCTCGGAACGCCCGCTGCAATCCGAGGCCCGCGGATTTCACGAGCCGTGACTTGCCCACGCCCCCGATACCGGTCAACGTCAGCAATCGTGCCCGCCGCAACAGTTCTCGAATCTCGCGAAGTTCGTGATTCCGGCCGACGAAGCTCGTCACGTCGGCGGAGATGTTGTGTCGGCGCAGCGGTGATTTCCCGGCGTCTTTCGCACGGGTGTCGCGGGACGGCGCCGCGGCGGGCCGTGGTGTGACACCGAGCGTGCTGGGCGTCGCCATCTCGTCGACCGGCAGTCCGTGGCGCCGTTGGATGTTCCGCAGTTCGTCACCGAACTCCGTCGCCGACACGGGGCGATCCTCCGGTTTCTGCGCCATGGCACGCTCGATCGCGGCGGCGACGTCGGCAGGTATGTCGTACTCGTGCAGAGGCGGAATCGGTTCGTTCGTAATACGCAGGAACTGCGCGACGAGGTCCTCTCCGCTGCGGCGTTCGAACGCGGCATGGCCGGTTACCGCGCTGAAGAGCGTCGCTCCGAGACCGTAGACATCGGATGCGGCACTGGCCGGCTGCCCGCGGAGCACTTCGGGCGCGGCGAAGGCCGGCGACCCGAGAACGACGCCGGCGGCGGTGCGGAATCCGCCGGTGATCCGCGCGATCCCGAAGTCGGTCAGCTCAGGTTCGCCGTACTCGGTCAGCAGGATATTTCCCGGCTTGACGTCGCGATGCAGAATGTCGATGCGGTGTGCGGCGGTGAGCGCACCCGCAATCTTCACGCCCAGCCGGAGCGCGTCGGTCCATCCGATCGGGCCGTGCCTGCGGATGTGTGTCTCCAGCGATTCCTGCCGGTGGTAGGGCATCACGAGGTAGGGCCGGCCGCTTTCGGTTGCTCCTGCGTGGAGGATCGTGACGATATTCGGGTGTCCGGACAGTCGACCCATCGCGTGCTGTTCCTCGATGAACCGTTCGAAACTTTCTTCGTCGAGATCCGCGGTCAGAATCTTGACTGCCACTGTGCGTTCGAGTGGCGTCTGCTCACAGCGGTAGACGACTCCGAAGCCGCCACGTGCGATCTCCCGCGCATTGCAGAAACCGTCGGCAGCGAGTTCGGCGGCGATATCGACCGCCGATCCGCGCTGAGTGGCCAGCGGGTCGACGTCATCCATTGGCCATGTCCGTCCCCTGCTCGGCGAAGGTGTGCATCGGTCGGCGATCCCGGTCATCCGAGTTTATTCCTGCTCGGGAACGATCGACTGGATTCGATATCGGCGCCGGTCAGTTCAGCTCGTCCGCGCGAGGAGCCCCTCTTCGAGGACCCAGCCGGGGAGGTCGAGCACGACATCGAAGCCCGCGTGGCGGAGGTACTCGACGACGGCGCCCCGCAGTCGGTGTTGCCGAGCCGGCGGGCCGTCCACCGCGATCAGCGCGCCGGAGGCCACACCCACCCGTACCGCGTCCGCGATCAGGCCGGCCAGCAGCCGCGGCGAATCCGGGAAGGGAACAGCCCGGTCGTCGAGGGGACGGTACGGGCCGGTCGGTACCGAAGCCGTCGTGTCGATGCGCAGAAGCGGCAGCGGGGTTCTCCCGGTCTCGTCGGGCTCGAGCCTGCCGGTGTCCAGCGCCGCCTCACGCAGGTTGTCCGCGTCCAGGAGGTGCGGATAGTGGTCGCAGGCCGCACCGGTCGAGGTGAACACCGGATCGGCGTGGCGGCCCACGACGAACACTGCGATTCGACGCGCAGTGGACACCTGACTAGGCATGGCGCACCGCCGCGAATGTGCTGCGAAAGAACAGCAGGGGCGACCGGTCGACACCGTTGGAGATACGGCGCAGCGCCAGCAGTACGAGGAAGTGGTCGCCGGCGGGGATGGCCTCCGACACCGTGGCCTCGAACCATGCGGACGCATCGTCGATGACGACCGCCCCCGAGGCTGTCACGCGGTAACCGACCGAGTCGAAGCGCCGGTCCGCCTCCTTCGCGGACAGTTGCAGCCCGCACGCGCCCTGCGACTCGGCCAGGATGCTCGCGCCGATCGCCTCCGCCCGGGCGATCAGCGGCCAGGTGGCAGATTCGTTGCGGATGGACACGACCATCAGCGGCGGGTCGAGCGAGACGTTGGTGAATGAACTCACCGCCATGCCGACGGGTTCACCGTCCACCATCGCACCGAGCGCGAGAACGCCGCTCGGGATCCGTCCGAAGAAGGTTCGCAGGGTCCGTTGGTCGAAGGGCTCGGAGATCGTCGTCATGGCGATGCACTCCCGTGGGATCGGTTCAGGCTGGCACTTCACATTCTCGGACGCGGCTGCCTGCCTGCCATCGGTCGTTGTACGTATCCGGCTACGGATTCGCGCGCTCGGACCACCGGATGCAAGTGCGCCGAACTCCGAACTCCGCATGCGATCCGCACGATGACGGATTCCGCTCGGAGTCCGTCGTCGGCACGCTGAGACAGCGAAGCACACCCAACCAGAGAGGTTTCACGCGATGAACGCAATCTGTGCAGAACCGACGAATGCGGAGGCCGGCGCCGCGACCCGGCGCGCCTTCGCGGGCACCGCGGCCCTTCTCGTCCGGGCCGTCTCCCGCTCGGTAGCCGCGCTGTACGCCGATCTCCTCCTCGGGGCAGCACTCGTACTGATCGGGATTCTCGCCTTCATCGCGGGTGGTGTGGCGATCGTGCTGGCACCGGCGCCCGCACGCACACCGATCGCGGAATGAGGGAGATCGCAATGTCCCGGCAACCGACAGGAAGAACACAGCTGAACGCCGTCTTCGATGCGGTCGATGCTCTGCGCGACGACATGGTCTCCGTGCTGTCCGACGTGATCGCGATTCCCAGCGTCAATCCCAAATATCCCGGTCAGGTGTATGACGCCGTCGTCGGTGAAGAGGGGCGTGTCAGTGAAGTGCTCGCCGAGATCTACCAGGATGCCGGTGCCGACGTCGAGAAATGGGCAGTCGAGCCGGGGCGGACGAATGCGGTCGGCACGATCTTCGGCAGCGGCGGCCCCGGTCGATCCCTCATATTCAACGGTCACGTCGACGTCGTTCCGCCGGGCAACTCCGACCGGTGGGAATCGGGACCGCCGTTCTCCGGCCGAATCGACGACGACCGCATCTGGGGCCGCGGTGCGAGCGACATGAAAGCCGGGTTGGTGGCGCAAGCCTTCGCGGTGAAAGCCCTTGCCCGCGCCGGAGTTCTATTACAGGGTGACCTGATCATCCAAGCCGTGGTCGGGGAGGAGGTGATGGACCACGAGTGCGGAATCTCGTCCACCCTGGAGCGCGGCTACCGTGCGGACGCCGCGGTGGTCGCGGAACCGAGTGGCCCGACCCGGCTCGGCGTCATTCCGGTCAGTCCCGGCCTGCTGTGGTTCTCGGTCACGGTCGGCGGCAAGACCACCCACTCCTCGATGCGCGGGCAGACCATCCGCGCGGGCGGCGGCGGGTCCAGCGTGGGCGTGAACGCCATCGACAAGGGTTTCCTCGTCTACCAGGCCATTCAGCGTCTCGAGGAGGAGTGGGCGTTCACGAAAACCCATCCGTTGTTCGCCCCGGGACACTTCACCATCCATCCGGGAGTCGTCGCCGGGGGACCTCACGGTGTCCAGGTGCCGTTCTTCTTGTCGGAGTCGATGACCACCGAGTACTGCGTCTGGTATCCACCGCAGGACGACCCGGAGGACGTCAAACGCGAGATCGAAGCCCAGATCGCAGCAATCGCGCAGACCGACGGCTGGCTGCGGGACCACCCGCCCACAGTCGCGTGGAAGCTCAACTGGCCCGCCAACGATCCCGGCGAGGCCGCCGTCGACATCACCGCGGCGGTCTCGGCCGCCCACGTCGCCGCCGCGGGCGACACCCCCTACGCCGGCCCGGCGACGGTCACCGGATTCTGCGCCGTGGAGGACTGCTCCTTCCTCACCCGCGCAGGCGTCCCGGCCATCAGCTACGGCCCCGGTGATCTCCGGGTCTCGCACGCGGACGACGAATACTGCCTGCTCGACGAGGTGCACACAGCCGCGCGAACCTATGCGGCGCTCGCGCTGGACTGGTGCGCACCGGCCACCAGCTGATCGATCGGAACGGCCGAGGCCGCGGCCGTGACCCGGACACCCGACGCCCACTTCCCGAAGGAATCCACGATGTATCTCACCCAATCACTGCACCGCGCGCTTCAGCAGGAGCCCGACCGCATCGCCACGATCTTCCGGGACCGGGTCCGCACGGTCGCCGAGTCGGTCGATCGCATCGCCCGACTCGGCGGGGCGTTGCGGTCACTCGGAGTCCAGGCCGGCGACCGCGTCGCATTTCTCGGTCTGAACTCCGATCGCTACCACGAGTATCTGTTCGCGGTGCCGTGGATCGGGGGCGTGGTCAACCCGGTCAACATCCGGTGGAGCCCCGCCGAGATCGCCTACTCCCTGACCGATTCGGGCACACGTGTCCTGCTGGTCGATGATGCCTTCGCGAAAATTGTTCCAGCGCTTCGGGATCAGGTCGAACACTTGCAGATCGTCATCTTCGCCGGGGAGGGCGAAGTCCCGGACACGGCATTCGGATACGAGGACCTGATCGGGGGCAGTGACGCGGTGGAGGACACGCGGACCGGCGGCGACTCACTGCTGGGTCTGTTCTACACGGGCGGAACAACCGGGCACCCGAAGGGCGTCATGGTGAGCCACGACAACCTCGTCACGTCGGGGCTCGGATCTCTGGCGACCGGCCAGGTGGTCACACACGGCGGGCGGATACTGCACGCCGCCCCGATGTTCCACATGGCCGACATCGCGATGTGGACGATCGGCAATCTCGCCGGTTCCACCCACGTCATCATCCCGACGTTCACCTCCGCCGCCACCCTGAACGCCATCTCCGAACACCACATCACGGATGCATTACTGGTACCGACCATGATCCAGATGCTCGTGGACGACCCGTCGGGGTCCGACATCGACCTCACCAGCATCGAGCACTTCGTCTACGGCGCCTCACCGATCTCCGAAGCACTACTCGACGGTGCCCGCACACTCTTTCCCACCGCCCGATTCACCCAGGCATACGGCATGACCGAACTCTCGCCGATCACCACCCTGCTCGGACCCTCCGACCACGACGACCCGGCCCTGCGCCGCGCAACGGGACGCGCGGTACCCCACGCCGAGGTACGCATCGTCGACACCGAGGACAACGAGGTGCCCCGAGGAACGATCGGCGAGATCGTCGCGCGTGGCGACCACGTCATGCGTGGGTACTGGAACAAACCCGAGGCCACCGCCGACGCTGTGCGGGGTGGTTGGATGCACACCGGCGACGGCGGATACATGGACGACCGCGGATACGTCTTCGTCGTCGACCGTCTCAAGGACATGATCATCACCGGGGGCGAGAACGTCTACTCGGTCGAGGTGGAAAACGCGTTGGCCGAGCACCCCGCGGTGGCGGGGTGTGCGGTGATCGGCGTGCCCGACACCCGCTGGGGCGAGCGGGTGCATGCCGTCGTGGTGGTTCACCCGGGCGAAAAGGCGAGCCCGGACGGATTGCGGGAGCACTGCCGGGAACGAATCGCGGGCTACAAGGTGCCCCGCTCCATCGCGTTCGTCGACGCACTACCGATGTCCGGGGCAGGCAAGATCCTCAAACGGGAACTGCGCACGCCGCACTGGGAGAATGCGCGGGTGCCCGGATGAGCATTCAGGCCCCTGCGGCAAGTCGACGGGTACGATCTGGGCTGTGAACCTGCCGGCGGCTATCTGGTGGCCCTATCGCTGACGGCCACCCGCGTCACCGTGCCGGCCGGCGCCCGCACGGTGATCCAGCAGGCTCATCCGTCGGGGCACCGATTGCAGCGCAGCACGTTCCGGACGCACCCATCGACGAAGGAGAGTTACTCGACCATGTCCCCGGTAACCGGAGCAGAACTGGCTCGTTCATTGGAACCTCTGGGGGTTGCGGTTCCCTCGGCCGTCCCCACTCATTGGTACAACCTGGCGGCGGATCTCCCGGAACCCGTTCCACCGCATCTGCATCCGGGCACTCGCGAGCCGCTGGGACCGGAGGACCTGGCGCCGCTGTTTCCGGCGAGCCTGATCGAGCAGGAGGTCGCGACCGACCGCTACATCGAGATCCCCGAGACGGTTCGAGAGATCTACGGCATGTGGCGCCCGTCGCCGCTGGTGCGGGCTCATCGGCTCGAGCGGGCGCTCGGCACCCCGGCGCGGATCTATTACAAGTACGAGGGTGTGAGCCCGGTCGGCTCGCACAAGCCGAATACGGCTGTCGCGCAGGCCTACTACAACGCCCTCGAGGGCACCACCAAGCTCACCACCGAGACCGGCGCCGGCCAGTGGGGCGCGTCGTTGTCGTTCGCCGGTGCGCTGCTCGGTCTCGACGTCGAGGTGTGGCAGGTCCGCGCGTCCTACGACGCGAAGCCCTACCGCCGGCTCCAGATGGAGGCGTACGGCGGCATCTGCCATCCGTCGCCGTCCGACCTCACCGAGGCGGGCCGGGCGATTCTCGCCGAGCACCCCGACACGACGGGTTCGCTGGGCATGGCGATCAGCGAGGCCGTCGAGGTGGCCGCCCAGGACCCGCGCGCGCACTACTCGCTGGGCAGTGTGCTCAACCACGTCATGCTCCACCAGACCGTGATCGGCCAGGAAGCGATGGCCCAGCTGGAGGAGGCGGGCGAGCCGGTCGCGCACACGGTATTCGGTTGCGCCGGCGGCGGTTCCAACCTTGCGGGTCTGACCTTCCCGTTCCTCGGCCGCAACTTGCGCGAGGGCACCACCACCCGCCTCGTCGCGTGTGAGCCGGCGGCCTGCCCGTCACTCACGCAGGGCGAGTACCGCTACGACTTCGGCGACGTCGCCGGTCTGACTCCGCTGTTGAAGATGTACACACTCGGCAACGACTTCGTTCCACCCGCGATCCACGCCGGCGGCCTGCGGTACCACGGCATGTCGCCGATGGTCTCGCACGCCGTCGCCCTCGGACTGATGGAGGCGACCGCGATCGAACAGGACGACGCACTCACCGCGGGCCTGCTGTTCGCCCGCGCCGAAGGCATCATTCCCGCGCCGGAATCCACGCACGGTGTGGCCGCGGCCATCGCGCACGCCCGCACGGTCACCGAACCGGAGGTCGTGGTCATCGGACTGTCCGGCAACGGCCAGCTGGATCTGCCCGCGTACAGCCGGTACGTCTGATCGATCCATGACCGCCCAGGCAGACCACCGGGTCGGCCTCGGCGGTCACCGGTTCAGCGCCGACAATCGGCTCACCAGGCGGTCGACGTCGAGGGTGCCCGCGAGTCCGCTGAACATGCCCTCCCACGGCGCGTCCGCCAAGACGGTCAGCGCGGTGCCGCGGTCGTACAGCACGTCGACGACGTTCGCGAACCGTCGCACGGTGTCCGTGCCGGCCTCCCGCAGCCGGGGCACACCGGTGATCACCCAGCAGCCGTACCGCTCGGACAGGTCGAGGTAGTCGGCGGGCGCGGTCGGGGTACCACACAGCGCCGCGAACTCGAACCAGACCGTCCGGTCGCGTACCGCCGCTGCCGTCACGGACCGCGTGCCGACGGTCAGGGCGACCCGCTCGGACGGGGCCGGAACCTCCACTTCGGACGCATTGACGAAACGGCCGGCAGCGAATCCGGCATCCCGCGCTCCCGCGGTGCGGTAGTCGACGGGTCCGGCCACCCTCACGACGGTCAGATTCTGCTCCAGCACGGTGATCGTCGGCGCGAACAGGTGATGGAAGAGCGGGTTGGGCAGCAGGCCTTCGGGCGGATAGTTCGACGTCACGACCAGCGTGATGCCGCGGGCGAATAGCGCCTTCAGCAGCCGCGCCACCAGCATCGCGTCCCCGACGTCGTGGAGGTGGAACTCGTCGAAGCACAGCAGCCGGACGTCGCCGAGCGCCGCGTCGATCGCGAGGTCGATGGACCCCAGCGCGTGCGTGTCGGCGTGGAGGCCCCGGAAGAACGAGTGAAAGTGCACGCGCCGTTTCGGGACCTCGGAAGCCGCGTGGAAGCGATCCAGCAGCCAGGTTTTGCCACGTCCGACGGGCCCCCACAGGTACACGCCGCGAACCCCGGGTCTCCCCTGCGCCAGGCCGTCGGCGGTCTCGTCCAGGACTGCCGCGGCCGAGCGCTGCGCGTCGTCCAGCAGAACCTCTACATCCACGGAAGGAGACACTACGAACGGAGGGTCTCGGGCGACAAGCAGATGTGAGGAGGGAGACTGCGCGGCGCGACGGCCCGAAGCAGGCAAGTGAGGCGACGAGAAGCCCGCATTTCTGCGAAGATCGTGACGTGAACCCCCAGTACCTCAGCCGTCTCCCCGACAGCGGTTTCGACCGCGTCGACGCACTCCTCGCGCCCGTCGACGACGACCTCGCGGCGGCGTTTCCGGGTGATCGGCAGCAACCGCAGCCCATCCACACCGTCTACGTGAGCGCGGCGGACGCCGGCCCGGACACCCCGAGGGTGTGGGGTGAGCAGGCTGTCGAACTGCTGGACAGGTACGCCGAAGCACTGTCCGAAATCGGCACGACCGGTGCACTTCCCGACGTGCGCGCGACGCTGGGGCGCAGTCCGATCCAGGATCTGCGGATCGACTTCGAGGACGGCTACGGCTGGCGGAGCGACGACGTCGAGGACGCGGCCGCACTGGAGACGGGTCGCACGCTGCGACAGCTGTCGTCCGACCTGTCCGGACCGCGGTCGCTGGGGATCCGCGCGAAGGGCCTGGCGCCGCACGAGCGCCGCCGCGGCATCCGCACGCTCGAACTCGTCCTCGAAGGCGCGGGTGGGGTTCCCGACGGCTTCGTGTTCACCGTGCCGAAACTGCGTGCAGCCCAGCAGGTCACCGCCGTCGTCGCGTTGTGCGAGGAACTGGAGAGCGCGTACGGGCTCCCCGACGGGTCGCTGCGCTTCGAGTTGCAGATCGAGAGCCCGCAGGCCGTCCTCGGTCCGGACGGCACCGTGACCGCCGCGAAGGCGATCCAGCTCGCGGAAGGTCGCTGCACCGGATTGCACTACGGCACTTACGACTACAGCGCGGCCTGCGGAATCGCCTCCCGGTTCCAGTCGCTCGAGCACCCGGTGGCCGACCACGCCAAGTCCGTGATGCTGGTGGCGGCGGCGCAAACCGGGGTGTGGGTGTGCGACGGATCCACCCAGGTGGTCCCGCAGGGCAGCGACGAGGAGATCCGCGCGGCACTCGCCCGGCACTACCGGCTCGTCACCCGTTCGCTCGAACGCGGGTACTACCAGGGATGGGACATGCATCCCGGGCATCTGGTCACCCGCTGGCTCGCGACGTTCGACTTCTACCGCGACGCCCTGCCCGCCGCGGCCACCCGCCTGCAGGCCTACCTCGACCGCCAGGGCGGCGGGGTGATGGACGAACCGGCCACCGCGCAGGCCCTCGCGACGGTGGTGCTGCGCGGGCTGGCGTGCGGAGCGTTCGACGAGGACGCGGTCCGCGCGCAGGCCCCGGGATGCACGGTGGACACGCTCCGCGACCTCCTCACCCGGGCGGTGGTTCCGGAGATCTGAGCGCCTCCTCGCCCACGAGGACCACCCGCACCACCCCCTCCGAGGTCCTACACTGGCCCCACGCCCGATCAGGAGGTACCAGCACCCGTGACCCCGAACGCCTTGACCCCGCCCAGCTTCCGGAGTCTGCCGGACCTGGCCGTACGCACCCTCGGCGGCGCCGTCGTGTGGGCCAACGACGAGCTGTTCGCCGAGCGGGAGAACCTCATCCGCCCGACGGCCGCCGTGTACCAGCCGGCGACGTTCGGGCACAAGGGTCAGGTGTACGACGGCTGGGAGACCCGCCGTCGCCGGGTGGCGGGCACGGACGAGGCGATCGTCCGGCTCGGGGTTCCCGGTGTGGTGCGCGGCGTCGTGGTCGACACCGCATGGTTCAAGGGCAACTTCCCGCCGGAGATCTCCGTGCAGGCCGCGGCCGTCGACGGCTACCCGTCCGCCGACGAACTGGTCGCCGCCGACTGGACCACGATCGTCGAGCGCAGCCCCGTTCAGGGTGACACCGAGAATCCGTTCGCGGTCGACTCCGGCGCACGGTGGACGCACGTGAAGCTCACGATGCACCCGGACGGCGGTGTCGCCCGGCTCCGGGTGCACGGCGAGGGCCGTCCCGACCCCCGTTTCCTCGACGCGGGCCCCGTCGATCTCGCGGCGCTCGAGAACGGCGCCCGAGTCACGTCCTGTTCCAACATGTTCTACGGGTCGCCGCAGAACATGCTGCTCCCCGGTCTCGCCCGGGTGATGGGCGACGGCTGGGAGACGTCCCGCCGCCGCGACGACGGCAACGACTGGGTCGAGATCCGGCTCGCCGCCCAGGGCACGGTGTCGCTGGCCGAACTCGACACCTCCTACTTCCTCGGCAATGCCCCCGGCGAGGCGAGCCTCCTCGGCCGGGACGGCGACGGCGACGGCGAGTGGACGGAACTGCTGCCGCGGACGCGCCTGCAGCCCGACACGAGGCACCGCTTCGTCATCGACAGCGACCGGCCCGTCACGGAGGCCCGGCTCGACATCTTCCCGGACGGCGGCATGGCGCGGTTGCGGTTGTGGGGTTCCCTGACCGAGGCGGGTCGGGCAGGGTTGACGGCATGACCCACGGTTTCGACGACAGCTATCCACGTGACCTGGTCGGATACGGGCCGCACCCGCCCGATCCGCAGTGGCCGGGCGGCGCAAAGATTGCCGTCCAGTTCGTCCTCAACTACGAGGAGGGCGCCGAGAACAACGTCCTCCACGGCGACGACGCGTCGGAGACGTTCCTGTCCGAGATGGTCGGTGCGCAGCCGTTCCCGAACCGGCACATGAGCATGGAATCGATCTACGAATACGGTTCCCGCGCCGGACTGTGGCGGGTGCTCCGGGCGTTCGAGCGGCGCGGACTGCCGCTCACGATCTTCGCGGTGGCCAAGGCCATGCAGCGGAACCCGGAGGCCGTCAGCGCCTTTCGCGAACTCGGTCACGAGATCGCCTGCCACGGCCTGTGGTGGAAGTCGTACCAGCTGTCCGACGAGGACGCCGAACGCAGGGACCTGGCCGAGGCGGTGGAGATCCTGCGGGACCTCACCGGCGAGGCGCCGCTGGGCTGGTACACCGGCCGCGATTCCCCGGTCACGAGGCGACTGGTGGTCGAGCACGGCGGCTTCGAGTACGACTCCGACTCGTACGCCGACGACCTGCCCTACTGGGTGAAGGTCGACGCCCCCGGGAAGGGCCTCGTCGACCACCTGGTGGTGCCGTACACCCTCGACACCAACGACATGCGGTTCGCGTCGCCCGGCGGTTTCCCGAGCGGCGAGCAGTTCTTCGCGCACCTGCGAGATGCCTTCGACGTTCTGTACGCGGAGGGCACGGCCGGGGCGCCGAAGATGCTGTCCGTGGGTCTGCACTGCCGCATCGTCGGCAGGCCCGCCCGCACCGCGGCGCTGGAGCGTTTCCTCGACCACGTGCAGTCCCACGACGACGTCTGGGTCGCCCGCCGCATCGAGATCGCCCGCCACTGGCGCGCCGTCCACCCGGCCTGAGGACGGCCCGATGCCCCCGCGAAGACCGTCCTTGCTGGTCACGAACCTGGCCAACCGGGATCCCGGCAGCTCGCAGACCGTGATCCTGGAGGAACTGCGCCGGGTGATCCTCAGCGGCGGCGCCCCGCCGGGCACCCCGATTCCGGTGGACGAGGTGGCCGAGCATTTCGGTGTCAGCCGCATCCCGATCCGGGAGTCGCTGAAGACGCTGATCGGCGAGGGTCTCGTCGATCACCGGGCCAACGCCGGGTACACCGTCGCCCGGCTGACCGTCGACGAACTCGAGGAGCTCTACCTGGTGCGGGGCGTCCTCGAGTCGGCGGCGCACTCGGTGGCCATCACCCTGGCCGACGAGGCCGACGACACGAGGGCCCGGGAGACGTACGCGGCGCTCGACCGCGCGGTTCTCGAGGACGACCTGACCGCGTACCACCGGGAGAGCCGCAACTTCCACCTCGCCCTGGCGTCGCCGTGCCGGATGCAGCGGCTGCTGCACATGTTCGAGGCGGCGTGGAACATCACCGAGCCGGTGCAGCCGATGTCGCAGGTCGACACCCCGGAGCGGCTGCGGCTGCACCTCGGACACCGCGACATGCTCGCGGCGTTCCTCGCCCGGGACGCCGCCGCGCTGAAGGCGGCCACCGATCGGCACAACGAACAACTCGACACGGTGATCGCCGCCCTGCCCACGGACACCGGAATCTTCCGGGACACGCCCGGGTAGGCCGCGCGGCAAGATATATTCTCGGCCCGACCGGGCGCCCGCGAGAATATATCTTCGCCGTCACAGTCAGGAAATATCCGAAAACTACTTTTGCTCCCAGCGCTTCGGTGGTGTGCTTTTCACCGAGGCACCCTCACGTCGAAGCAGTCGTCTCCGGACTGCACCAGGGAGCAAAACGATGACTCAGACAGCGCCCTCCTCCTCCGAAGGGGAAACCGTCCCCGGTGCACACCTGGCCGGCGCCGGGCTGATCAAACCCGGCTACCACCCGCGACTGACCAACGACGACCTCGCGCCGCTGAAGACCCAGTCGTGGTCGTCGTACAACATCTTCGCGTTCTGGATGTCCGACGTGCACAGCGTCGGCGGATACGTCACCGCGGGCAGCCTGTTCGCGCTCGGGCTGACCAGCTGGCAGGTCCTCGTCGCCCTCGTGGTCGGCATCGCGATCGTCAACGTGTTCGCGAACCTGGTGGCCAAACCCAGCCAGGTCACCGGTGTCCCCTACCCGGTCATGTGCCGCAGCGCCTTCGGCGTCCTGGGCGCGAACGTCCCGGCCGTCATCCGCGGCCTCATCGCGGTGGCCTGGTACGGAATCCAGACCTACCTGGCGTCGCACGCGTTCGTGATCCTCGGTCTGAAGATCTGGCCGGGCCTGGCGCCCTGGGCGGACGTGCACGAGCACGGATTCCTCGGACTGTCGGCGCTCGGCTGGGCCGGGTTCATGACGATGTGGGTCCTGCAGGCGCTGGTCTTCTGGCGCGGCATGGAAAGCATCCGCAAGTTCATCGACTTCTGCGGCCCCGCCGTCTACGTCGTGATGTTGATGCTCGCCATCTACCTGATCAGCGAGGCCGGCTGGTCGAACATCAGCCTGAACCTCGGCGAAGTGAACTACACCGGCTGGTCGGCGGTGCCCGTGGTACTGGGCGCGATTGCCCTTGTCGTGTCGTACTTCTCGGGCCCGATGCTCAACTTCGGCGACTTCTCCCGGTACGGAAAGACGTTCGCCGCGGTCAAGCGCGGCAACTTCCTCGGCCTCCCGGTGAACTTCCTGTTCTTCTCGATCCTCACCGTCGTCACCGCGTCGGCGACCCTGCCCGTGTACGGCCGCCTGATCACCGATCCGGTCGAGACGGTCGCGCAGATGGACAACCTGTTCGCCGTCGTCCTCGGCCTGCTCACCTTCATCGTCGCCACCATCGGCATCAACATCGTCGCCAACTTCGTGTCCCCGGCCTTCGACTTCTCGCACGTCAGCCCGCAGCGCATCAGCTGGCGCACGGGCGGAATGATCGCCGCCGTCGGATCCGTCCTGATCACCCCGTGGAACCTGTACAACAACCCGGAGGTGATCCACTACACGCTCGAGACACTCGGCGCCTTCATCGGGCCGCTGTTCGGAATCCTCATCGCGGACTACTACCTGGTGCGCAGGCAGCGGATCATCCTCGACGACATGTTCACCATGTCGCACGACGGAACATACTGGTACAAGAAGGGTTACAACCCGGCCGCGATCATCTCCACCGTCGTCGGCGCGCTCGTCGCGATGGTTCCCGTGATCCTCAAGGCCCAGCCGTTCGGACTCGACGTGTGGGGCATGGCCGGCGCCGCCCAGTACTCGTGGTTCCTGGGCATGGGCATCGGATTCCTCTGCTATTTCGCGCTGTCCACCGGCGCGCGTCGTGCGCACCGCACGGCCCCGGCCGAGGTGTAGGTCGAGGAACGTGCACATCAAGATCGTCAATCCCAACACCACCCGGGCGATGACCGACAAGATCGGCGACTGCGCCCGCTCCGTCGCCGGGCCCGGGACGCTTGTCGAAGCGGTGAGCCCGCAGATGGGCCCCGCCTCGATCGAGAGTCATTACGACGAAGCACTCAGTGTCCCCGGGCTTCTCGAGGAGATCGCGCGCGGCGAGGAGGCCGGCGTGGACGGGTACGTGATCGCCTGCTTCGGCGACCCGGGCCTCGACGCGGCCCGGGAACTGGCCTCCGGCCCCGTGCTCGGCATCGCCGAGGCGGCCATGCACACCGCGAGCTTCCTCGGTCGCGGGTTCAGCGTCGTCACCACACTGAGCCGCACCCGGGGGCGGGCGTGGGAACTCGCCGAACGGTATGGCATGCAACGCTTCTGCCTCGGGGTGCACGCATGCGAGATCGCCGTCCTCGACCTCGACCGCGACCCGGACGCGGTGAAGGTGATCACCGAGGCCTGCCGCGTCGCCCTCGACCGGGACGGTTCGGACGCGATCGTGCTGGGCTGCGCGGGCATGGCGGACCTGTGCGCGGTCGTCTCGGCGGAACTCGGCGTGCCGGTGGTCGACGGCGTGGCAGCCGCGACCCTGATGGTGCAGTCCCTCGTGACGCTCGGTCTGCGGACCGGCGCGCGCGGCGAGTTCGCGGCTCCCCTGCCCAAGAAGTACACCGGACTGCTCGAGGGTTTCGGTCGCTGACCCCGAATGGCTGCGCCCTGTGCGCCATAGTGGTAGCCAGAGGTACCGAAAAGGCGCACGAGCGAGGAGCCGTCATGACCGAACCGCCCGGCCTGATCGCGTTCAACGCACTGAGCGACGCGCGGGCCGCCGACCTGCTGGTGCAGTGCTGCGCGTCGACGGTGTGGGCGCAGCGGATGGCCGCCGGCCGGCCGTTCCCGTCCGCCGACGCGCTGCACACCGCCGCCGACGACGTCCTGGCCGACCTGACCGAGTCCGAGGTCGACGCGGCCCTGGCCGGTCATCCGCGGATCGGCGACCGCGCGGACAACCCGTCGTCGGCCCGCGAACAGTCGGCGGTCGCGTCCGCCGACGACGACGTCCGCGCGCGCCTGCGGTCGGGCAACGAGGAGTACGAGCAGAAGTTCGGGCACGTCTACCTGGTGTGCGCGTCGGGTCGGTCGGCGCAGGAACTGCTCGACGTGCTGCACGCGCGTCTCGGCAACGACGCCGCGACGGAGCGCAGGATCCTGCGGACCGAACTGGCCGCCATCAACCGGTTGCGCCTGGAACGCCTTCTCGGCGAGATCGGAGACACGGTCCCCTGATGTCCAAGATCCTGAGCACCCACGTGCTGGACGCCACCGACGGCACACCCGCAACGGGGGTGCAGGTGCAACTGGTGTCCCCGGACGGCGAGGTCCTCGCGAGCGCGACGACCGATTCGGACGGCCGCATCGCCGAGATCGCGCCGGACGATCTGACCGCGGCCACCTATTCGCTGGTCTTCGCCACCGGCGAGTACTTCGCCGCCCGCGGCCGGGAGACGTTCTACCCGGAGGTGACCGTCACGTTCGTCCTCGACGACCCGCAGCGGGGGTATCACGTCCCGTTGCTGTTGTCCCCGTTCGCCTATTCCACCTACCGCGGGAGCTGAAGAATGACCGACCTCACCGGCGCCATCGTCCTGGGCGAGCACCAGTACGGCAAGGCCGAGAACCGCATCGTGCGGATCTACCGCGACACCCCGCGGCACGAAATCCGGGACGTGAGCGTGTCGACGTGCCTGCGCGGCGACTTCTCGGCCGCGCACCTCGCCGGCGACCAGAGTTCGGTGCTGCCCACCGACACCCAGAAGCAGACGGCGTACTCCTACGCAAAGGAGAAGGGACTCGACTCCATCGAGGAGTACGGGCTCACGCTGGCACGGCACTTCGTGGACGACGTGGCCCCGGTCGAGGGTGCCCGCATCGAGATCGAGGAGTACGCCTGGCAGCGGGCGGTGGTCGACGGGGCGGAACACGACCACACCTGGGTGCGCAAGGGCGAGGAGGTGCGCACCGCGGCGATCACCGTCGACGCCGACGGCACGTGGGTGGTCGGCGGGCTGAAGGATCTGGTGATCCTCAAGTCCACGGGCAGCGAATTCTTCGGATTCCTGAAGGACGAGTACACGATCCTCGAGGAGACCCACGACCGGGTGATGGCGACGTCGCTGGTCGTGCAGTGGCGGTTCGTCACCACCGACGTGGACTGGAACAGCGTCTACGCCGGCATCAAGGAGCAGATCGTCGCGACGTTCGCGACCGTCCATTCGCTCGCCCTGCAGCAGACGCTGTACGAGATCGGCAAGGCGATCCTGGAGCGCTACCCCATGCTCGCGGAGGTGCGCCTGTCCGCGCCGAACAAGCACCACTTCGCCCACGACCTCGCGCGTTTCGGCGTGGAGAACGACAACGAGGTCTTCCACGCCGCCGACCGCCCGTACGGCCTGATCCAGGCCACGGTGCAGCGTTCCGACGCCCCGGACCCCGGGCCCGCGTGGTCCGCGTACGCGGGGTGGCTCAGCTGATGTCCGACGTCCCCGGCGCGGTCGTCGTCGCCGGCGCGTACGTCGCCACGGTCGACACGTCGGGTACCGAGCATCCGGACGGCTACGTCGTCGTGCGGGGCAACCGCATCGTCGACGTCGGTGCCGGTCCCGCGCCGGTGATCGAGGGCGCACGGGTCGTCGACGGACGCGGCTGCCTGCTGACACCCGGACTGGTGAACACCCACCACCACTTGTACCAGTGGATCACCCGCGGGCTCGCCGCCGACGACAACCTGTTCGGCTGGCTGACCACCCTCTACCCGATCTGGGCGGGCATCGACGCCGACGCCGTCCGGACCGCGGCCACCGGCGGTCTCGCCTGGCTGGCGAAACACGGGTGCACGACCACCACCGACCACCATTACGTCGTGCCCCGCGACGGCGGCGACGTGTTCGGCGCCGAGATCGAGGCCGCGCGGACCGTCGGTCTGCGGTTCCATCCCAGCCGGGGGTCGATGGACCTCGGCCACAGCCGGGGCGGGTTGCCACCGGACTCCGTGGTGGAGCGTCTCGACGACATCCTGACCGGCACCCAGGACGTCGTCGACCGCTGGCACGACCCGGCGCCCGACTCGATGCTGCGGGTCGCGGTGGCGCCCTGCTCCCCGTTCTCCGTCACCGCCGACCTGCTGACCGAGGCCGCGGCCCTCGCCCGGTCCGCCGGCGTGCGACTGCACACCCACCTCGCGGAAACCGTTGACGAGCAGGACTTCTGCCTCGACCGGTTCGGCTGCACCCCGGTGCAGTACCTGCAGCGACTCGGCTGGGTGGGCCCCGACGTCTGGTACGCCCACGCCGTCCACCTCGACGACGTCGCGATCACCACCCTGGCCGGCACCGGCACGGGTGTCGCCCACTGCCCCACGTCCAACGCCCGCCTCGGCGCCGGGATCGCCCGGGCCCGGGACCTCCACGCGGCCGGGGTTCCGCTGGGGCTCGGTGTCGACGGCGCCGCCAGCAACGAGGCCTGCAACATGCTCGAGGAGGCCCGCCACGCCGTGCTGTTCGCCCGGGCCCGCGGCGGCCCGCGCGAGATGACGGTGCGCACCGCGCTGGAACTCGCCACGCTCGGCGGGGCCCGGGTGCTCGGCCGGGACGACGAACTCGGCTCCCTCGAACCCGGCAAACTGGCCGACCTCGCGCTGTGGCGGGTCGACACCCTCGCGCATTCCGGCATCACCGACCCGGTGGCGGCGCTCGTCCTCGGGGCCACCGCGCCGCTGGAGTTACTTCTGGTGAACGGGCGCGCCGTCGTCGAGCGTGGAAGAGTGATCACCGTGAACGAGGACGACGTCGCCGCGGAGGTCGAGCAGGCCCACCGGGCCCTGGTGCGCAAGGCGGGGTGAGACCATGGATCTGTCGTTCGTGACGGAGATCTCGGCGCCGCGCAGCCGGGACGACCTGCCCGCGCCGGAACCCGGAACGGCGTACCTGGCGGGCGGCACCTGGCTGTATTCGGAGCCGCAACCAACGGTCACCCGGCTGGTCGACCTGGCCACCCTCGACTGGCCTGCGATCACCGTCCACGACGACGGACTCGAACTCGCCGCGACGTGCACCATCGAGAACCTCTGCAATGCAACGCTTCCCGCCGAGTGGTCGGCGAAGAACCTGTTCCGGCCGTGCGCCGAGTCGCTGGTCGCGTCGTGGAAGATCTGGCACACCGCGACCGTCGGCGGCAACCTCGCGCTGGCGCTGCCTGCCGGCGCGATGATCACGCTGTGCTGCGCGCTCGACGCCGAACTCCTGATCTGGTCCGCCGACGGCAGTGAACGCCGGGTTCCGGTAGAGCGGTTCGTCACCGGGGCCGGCAGCACGACGCTGGGGGCCGGTGAACTGATCCGCAGCATCCACCTCCCCGCCGCCGCGTTGCGGGGCCGCACGTCGCTGCGGAAGATCGCGTACTCGCCGCTCGGACGGTCCGGTGCCCTGCTCGCCGGACGCGCCGGCGCGGACGGATTCACGCTGACCGTCACCGCGTCGACCGTCCGCCCGTTCGTCCTGCGCTTCCCTGCCGTTCCCGGCACCGATCTGTTGAGCGCCGCTCTGGCCGAACGGATCTCCCCCGACGACTACCTGACGGACGCGCACGGCGCCGCGGACTGGCGTCGCCACGTCACGGGCGTGCTCGCCGAGGAGATCCGGAGGGAGCTGGAATGAAGTTGACGGTCGACGGTCAGTCGGTGGACGCCGACGCACGGCCCGGTCAGTGCCTGCGCACCTTCCTGCGGGAACAGCAGCGGTTCGCGGTCAAGAAGGGCTGCGACGCCGGGGATTGCGGCGCTTGTTCCGTGCTGCTCGACGGCGCCCCGGTGCACTCCTGTGTGGTGCCGGCGCATCGTGCGGAGAACCGCGAGGTGACCACCGCCGCCGGTCTCGGCAGTCCCGACCGACTCCATCCCGTGCAACGGCAATTCGTCGACGCGGCGGGATTCCAGTGCGGGTTCTGCACACCCGGGATGGTGGTGACCGCGTCCGCGCTCGACGCCGGACAACGCGCCGACCTGCCGCGCGCACTGAAGGGAAATCTCTGCCGCTGCACCGGTTATCGCTCCGTCCGCGACGCCGTCGGCGGCGTGTGCACCACCGAATCGGACAGTGCCGGTGAGTCGTTCGGACGGTCAATTCCCGCACCCGCGGCCACCCGGGTGGTGTGCGGAGCCGAACCGTACACGCTCGACCTGGCCGTCGACGGGTTGACCCACATCCAGATCCTCGGCAGCCCGCACCCGCACGCCCGCATCACCCGCCTCGACACGTCTGCCGCCGAGCGACTGCCCGGCGTCCACGCGGTGCTCACCCACCGCGACAGTCCGGGCGTGGCCTTCTCCACCGCGCGTCACGAGTTCCGCACCGACGACCCCGACGACACCTACGTATTCGACACGATCCTCCGGTTCCGCGGGCAACGCGTCGCCGCCGTCGTCGCGGACTCCGTCGACATCGCCCAGCGCGCACTGCAGTTGATCGAGGTGGAATACGAGGTCCTCGAACCGGTCTTCGACCCCGACCTGGCGCGCCGCCCGGGTGCACCCCTGCTGCACGGCGACAAGGGCCCCGAGTCCCGGATCGCGGACCCGGCCCGGAATCTGGTGGCCGAGGTCCACGGCGAGACCGGCGACGTCGCCGCCGGGCTCGCGGCGGCGCGGGACACGGGCGCGGTGGTGGAGGGCACGTGGCAGACCCAGCGCGTGCAGCACACGCATCTCGAAACCCACTCCGCCATCGGCTGGCTCGACTCCGACGGTCGCCTCACCCTCCGCAGCAGCACCCAGGTGCCCTTCCTCGTCCGCGACGAACTCGCTCACCTGTTCTCGCTCGACCGCGCGCAGGTCCGGGTGTTCACGGCCCGCGTCGGGGGCGGCTTCGGCGCGAAGCAGGAGATGCTGGTGGAGGACCTCGTCGCCCTCGCCGTGCTACGCACCGGCCGACCGGTGCAGTACGAGTTCACCCGGTCCGACCAGTTCACGATCGCCCCGTGCCGGCATCCCATGCGGGTGTCGGTGAAGGTCGGTGCCGACGGCGACGGCAAGCTGACGGCACTCGCCGTCGACGTGCTGTCGGATGCCGGTGCGTACGGCAATCATTCGGTGGGGGTGATGTTCCACGGTTGCAGCGAATCCGTTGCGCTGTACCGGTCGCCGAACAAGCGGGTGGACGCCCAGGCCGTCTACACCAACAACCTGCCGTCGGGGGCGTTCCGTGGCTACGGGCTGGGGCAGATCATCTTCGCGGTGGAGTCCGCGCTCGACCAACTGGCCGCGGAGCTGGGAATCGATCCGTTCGAGTTGCGTCGTCGCAACGTGGTCGTCCCGGGTGACGACTTCGTCGATTTCGAAGTCGAACACGGCGACCTCACGTACGGCAGTTACGGACTGGACCAGTGCCTCGACTTGGCGGAGGCCGCACTGCGCCGCGGCAACGACGCGCTTCCACCGGACGGGCCGCAGTGGCGGGTCGGCGAGGGCATGGCGGCGTCCATGATCGCGACCATCCCGCCGCGGGGGCACTTCGCGGACGTGTCCTGCACCCTCGTCGAGGGCAGCCGGTACGAACTGCGGGTGGGCACAGCCGAGTTCGGGAACGGCACCACCACCGTGCACGCGCAGCTCGCCGCGTCCGCGCTCGGCACCACCGCCGACCGGATCACCGTGATCCAATCCGACACCGACGTCGCCGGGCACGACACCGGAGCATTCGGTTCGGCAGGCACGGTCGTCGCCGGGAAGGCGGTACATCTCGCCGGAACCCGGCTGCGGGAGCAGCTGTTCGAGGTCGCCCGCCGCGTCGCCGGCGCCGGCGAGGACAGCGACTGCGCGCTCACTCCCGACGCGGTCGTGGTCGCCGGGCGGACCGTCGAACTCGACAAGCTGGTGCCCGAGGGTCCACTCCGGGCCGAGGGCCACCACGACGGCACCCCGCGGTCGGTGGTGTTCAACGTGCACGCCTTCCGAGTCGCGGTCGACACCGTCACCGGGGAGGTCCGGATCCTGCAGTCCATCCAGGCGGCGGACGCCGGCACGGTCCTCAACCCGCAGCAGTGCCGCGGGCAGGTCGAGGGCGGCGTGGCGCAGGCCATCGGCAGCGCGCTGTACGAGGAGATCCTGCTCGACGGCGCCGGGACCGTCCTCAACCCGCAGCTGCGGAACTATCACATCCCACAGCTCGTGGACGTGCCGGACACCGAGGTCTACTTCGCGGACACCTACGACGAGCTGGGCCCGCACGGCGCCAAGTCGATGAGCGAGTCCCCGTACAACCCGGTCGCCCCGGCCCTGGCCAACGCGATCGCGGACGCCACCGGCGCCCGGCTTCGGCGGCTCCCGATGACCCCCGCCGCCGTCTGGCGTGCGGCTTCGCCGCCCGTGAGTACTTGTTAACCGCCCGACGTTAACAAGTACTCACGGGCGCGACGCGCAATGGGACGCTGGCCCTTGACCAGCTTCGTTTCGGCGACATCCGACGGGAACCAGCGGGCGTCGTCGACCTCGGGGAACTGCTGAATCTTCCCCGACCGTGGCGGCCATTCCAGTTCGAACGTGTTGCTCTCGACGAAGGCGACCTCTTCGTTCACCTCTGCCGCATACACGGTGATCACCTTGCGGGAGGGCTGACGGAATTCGCCGAGCAACTCGTACTCGACTGCGGGCGGCGGTGCGCCGATCTCTTCCTCGTACTCGCGTAGCGCGGCCGCGTAGGGATCCTCGCCGGCGACGTATTCGCCCTTGGGGATCGACCACGCGGCCTCGTCCTTGCGCGCCCAGAACGGGCCACCCATGTGTACGATCCACAACTGGAGCACCCCCGCATCGTCTGTGCGATACAGGAGTACTCCAGCGCTGGTGACGGTCATGGGACCACGTTAGGCCGCGGCGTCCTCTCGCTGGTCGCTCAACTCGATCGTTTCGATCTCCTGGGCGTAGTGGAAGTGCGGGCGGCGGTGTCCGAGGAACGAACCGCACCACGACATCACCGCGACGTACCGGTTGCGGAATCCGACCAGGTAGACCAGGTGCACGGCGAGCCACAGGAACCAGGCGAGCACACCGGTCAGCTCGACCTTGCCGACGCGGGTGATCGCGCGGAACCGGTTGATGATCGCCATGCTGCCCTTGTCGCGGTACGTGAACGGCGTGCCGAGGGCTCGTTTCCCGGTGATGATGGCCGCGACGTGGCGTCCACCCTGCATCGCGAACGGCGACTGCGCGGGCAGGTTGTTCAGCGACGCCATGTCGCCGATCGCGTAGACGTCGTCGTAGCGGCCCACCGTGAGGTCCTCGTCGACGAGCAGACGGCCACCGCGCCCGGTCTCGCAACCGGTCCGGTCCGCGAGCACAGCCGCGAAGTCGTTGGCCTGGATGCCTGCCGACCAGATGATCGTGTCCGCCGTGAGGCGCTTCTCGAAGCCGGTGCTCGGCGACGACAGGGTGGCACCGTGTTCGTCGATGTCGGTGACCATCGTGCCGAGAACCACCTCGACACCCGCCTTCTCCAGCGAGTCCTGCGTGTACTTGCTGAGCTTGCCGCCGAAGACCGGCAGCGTCTCGTTCGCACCCTCGACGAGGGTGACGGTGACCTCCTCGGACGTGATGTCGCGAAGCGACTTCTCGAAGTAGCGGCCCGCCAGTTCCTTGATCTGACCTGCCAGTTCGACACCGGTCGGGCCGGCGCCGATCACGATGAAGTGCAGCAGGTCGCGGCGACGCTCCGGGTCGGAGGTGGTGTGCGCCTCCTCGAAGCAGCGGACGATCTGCCTGCGCAGCCGGTCGGCGTCGGCGACGGTCTTGAGCGCGTACGTGACCTCGGCGAACTCGTCGCGCCCGAAGTAGGCCTGCCGGGCGCCCGTCGCGGCGATGAGGCTGTCGTAACCGATGGTGTGGCGGATGCTGCCGGCCTCGTAGACGACCTCTTTCTTGTCCGGGTCGACGTCGACGACGCGGCCCAGGCGGACGTCGCCGCTGGGGTACTTGGCGAGGATCGCGCGGATGGACGGCGCGATCTCGCCGGGTGAGATGACACCGGTCGCGACCTGGTACAGAAGGGGCTGGAACAGATGCTCGGTGGTCTCGGAAATCAGCACGAACGGCGTGCCGGCCTTGCCGAGCTTCTTCGCCGCCGCGAGTGCGCCGAATCCCGATCCCACGATGACGACCTGTGTGCGATCCACCGAAAACCTCCTACTGCTTCATGCGTCTACTTAGCTCCGCGTATGAGCTCCACATTAGGGATCGACCGGCGTTAATTGCCAGTAAGCTGGGGAAATCGAAATAGTGTTATCTCGATTGCTCATAAGTCTTCCCCGAAGGACGTAACCTCAGATCATGGAGTTCCGACAGCTTCGCTACTTCCTCGCGGTCGGCGAGGAGGGCAGTTTCTCGCGCGCGGCACAACGCTGCTTCATCTCCCAGTCGGCGATCAGCCATCAGATCGCCAAACTCGAAACCGAGTTGGGCACCACCCTGCTCGAGCGGTCGACGCGCGCCACCCGGCTGACCGCGGCGGGCGAACGCCTGATGCCGATCGCCGCGGAGATGATGGGCCTCGAGGCGCGCGCGCTGTCGGTGGGACTCGACCCGCGCAACCGACTCCGGATCAGTGCGAGCATGAGCTTCGCGACCCAGAGCCTGGAAGCGATATCGCTTGTCCGCGAAGACTTCCCGCAGCTCGACATCGAATTCGTCATCAAGGATTTCACCGACCGAATGACCGCGGTCGCGTCGGGCGACGCCGACCTCGCGCTCATCCGCGGCGGCGTCGACCGGCCGGGCCTCGAAACCGTGGAATTCGGGCTCGAAGACCTGGTGATCGTGACGTCGAGCAGACACCCGCTGGCCGGGGTCTCGACCGTCGACCTCGGCGAACTGGCGCCGTACCCCCTGCTGCTGCCGCCCCGCAGCAGTCAGATCCTGATCCACAACGTGGTCGAGGACGCATTCCGGCAGGTCGGGCAGCGGGTGATGCTAGGACCGTCGATCCCGAGCGACCACACGGCCACCCTCGACGTCCTCACCACCCCGCGGTCGTGGACCGTGCTGTACGCCGACACCGCCGACGCCACGCCCCGCCGGGGGCTGAGCTTCCTGCGCGAAGCGCACGATCGGCTGCGCATCCCGGTGTGCGGCGTCGTCCGGAGCGGAACCGCGACGCGACCCGAACTGACGCACCTGTTCCGCGCGCTCGCCCAGTCGATCGCCGGGACCGGCGGAACCGCCGAAATCTAGACGTCGATCAGACCGTGCCGGTCGACCCACGTCAGCACGCGGTCGAGCATCGCGTCGGGAACTTCGAGCTGTGGAGTGTGCCCCACGTCCGCGAGAATTACGCTGTCCCACCGCGGATTCGCGGTCGCCACCTTGCGGGCCGCCGCGACCGGGACCAGCCGGTCACGGTCGCCGTGGAGCAACAGAACGGGCTGCGCGATCGACTGCATGGCATCGAGATATCGCCGCGGACGCGCCAGTACGCGCATCAGGGAGCGACTGGCCTGAAGGAACGCCGCGTCCTCGGACGGCAGTGCGCGGCGATAACCCACGAGCGCCGTTGCGGCGTCCAGAGAATCCTCCGACGCCCGGCTCGGATCGGCGAAGCACAGGTCGATCGTGCGCTCGACCAGCTGCCGGTCCGTCATCTTCCGGCTCGAGTACTGCAGGAACCGCTCCCCCACGAACGGGGTGAAGTACATCGCGAACTGTGCGGCGACCCGCGGGTCCGGAATCCGTTGCGCGACGGGCAGTGCGGGGTCGACCAGGATCAGGGCCGAGACGGTCTCCGGGTGCGCCGCCGCCTCGAACAGCGAGATCATGCCGCCCATCGAATTGCCCATCAGGATCACGGGGCGGCCGACGACGTCGCGCAGGAAGCGGTGCAGCACCTTCGCGTTGGCGCCGACGCCCGTCCGGCGTCGCCCGGACGGGCTGAGCCCGAATCCGGGGAGATCGACGGTGAGCACCCGGGTGCGCCGCGCGAGGACCGGCGCGATCCGGACCCAGTTCAGGTGCGAGCCGCCGAGCCCGTGGACCATCACCACCGGAGGGCACCCGGTGTCCTCGCCGTATTCGACCCAGTGAACGGGACCGTCGAGGTCGACGATGCTGCCCGCGCCACCCCATCGCTGCGCGAATCCCCGCTGGGCGGGTTCGACGACTCTGTTCGGATCCACCATGCGTCCGTCCGTTCCGATTGGGCGTGCCGTTCGTCGGGCCCGCCGAGGTCACCGGCCAGTCTACGGCCGCACCGACGTATGTTTGAACGCATGCAACGCGGGACGGTGAGTGTTCGATGACGATCGGGGGCGTGCTGCTCGCGGCCGGGGCCGGTTCGCGCATGGGTATACCGAAGGCACTCGTCGTCGGCGCGGACGGGGAACCGTGGCTCGCGCGCGGGGTCCGAATCCTGTCGGAGGCCGGATGCGCGCCGACCGTCGTGGTGCTCGGTGCCCGCGCCGACGAGGCCGAGCACCTGCTGCCGGGCGTCGTCCCCGTCACCGTCGGGATCGCGGACGACTGGCAGTCGGGGCTGTCCGCGTCCCTGCGCCGGGGGCTGGAGGTCGCGGATGCGTTCGACGACGTCGACGCCGTCGTCATCACCCTCGTCGATCTCCCCGACCTCGGTGTCGACGCCGTCCGGCGGGTGGTGTCGGTACCCGGCGACAGCCCGGCCGGTGATGCCCGGTCGGCGCTCCGCCAGGCCCACTACGGCGGACGCCCGGGGCACCCGGTTCTGATCGGCCGGGACCACTGGCTCCCGTTGCGGCGCAGCCTCACCGGGGACTCCGGCGCACGGAAGTACCTCGCGGCACACGGCGCCGAGACGGTCGACTGCTCCGATCTGGGCTCGGGACGCGACGTCGATTCGCCGCGCGAACTCCACTAGCGCCTCGGACGAACGGGACGCTCGTTCGATCTGACGCAACGGGCGTCCCGTTCGTCCGGCGACAGCACGGCCGGCAAGCGCTCAGCGGCTGACCGCCTTCTTGTACCGCCGGATCGCGAACGGTACGAAGATCACCAGCAGGACCGCCGACCACAGGAGTGAGGCGATGACCGGGTGCTGCAACGGCCAGGCGTCGGGAACGGTCATGGCCGGGTTGGTGTTTCCGAACAGTTCCCGCACGGCCTGTGTCACCGCGGACACCGGGTTCCATTCGGCGATCACCTTCAGCGGACCGGGCAGGTTGGTGGTCTCGACGAACGTGTTCGCGATGAACGACAGCGGGAAGATGACGATGAAACTGGCATTGTTGAACACTTCCGGGGTGCGGATCCAGAGCCCGACCACCGCCATCACCCAGGACAGGGCGTAGGCGAACAACAACAGGAGCAGGTAGCCGAGAACGGCTTCGCCGAGACTCGAGTGGATGCGCCACCCGATGATCAAACCGGTCAGCGACATCACGACGAGGCTGACGATGTTGATCAGGACGTCGGTGGACGTGCGGCCGAGGAGGACGGCGGACGGGGCCATCGGCAACGACCGGAATCGGTCGATGATCCCCTTCTGCAGATCCTCGACCATCCCGAGGCCCGTCCACGTGGCCCCGAAGATGACTGTCTGCGTGAAGATCCCGGCGATCAGGAATTCGCGGTAGGACATTCCGGGAACCTGGATCGCGCTGCCGAAGACGTACGCGAACAGCAGCACGAACATGATCGGCGACAACGTGGTGAACACGATGAGGTCGGGGACGCGTTTGATCTTGATCATGTTGCGCTTGGCGATCGTGAGCCCGTCCGCGAGCGCGGTGTGCACGGACGCCGTCTGTGGTGCGCTCATGAGACGTGCTCCTCTTCGGCTTCGTGTCCGGTCAGGGTGAGGAAGACGTCGTCCAGGGTCGGTCTGCGCAGACCGACGTCGAACACCTTCACTCCTCGATTGGAGAGTCGTCCCAGCGCTTCGACGAGGGCGTCCGCACCGCCGGTCACCGGCACCGTCACCCGGCGGACGTTCTCTTCCAGCAGGATGTCGCCTGCGGCGAGTGAGGCCAGTTCGTCGCGCACGACGGAGAGGTCGATGCCCTCCCGGACGCTCAACTCGATGCGCTCACCGCCCACGCGGTCCTTCAATTCGTCGGCGGTTCCGCGGGCGATGACCGAACCGTGGTCGATCACCGCGATCTGGTCGGCGAGGCGCTCGGCCTCCTCCATGTACTGGGTGGTCAGGAGCAGCGTGGTACCCCGGGCGACCAGATTGTCGATGACGTCCCACAGTGCCAGCCGGGCGCGGGGGTCGAGCCCGGTGGTCGGTTCGTCCAGGAACAGCACCTCCGGCTCGGCCACCAGCGCTCCGGCGAGGTCGAGACGCCGGCGCATGCCGCCCGAGTAGCCCTTGACGGGGCGATCTCCCGCCTCGACCAGGTCGAACTGTTCGAGCAGTTGGCGAGCGCGCGCCTTACTGCGTTTGGCCCCGAGGTGGTAGAGCCGCCCGACCATCTCGAGGTTCTCGAAACCGGTGAGGTACTCGTCGACGGCCGCGTACTGACCCGACGCGCCGATCCGGGACCGGAGCACCCGCGCGTCGTGGACGACGTCGAGACCGGCGACCTGCGCGCGGCCGGCGTCCGGGACGAGGAGGGTGGTGAAGACGCGTACCGCCGTCGTCTTGCCTGCGCCGTTCGGGCCGAGCAGCGCCATCACCGTTCCCGACGGGACCGCGAGGTCGACCCCGTCCAGCGCTGTGACCTTGCCGTACTTCTTGACCAGACCCTCTGCCGTTATCGCATCGACCATCAGAAGTTCCCATCCGTTGGCGTGTCGACCCAGTGTGACTCGAGGCACCGACAGGTGCAGCGGATTATTCGACGTTCCGGGCAGGCCCTCTGCGGCGGTAGTCTGAAATTCGGGCAGGTCAGCGCGCAGATCTTCGGCAGGAGACCATGATGTCGGATGCGGCGTCGGAACTCCGGACGGGCCGTGCGGCCTTCGAGCGGCGGGACTGGCGCGACACCTACACCCGCCTGTCGAGCGCCGATCGGCAGAACCCGCTACCGGGTGACGACCTCGAACGGCTCGCCACCGCCGCCTACCTGCTCGGTGAGGACGACGCCAGCACCGAATGGTGGGAGCGGGCGGTGCACGAGTGGACCCGCACGGGTCGACCGGTGCGCTCGGCGCGGTGCGCGTTCTGGCTCTCGTTCGGCCTGCTCATGCGGGGTGAGCACGCCCGCGGCGGCGGTTGGCTGGGCAAGGCGCAGCGACTTCTGGACACCGCGGGCGTGGACTGCCCGGAGCGTGGCTACCTGCTGGTGCCGCAGGGGCTGCGCCGGATCGACGACGGCGACGGCACCGCGGCCCAGGACATCTTCCGCGCGGTGACGGACGTGGGCATCCGATTCGCCGACCCGGATCTGACGACGCTCGGGGTGCTGGGCACCGGCCATTCGCTCGTCCTGCTGGGGCACGTCGCGGAGGCGGTGTCCGCCTTCGACGAGGCGATGGTCGGGGTGACGTCCGACAACGTGTCCCCGGTGGTCGCGGGCATCGTGTACTGCGCCGTGATCGAGCAGTGCCAGAACATCTGCGACCTCAGGCGGTCCCGGGAATGGACTGTGGCGCTGGAGGAATGGTGCTCTTCGCAACCCGGACTCGTCCCCTACCGCGGCCAGTGCCTCGTCCACCGTGCCGAGATCCTGCAACTGCAGGGCGAGTGGCCGACGGCGATGGACTCGGCGCGGCGGGCGCACGAGCGACTCGCCTCGCAACCCGCGGCCGGGTCCGCCGCCTACGTGATGGCCGACCTCCACCGCCTGCGCGGCGAGGTCGCCCAGGCCGAGAAGTTGTTCCTGGAGGCGAACCGCTTGGGCAGGCGCCCGCAACCCGGACTCGCGCTGCTGCGGATGGCGCAGGGGCGGGTCGGCAGCGCGGCCGCGTCGATCCGCTGCGCGCTGGACGAGGCCACCGGCGCCGTGGAACGCGCCCGGCTGCTGCCCGCGTGCGTGGAGATCCTGCTCGCCTCGGGCGACGTCCCGGCGGCGAGATCGGCCGCGGACGAACTCGACTCGACAGCAACCGGGTTCGCGATTCCCTATCTGTGCGCCCTGGCCGCGCAGGCTTCGGGATCGGTGCTGCACGCCGAGGGGCGGGGCAGTGACGCGCTGACGGTTCTGCGTGACGCGTGGCGGCGCTGGCAGGAGATCGGCGCGCCCTACGAGTGTGCGCGGGTCCGGGAGTCGGTCGCGCTGGTCTGCCGCGACCTCGGCGACGACGACACCGCGCAGATGGAGCACGACCTCGCGTCCGCCACGTACCGGCAACTGGGCGCGCTCCCCGACCTCGAGCGACTGCGGGCGGAGTTCCGTCCCGGGTCCGCGGACTCCACTCCGCTGACCCCGCGTGAAGTGTGCGTGCTCCGGCTCGTCGCGGCGGGCAAGAGTAACCGGGCGGTGGCGACGGAACTGTTCCTCAGCGAGAAGACGGTCGCGCGGCACCTGAGCAACATCTTCGTCAAGCTGGGAATCTCGTCGCGGTCGGCGGCCACGGCCTATGCCTACGAGCATCACCTCGTCGGCCCGGCTACATGAAAGTACCCATACGGTCGTACGTATCTGCGCCTTTCTCCCGACGCGCCCGGATCGGCCTCGCTCCTAGCGTTGAGCACAACCACCGAACGCCGAGGGAAGAAGGCACCCGATGTCCACAGAACGTTTCGACACGATCGTGATCGGTGCCGGACAGGCCGGCCTCGCCACCGGCTACCACCTCGCCGAACGCGGGCAGCACTTCGTGATCCTCGACGCCCACGACCGCGTCGGGGACGTGTGGCGGGAGCGGTTCGACTCGCTCCGGCTCTACAGTCCGGCCCGGTACGACGGGCTGCCCGGCTGGGGAATTCCCGCCCCCGCCTGGTCCTGGCCGGGGAAGGACGAGGTCGCCGACTACTTCGAGGCCTACGCGGAGCGGTTCGCGCTGCCGGTCCGGACCGGCGTCACCGTGGACGGACTGTCCCGTCTCGGCGACCGCTACGTCGTCACCGCCGGGACGGACCGATTCGAGGCCGGCAACGTCGTCGTCGCGTCCGGCACCTGGCAGACCCCGGTCATCCCCGGCCTCGCCGACCGCCTCGACCCCCGGATCCGGCAACTGCATTCCAGCGACTATCACAATCCCTCCCAACTGCAGGACGGGCCGGTGCTGGTGGTCGGGTGCAGCCACTCCGGCGCGGACATCGCCCTGGAGGTCTCCCGTTCGCATCGCACCACGATCTGCGGTCCCGTCCGCGGTGAGGTGCCGTTCGACCTCGAGGGGCGCGCCGCGCACGTCGCCATCCCGATCATGTGGTTCATGGCGAATCACGTTCTGACCGAACGCACCCCCATCGGCCGGAAGATGCGCGCCCACGTCCGCTCGGGCGGCGGCCCACTGCTGCGGGTCAAGCGCGCCGACCTGGCCGCGGCTCGTGTGGAGCACTTCCCGGCGAAGGTCACCGACGTGCGCGACGGCAGACCGATCCTGGACGACGGCACCGCACTCGACGTCCGCAACGTGATCTGGTGCACCGGGTTCCGCAAGGACACGACCTGGATCCAGATCCCCGTCACCGGTGCGGACGGGTGGCCCGAGCAGTCCCGCGGAGTCTCACCCGACCATCCCGGACTGTATTTCGTCGGTCTGCCGTTCCTGCAGGCTTTCGCGTCGATGCTCACCGGCGGGGTGGGCCGCGACGCCGCCTACGTCGCGAAACACATTGCGCGCAGGCAGTCACGGGCCGGTGTCAGGCCGTCAGCACCAACCCCGACGTAGGCACCCCCGTGCCTGCGGTGACGAGGACGTTCTGCGCACCGGAGACCTGGTTGACGGACGTGCCGCGGATCTGCCGCACCCCTTCGGCGATGCCGTTCATGCCGTGGATGTAGGCCTCCCCGAGCTGGCCTCCGTGGGTGTTGAGCGGCAGGCTGCCGTCGAGATCGATGGTGCCGTCGGCGATGAAGTCCCTGGCCTCGCCGCGACCGCAGAAGCCGAGCTCTTCGAGCTGCATCAATACGTATGGGGTGAAGTGGTCGTACAGGATCGCCAGATCCATGTCCTGCGGGCCGAGTCCGGCCTGATCCCACAGTTGCCTGCCGACCAGTTCCATCTCGGGCAGTCCCGCGAGCTCGGGCCGGTAGTAGCTGGTCATGATGTACTGGTCGCTGCCGCTCCCCTGCGCCGCCGCCGCGATCACCGCCGGCTTCTGCCGCAGATCCTTCGCCCGCTCCGGCGACGTGACCACGATCGCGATGCCGCCGTCGGACTCCTGACAGCAGTCGAGCAGGTGCAGCGGTTCGGCGATGAAGCGGGAATTCTGGTGGTCCTCGAGGGTGATCGGCTTGCCGTGGAAGAAGGCGTTCGGATTGGTGGCCGCGTGCTTGCGGTCGGTGACCGCGACCCGCCCGAAGTCCTCACTCGTGGCGCCGTATTCGTGCATGTACCGCTGCGCGACCATCGCGACGAACGCCGCAGGCGTCGACAGGCCGTGCGGGTAGGAGAACGCGTTGTCGGTACCGGACGAGTTCACCTGCTGCACCAGACCGGAGTTCACCTGCCCGAACCGCATCCCCGATCGCTCGTTGAACGCCCGGTACGCCACCACCACGTCGGCGACGCCGGTGGCGACGGCCATCGCGGCCTGCTGCACGGTCGCGCACGCCGCGCCCCCGCCGTAGTGGATGCGGCTGAAGAACTTCAGATCCGGGATACCGACCGAACGGGCCACAGCCGCTTCGGTGTTGGTGTCCATCGTGAAGGACGTCAGCCCGTCGACGTCCGCCGGTGTCAGCCCGGCGTCCTCGAGCGCCGCCGTCACGGCCTCCGCCGCCAGCCGCAGTTCGCTGCGGCCCGAATCCTTCGAGAAGTCGGTGGCGCCGATCCCGGCGATGACAGCCTTGCCCGACAGCCCGCTCATGCACCCGCTCCGTTCGTGCGTCCGTCCAGGACGAGGGTCACCTTCGACGTGATGTGGTTGCCGAGAGCGTTCTTCCCGACGACGTCGAGCGTGACGACGCCGTCGTCCACCGACGCCACCGTGCCGCTCAGCGTGAGCGTGTCGTAGGCGTACCACGGCACCCCGAGGCGCAGCGCGATCGACCTGATCACCGCGGTCGGTCCCGCCCAGTCCGTGACGAACCGCTGCACCAGACCGGTGTCGGTGAGGATGTTGACGAAGATGTCCTTCGATCCGCGCTGCTGCGCCAGGTCGCGGTCGTGGTGGACGTCCTGGAAGTCGCGCGTCGCGAGTGCGGCCGAGACGACGAACGTCGGGTCGCCGATGACGGA
The DNA here is from genome assembly GCF_029269925.1 of Rhodococcus sp. T2V. Classification (NCBI taxonomy): domain Bacteria; kingdom Bacillati; phylum Actinomycetota; class Actinomycetes; order Mycobacteriales; family Nocardiaceae; genus Rhodococcus; species Rhodococcus sp. T2V. The sequence goes on from NZ_JARJBD010000014.1 coordinate 128,569, forward strand.
CAGTTCCGGAAGCGTCGTTCCCGCGACGACATCGAGAGTGGACGTCATGACTGCTCCTTCGCTCCGCGCTGCCACGCGTACAGGGTCCACGGGGCGCCGCCCGTCTCGTCGTCGCCGGGGAAGTCGAGGTAGATCGCCTCCACGGGCATCCCGATCGTCACGTCGGCGGGCTCGACCCCGCGCAGTTCGCCGAGCATGCGGACGCCTTCCTCCAGTTCGACCAGCGCCACCACGAACGGCAGCGAACGTCCCGGGACCTTCGGCGCGTGGTGGACGACGTAACTGAACACCGTGCCGCGGCCGGACGCGACGACGTAGTCCGTCGCCTCCGTCTTGTCCTTCCACAGCGCGGGCACCGGCGGGTGCTGCAGCGACCCGTCCTCGCGCTGCTGGATGCGTAGTTCGTGCGCGGCCACGCCGTTCCAGAAGAACTGGGTGTCCTGCGAGGCGCTGGGCCGCATCATCCTCGACGGGTCCAGGTCGTCGTAGGACGCACCCTGCCCGTTCCCCGACGGCCCGGGCCGGTCGGTCTTCGGCATGAACTTCAGGATCCGGAACAGCATCTCGGCCACCGGTTCGCCTGCGGAGTCGCGCCACACACTGCGCGTGTTGAAGAACCACCCCTCGCCGAGGCCCGTCTTCTTCGGGCCCACCACGTCCTCGAGGGTCGTGGTGATGGTGACCTCCTCGCCGACCGTCAGGTAGCGGTGGTAGATCTGATCGCAATTGGTGGCGACGACGGACGTGAACCCGGCCTCGTCGAGGATGGTCGTCATACGCCCGAGCGGGTCGTCGGTTTGCCGAACGGCGTTCAGGCCCTGCATCGTCCACACCTGCGCCATCGCGGGCGGGGCGACGATGCCGTCATGTCCCGCTGCCCGCGCCGCCGCCTCGTCGACGTAGATCGGATTCTTGTCGCCGATCGCCTCCACCCAATTGCGGATCATCGGCAGGTTGATCGGGTCCCGTCCGGGCCGGGGAGCGCTCGGACCCGCCGACCGGACCTCTTCTGCGGCAGCGAGAATCTGTTCGGAACTCATATCGCGCGGCGCTCCTATCGCGGGACTCGGGGAAGTTTCAGGCCGGCTGTCGCGATCAGCTCGCGCATCACCTCGTTGACGCCGCCGCCGAACGTGATGACGAGGTTGCGTTTCACCTGCATGTCGAGCCACGTCACGAGGTCGGCGGTCGCCGGCTCCGACGGGTCGCCGTAACGTCCGACGATCTCCTCCGCGAGCCTGCCGATGCGCTGAATGCGTTCGGTGGCGAACACTTTCGTCGCGGACGCGTCGGCGATGTCGACGGCATCCGACTCACTGGACGCGACCTGCCAGTTGAGGAGTTCGTTGAGGCGGTACGTCGCGTGGATCTCGCCGAGCGCGCGCCGCACGTCCGGTTCGCCGAGCAGGTCGTGCACGACCGCCCAGTTGCGAACGCGGTCGTACAGACCCCCGACCCGCCCGGCGGGCCCGAGCATGACGCGTTCGTGGTTGAGCTGCGTGGTGATCAGGCGCCAGCCCTGATTCTCCTCGCCCACCAGCATGTTCGCGGGCACCCGGACGTCGGAGTAGTACGTGGCGTTGACGTGGTGCGCGCCGTCGCACGTGATGATCGGCGTCCAGCTGTAGCCGGGGTCCTTGGTGTCCATGATCAGGATGGAGATGCCACGGTGTCGCGAGTCGGACGAACCGGTGCGAACGGCGAGCCACAGGTAGTCGGCGTCGTGGCCGCCGGTGGTGAAGATCTTCTGGCCGTTGACGACGTACTCGTCCCCCACCCGGGTGGCCGTGGTCCGCAGCGCCGCCAGGTCTGTTCCCGCCTCGGGTTCGGTGTAGCCGATCGCGAAGTGCACCTCGCCCGCCAGGATCGCGGGCAGGAACTTGCGCTTCTGCTCCTCGGTGCCGTAGGTCTGCAGCGTCGGCCCCACCGTCTGCAGCGTCACCGACGGCAGCGGAACATCGGCGCGCACAGCCTCGTTCACGAAGATCTGCTGCTCGATCTCCCCGAAACCGCGGCCGCCGAACTCCACCGGCCAGCCCACCCCGAGCCAGCCGTCCTTCCCCATCCGGCGGATGACCTCGCGGTAGGTGGCGCCGTGGCGCTCGGTGCGCATCACCTCCGCCTCGGCCGGGGAGATCAGCCCGGAGAAGTAGCGCCGGAGTTCCGCCTGCAGCGCACGCTGCTCGTCGGTCAGATCGATGAACACCGGGCCCCCACGAGGTCGAGTCGGTACGAGGCGCCGCCGACGAGGCGGGCCAGGTCTTTGGCGGTCGAGTAGTAGCGGTGCAGCGGGTACGTCACGTCGACGCCGATCCCGCCGTGCAGGTGGTGCAGCACCTGCATGGCGGCGGGCACCTCGGCGGCGATCCAGTAGGCCATCACGTCCAGATCGTCCTGTGCGTCCAGGCCCTCGGACACCCGCCACGACGCCGCGAGCGCCGACACGTGGAGGGTGCGGGACGTGACGTAGACGTCGGCGATCTGCTGCGAGACGGCCTGGAACGTGGCGAGCGGCTTGCCGAACTGGTGCCGGGTGGCGAGATGTTCGCCCGCCAGAACCGTTGCACCGGAGAGCAGCCCGTCGGCCACCGCCCCGATCGAGGCCAGCGCGATCCGGTACAGCGTCTGCACCGCGTTGTCGCCGGCCGCGAGCAGATCGCCCCGCGCCCGGTCGAACGTGATCGCGAATTCGGGACTGCCCGACGCCGAGGGTGTCGGTGCGAGCGTGACGCCGTCCGCGTCCGGGTCCACCAGCACCACCCCAGCATCCGTCGGGACCAGTATCCGATGCGCCTGCTCGGCATACGGGACCGCGAGCACGCGCCCGGTGACAGAGTGGCCGTCGCCGTCCGCGACCGCGGTCACCGACGGCCGTGCCGGGAACTGCGCCCCGGGTTCGGCGAGCGCCGCGGTGAACGTGCGACCGTCGGCGAGACCGGTGAGCAGGGCGTCCTGTTGCCCGTCTTCGCCCAGCGCGACGATGGGCAGCACCCCGAATCCGAGCGTCGCCAGCGCGGGGACCTGCGCCGCCTTCCGCCCGACCTCGGTCAGCAGCGCGCCGACGTCGGTGACCGAGAGCCCTTCGCCACCGAGACGTTCCGGCAGCGCGAGAGTCAGCAGGTCGGCGTCGGCGAAGGCGGCCCAGAGGGCGTCGCCGTCGAGGTCGCGGGCCAGCAGTCCGGCCGCGACCTGGGCCACGGCCTCCTGGGTTTCGTCTGGAGTGAAGTCCACGCTGACAATCCCACTTTCAATTTAGAACGTGTTCTAGTTGTATCACCATCCCGGACCCCGCGAAAGGCCGATCGCGGCCCGGCTCAGCCGCGCGGCAGCCCCAGAATCCGCTCGGCCGCCACGGTCAGCAGGATCTGCGTCGTTCCGCCCGCGATGGAGAGGCAGCGGGTGTTCAGGAACTCGCGCGCGAGCGGACCCTCCACCCAGCCGTCCGCGCCGCCGAGTTCCATCGCGAATTCCGCGACCGCCTGCCGCTGACGGACGCCCACCAGCTTGCGGACGCTCGATTCGGGCCCGGGGTCCTGGCCGTCCAGCTGCCGGAGGGTGGTGCGCAGTTCCAGTTGCGAGCCGACGAGAGCGTTGCCGATGAGCCGGCCGAGCGTGTCGTCGGTGACCGGGTCGCCGTCACCCGCGAGTGCGAGCAGTTCCTCCATCGCCGCACCGAGCGAAGAGCCCCCGCCCATCGAGACCCGCTCGTTCGCCAGCGTGGTGCGGGCCAGCTTCCAGCCGTCGCCGAGATTGCCGACCACCAGGTCGTCCGGCACGAACACGTCCTCGAGATACACCTCGTTGAACAGGGCGTCGCCGGTGATCTCGCGCAGCGGCGAGACGGTGATGCCGGGGCTCGTCATGTCGACGAGGAAGTAGCTGATGCCCTTGTGTTTGGGCGCCTCCCGATCGGTGCGCGCCAGGCAGATCGCCCAGTCCGCCTCCTGCGCCCTCGACGTCCACACCTTCTGGCCGTTCAGCCGCCACCCGCCGTCCGCCCTCTCCGCCGACGTCCGCAGCGCCGCCAGGTCGGAGCCGGCGCCGGGTTCGCTGAACAGCTGGCACCAGATGACCTCGCCGCGCAGCGTCGGGGTGGCGAAACGCTCGATCTGCTCGGCGCTGCCGTGCTCGAGGATGGTCGGCACGGCCCACCAGCCGATCACGAGGTCGGGTCTGCCGATCCCGGCGGCCGCCAGTTCCTCCTCGATCAGGATCTGCTCCGCGGCGCGCGCGCCTCGCCCGTAGGGCGCGGGCCAGTGCGGCGCCAGGTAGCCCGACTCGGCCAGGGCGGCGCGTCGCTCCGACTCCGGCCGCGCCACCAGTGCGGCGATGTCGGCGCGGATCCGCGCCCGCTCGGCGCCCAGGCTCGTCAGGTCGATCGACAGGTGCCTGCGAGCGCCCGCCCGGGTCAGTTCCGTGACCCGCGACCGCCAGCGGGCGGAGCCGCCGAGCAGCTGCCGCAGCGACGTCGCCCGGCGCAGGTAGAAGTGGGCGTCGTGCTCCCACGTGAAGCCGATTCCGCCGAGCACCTGGATGCAGTCCTTGGCGGTCTCGACGGCGGCGTCGAGCGTGATCGTCGCCGCCACCGCCGCCGCGACCGGCAGCTCGCCACCGTCCGCATTCCACGCGTCCTCCGCCGCCACGGCCGCGTCCCACGCCGCTGCCCCGGACTGTTCGACGCGGCACAGCATCTCCGCGCACAGGTGTTTGATCGCCTGGAACGAGCCGATCGGTTTTCCGAACTGCTCGCGAATCTTGGCGTACTCCACCGCCGTTCGCAGACACCAGGCCGCGATGCCGGACGCCTCCGCGGCGGCCAGGGTCGCGGCGAGGTCGGACACCAGCCCGTCCCGCACCCCCGTGACCACACGGTCGGCCGCCACCGCCACCCCGTCGCACCACACCCGCGCGAGCGGACGGCTCTTGTCGATCGTGTCGGCGACCGTGATGTTCAGGCCGTCGGATTCGCCGTCGACCAGGCACCACACGACCTGCTCGCCCGTGTCGGCAGGCAGCAGCACGGTCACTCCCGTGTCGCCGCCGATCGCGAAGCCGGCGTCGCCGGTGACCGTCAACCCGCCGTCGGCGCCGAGGGTTGCGTTCACCGGGGAGTTGCCGAGAGCCACCGCGCACGGCATCGCGCCGTCGGCGAGATCCTCGGACCATCGTTTCGCGGCGGCGCCGGAGCTGCGCCCGACGACGAGAGCGGCCAGAGCGGTGGAGAGAACAGGACCCGGGACGAGTTCGGTCGCGGCCCGTTCGAGCATCGCGGCGAGATCGACGATCTCCGCCCCCGACCCACCGACCTCGTCGGGCACGGCGACCGAGAAAATTCCGAGCGAAGAGAAGGACGGCCACGACGTGTGCCACGAATCTGCTGGTCCTTGCCGTACTGTGACCAGCGGGTCCGTCGACCGCGCCCACGCCTGGATCGCACCCGCTGCAGCTCTCTGTTCCTCGGTGGTGGCGATAGTCACAACGGGTATCCGCCTCTCCTGAATGACACATTCGTCTAGAACGTGTTCTAATATGACACCTGGCCATGAGTCAAGGCGCGAAGGAAAACAGGTAATGACGACCAGCTCTCGATCACGGTCCACGACGGTCGCTGCGGCGACGCTGGGCGAGGACGATCTCAGTTCCAACGCGCAGAAGGAACGGCGCAAGCGGATCCTCGACGCGACCCTGGCCCTGGCGTCCAAGGGCGGATACGAAGCCGTGCAGATGCGGGCCGTCGCCGAACGCGCCGACGTCGCCGTGGGAACGCTGTACCGCTACTTCCCGTCCAAGGTGCACCTGCTGGTGTCGGCGCTCGCCCGCGAGTTCGAGCGGATCGACTCCCGCGGAAAGAACCCGCCGGGCCGGAACCCCCTCGAGCGGATGCAGCTGATCCTCAGCCAGATCACCCGGGCCATGCAGCGCGACCCGCTGCTGACCGAGGCCATGACGCGCGCGTTCATGTTCGCCGACGCGTCCGCCGCCGCCGAGGTCGATCAGGTGGGCAAGCTGATGGACCGGCTGTTCGCCCGCGCGATGACGGACACCGAACCCACCGAGGACCAACTGGCCGTCGCCCGCGTCATCTCCGACGTGTGGCTGTCGAACCTGGTGGCCTGGCTCACACGCCGCTCGTCCGCTACCGATGTCGCGAATCGGCTCGAACTCACCGTCGAACTGCTGCTCGGTGACGGGAGCCGCAGACCCGAGTAGGACGCGATCGGGGCACAGCCCCGGCCGAGAACGCGCTCACATCCGTCACATCCCCTAGATTTGAACGTGTGAGCGCCCATGATCTGCCCATCGAACTTCGTCGTGCCCTCTCCCGGGTCGCGCGGACCCCTCGCCTGCTCGTCGCGTCCGATTACGACGGCACGATGGCCCCCATCGTCTCGGACCCCGAAAAGGCGTTTCCCCACGCCGAATCGGTCCGCGCTCTCCGCGCCCTGGCCAGCCTCGCCGGAACCACGGCGGCCGTGATCTCGGGCCGGGCACTCAAAGACCTCGCCGCGCTGTCGCGGCTGCCTGCCGAGGTTCAACTCGTCGGCAGCCACGGCTCGGAATTCGACATCGGGTTCATCCATGCGATCGACGCCGACGCCAAGAAACTCCTCGGAGAGATCACCGAGGAACTCAGGCGGATCTCCGCCCTGCACGCCGGCACGTCGGTGGAGGCGAAGCCGGCGAGCGTCGCCCTGCACGTCCGCAACGCCGACGCCGAGGAAGGCGCCCGCGCACTGGCGGCGGTGCGCGCCGACGCCGGGCAGCGGGTGGGCGTGCAGGTCACCGAGGGCAAGTCCGTCATCGAACTGGCCGTCGTCGCCACCGACAAGGGCCATGCCCTCGACCTGATCCGCCACCAGGACGGCGCGACCGCGGCCGTGTTCGTCGGCGACGACGTCACCGACGAGAAGGCGTTCGCACGCCTCCAAGGCCCCGACCTCGGTGTGAAGGTCGGCCCCGGCGAGAGCCTCGCCGAATTCCGGGTGTCGAGCACCGAAGACGTCGCCGCGGCCCTCGCGTTCCTGCTCGAGGAGCGCCGCACCTGGCTGTCCGGGGCGCACGCGCCGCCGATCGAGCGCCTCACCATGCTCGCCAGCCCGCGGACCGTCGCCCTCGTCACCCCGGACGCGACCCTCACATGGTTGTGTCACCCCGAACCCGACTCGGCGTCCGTGTTCGCGCACCTGCTCGGCGGACCGGAGGCCGGCCATTTCAGCGTCGGCCCGCACCGCAGCGCCCTGCCGCTGAGCCAGCGGTACATCGACAGCACGATGACCGTGCAGACCCGGTGGGCCAGCCTCTCCGTCACCGACTACCTGCCGCACGACGTCCGTCTGGGCCGCACCGACCTCACCCGGGTGATCAGCGGGCAGGCCGCCGCCGTCGTGACGTTCGCACCGCGGCCCGAGTTCGGTCAGGGCCAGGTCATCCTCGAGGCGGTCAGCGAGGGACTGCGGGTGCACGGCACCAACGAGCCGATCGTGCTGCGCTCCCCCGGCGTGCAGTGGAACGTCACCTCCGACGGCAACCAGCAGACCGCGCATGCCGTCGTCGATCCGTCCGGTGGCGACGTCGTCCTGGAATTGCGTTGCGGCACCGAGGAACTCGGACCGTCCGAGACCCCGGAGGCGGAACGCCGCGCGCTGGCCGAATCGTACTGGTCGGACTGGGCGAAGAGCCTCACCCTGCCCACGCTCAAACCCGACCTGATGAAGCGCTCCGCGCTCACCCTCCGCGGCCTGGTCCACGTCGACTCCGGCGCGATCATGGCGGCCGCCACCACCTCGCTGCCCGAGGAGATCGGCGGCGTCCGCAACTGGGACTACCGGTACTGCTGGCTCCGCGACGCCGCGCTCACCGCGTCCGCGCTCGTCAGCCTCGGTTCGCTCAGCGAGGCCGAGGGCTACCTCGACTGGGTGCACGACGTCCTCGAGACGCTGCCCGGCCCCGAACGCCTGCACCCCCTGTACACGCTGCACGGCGGCGGCCTGCCGCCCGAGGCGGTCATCGACTCGCTGCCCGGCTACGCCGGCTCGCGGCCGGTCCGCATCGGCAACGCGGCCAACCAGCAGGTGCAACTCGACGTGTTCGGACCCATCGTCGAACTCATCCACGACCTGTCCCATGCCCGCGAGAAGCAGGGCGCGGAGGTGGCGCTCAACGACCGCGACTGGGAACTGGTCTGCGCCATGGTCGAGGCCGTCGAACGTCGCTGGTTCGAACCCGACCACGGCATCTGGGAGATCCGCGACAACCCCCGTCACCACGTGTATTCCAAGGTGATGGGGTGGGTCACCATCGACCGCGCGGTGGCGCTGGCCGAGCACTTCGGGCGCGACATCGAGCCCGGGTGGACGCCGTTGCGCGACAAGATCGCGGACGAGGTGCGCGAGAAGGGCTGGAAGGACGAGGTCCGCTCGTACACCGCCGCCTACGACGGCACCGACCTCGACGCCGCCACCCTCTACATCGGACTGTCCGGGCTGATCGACCCGTCGGACGAGAAGTTCGCGGCCACCGTCACCGCCACCGAGGCGGAACTGCGCAGCGGTTCCACCGTGTACCGGTACCACCACGACGACGGACTGCCCGGCACCGAGGGCGGGTTCCACCTCTGCGCGGCCTGGCTGGTGGAGGCGTACCTGCTGATCGGTCAGCGGTCGCAGGCGGAGGCGTTGTTCGCGCAACTGGTCGACGCCGCCGGACCGACCGGCCTGCTCAGCGAGGAGTACGACCCCGTCGCCGAGCGGTCGCTGGGCAACCACCCCCAGGCGTACAGCCACCTGGGCCTGCTCCGCTGCGCCCAGCTCCTGGCGTGAGCCGGCGGCCGGGTCAGCGTCTGGCGGGCCCGGCCGTCGAACCGCGCAGCAGTTCGGTCTCGAGCATCTCGACGGTCGCGACCCCGGAGTGCGACGGCGACATGAGCAGGGCACCCGCGCGGCGGCCCTTCTCCTCCTGGGGTTGCCGCACCGTGGTCAGGCCCTCGCGCAGTGCGTCGTCGATGCCGTCGAATCCGGTGACCGACAGCTGTCCGGGCACGTCGATGCCCTGCCAGCGCGCCCAGTCCAGCGCGCCGAGCGCGAGCACATCGGTGGTGCACACGAGCGCGGTGATGCGCGGATTGACGGCGAGCGCCTGCGCGGCACCGGCGTGCCCCGACTTCCCGGTGTGCTCGAACCGCTCGATGACGGTGAGGGTGGCGGGGTCCAGGCCGGCGTCGGACATGGCGTCGCGCACGCCCTCGATGCGTTCGCGCTGGACGTGGAAGTTCGGTGACCGCAGCCGCTCCGCGTCGGCGACCCCGTCCGCGCGGTCGCGCCCCAGCCTCATGCTCAGCACGCCGATGTCGCGGTGGCCGAGGCCGATGAGGTAGTCGGCGAGACCGCGCATCGCGCCGCGGTCGTCGATGCCCACGAGCGACGCTCCCGGGATCTCCCGCGGCTGATCGCACACGACCATCGGCAGGTGCCGCTCGTACACCGCCGCGAGGTACGGGTCGTCGTCGGCCACCGAGTACACGACGAACCCGTCGACGCCCGCCTGCTGCACGACCGCCGCGGCGTCCGCCTCCTCCCGGCCCGGGCCCGCCGGGATCAGGAGCAGGCCCTGCCCGGCGGCCTCGCACGACTCGGCCAGCCCGGACAGGAAGCTCATCGCGGCGGGGTCGCGGAAGGAGTAGCTGAGGGCCTCGGTGAGCAGCAGTCCCACGGCGCCGGCCTTACGGGTGCGCAGCGACCGGGCCACCGGGTCGGGGCCCGGGTAGCCGCGGCGCTTTGCCGCCTGCAGCACCCGGTCGCGGAGTTCCGCGGAGAGTTGATCCGGCCGGTTGTAGGCGTTGGACACCGTCGTTCGCGAAATATTGAGCTCGGCCGCGAGCGACGCCAGCGTGGCTTGGCGACGTGGCTGTCGAGACCTGGGCATAGGGGGACGTTAGTACCTGGCCCGGGTTCGGGCTCGTCGGGGCTGCACCGAAAGTGCGCTACCAGGACCGATCCGCTAAAGTGCAACGGTAACGGTTTCCAATAGCGTTTAGCGATTCGTTCTGTCAGGAGTTCTCTGTGCGCGCTTCCTCAGGTTTTCGTGCGGCCACGGCGGCCGTCGGGCTGTCGTTCGCCGCGGCCCTCACCCTCACCGCGTGCGGCTCCGACACGACCGGCGACGGCACCCTGACCGTCGTCGCGTCGACCAACGTCTGGGGCAGCGTCGCCCAGGCCGTCGCCGGCGACAAGGTGGACGTCACCTCGATCATCACCGAACCGTCGTCCGACCCGCACTCCTTCGAGGCGAGCCCCACCGACGCCGCCAAGCTCACCGACGCGTCGCTGATCGTCTATAACGGCGGCGGATACGACCACTTCGTCGACGACATCATCGGCACCGGCAACAGCGACCAGCTCACGGTCAACGCGTTCGACCTCCTCGAGGGCGGCGCGCACGAGGGCGAGGGCGAGCACTCGGACGGCGGTGACTCGCACGAGGGCCACGACCACGGCGACGTCAACGAACACGTCTGGTTCGACGTCGACACCGTCGATGCCACCGCGCAGTCCATCGCCGACAAGCTCGGCCAACTCGACCCCGACAACGCCGACGCCTACAAGGCCAACGCCGCCACCTTCCACGGTCAGCTCGAGCAGATCTCCGCGATCACCGACGGCATCGCGGCAGCGCACAAGGACGCACCCGTCGCGCAGACCGAACCGATCGCCTACTACCTGCTCCAGTCCGCGGGCCTGGAGGACGTCACCCCGCCCGATTTCACGAGCGCCATCGAGAATGGCAACGACCCCGCACCCGCCGCCATCGCCGCCACACGACAGCTGCTCACCGGCAAACAGGTGCAGGCCCTCGTCTACAACGTGCAGACACAGGACCGGGTCACCCAGGACGTGCGCGCCACGGCCGAGTCGGCGGGCATCCCCGTCGTCGAGGTGACCGAAACCCTGCCCGAAGGCCTGGACTACATTCAGTGGCAGACCAACACCGCCGAGTCGCTCGCCGCGGCTCTGCAATAGAACTGATCGGCTTGTGACAGAACCCACTTCGAAGAACGTCGGCAACGGTCGCGTCCCCGCACTGGAATTGACGGGGGCGCGGCTGTCCTTCGGCGAACGCACACTCTGGCAGGACCTCGACCTCACCGTGGAACCCGGCGAATTCGTCGCCGTCCTCGGGCCCAACGGGTCGGGCAAGACGTCGCTGCTCAAGGTGCTGCTCGGCCAGCTCGCCCTCAGCTCCGGCACCGCCCGCATCGCCGGAACCCCCGCGCGGAAGGGTAATTCGCACGTCGGGTACATCCCCCAGCAGAAGTCGCTCGACGACGGGTTGCCGCTCCGCGGCCGCGACCTCGTCGGGCTCGGCGTCGACGGCCACCAGTGGGGAACCGGTCTCCTCCGTCGCGGCCGGCGCCGGGCCATCGTCGACGCGGCGATCGCCGAGGTCGGCGCCCAGCACTACGCGGACGCGCCGATCGGCTCCATGTCCGGCGGTGAGCAGCAGCGGCTGCGGATCGCGCAGGCCCTCGTCGGCAACCCGCAGATCCTGCTGTGCGACGAGCCGCTGCTCAGCCTCGACCTCGCCAACCAGAACCTCGTGTCCGGACTCATCGACCGGCGGCGCCGCACCCACGACACCGCGGTCCTGTTCGTCACCCACGAGATCAACCCGATCCTCCCCCTCGTCGACCGGGTGCTCTACCTCGTCGACGGCCAGTTCCGGATCGGCAAACCCGAAGAGGTCATGACGTCGGAGGTGCTGTCAGAGCTGTACCGCACCGACGTCGAGGTGCTGCACGTGCGCGGCCGCCTCGTCGTGATCGGCACCGGCGACGCCATCGACGCCCTCGGCAGTGCGGGCGGCCTCCGCCCCGGCGAGGGTGTGCACCACACGGACGAGGGACACGCATGAGCAACAAGTTCACCGACGCCATGTCACGCATGTTCGACGTCTCCGCCACCGTCGACCTCCTGCAGTACGACTTCGTGCAGCAGGCGTTGATCGCGGGCGCCATCCTCGGACTCCTCGCGGGAGCCATCGGACCGCTCATCGTGAGCAGGCAGATGTCGTTCGCCGTGCACGGCACGAGCGAGCTGTCCCTGACCGGCGCATCCGCTGCCCTCCTCATCGGCGTCAGCGTCGGGGCGGGCGCCATCGCCGGTTCCGTGGTCGCGGCCGTCCTCTTCGGGCTGCTCGGCGCGAAGGCCCGCGACCGTGACTCCGTGATCGGCGTGATCATGGCGTTCGGGCTCGGCCTGTCCGTGCTGTTCATCTGGTCGTACCAAGGGCGCACCGGCACCAGTTTCTCGCTGCTGATCGGCCAGATCGTCGCACCCGGAGACAGCGGCCTGCAGTTGCTGCTGCTGTGCGCCGTCCTCGTCATCGGAGTCCTCGGCCTGATCTACCGTCCCCTCCTGTTCTCGAGCACCGACCCCGACGTCGCCGAAGCCCGCGGAGTCCCCGTGCGCGCCCTGTCGATCGTGTTCGCCGTCCTCGTCGGCATCACCGCCGCCCTCGGCGTCCAGATCGTCGGCGCACTCCTCGTCATGGCACTGCTCATCACCCCCGCCGCAGCCGCCGCCTACGTCACCGCCAGCCCCCTCAAGGCGACCATCCTGTCGATCGTGTTCGCCGAACTCGCCGCCGTCGGCGGCATCCTGCTGTCCCTCGCACCCGGCGTGCCCGTGTCCAGCTTCGTCACCACGATCTCGTTCGTCATCTACCTCGCCTGCCGGCTCAGCGGGTCCTCACGACGCAAGAACGCCGGACGCATCGCCCACACGCACGCACACACGCACTGAGCCGGATCGATGCAAGCCGCCTACAGGTGGTCGGGGAAATACGGCGCCAGCGTCGTCGCCACCTTCGTCGCCTGTTGACGTCCTCTCGGCCGTGAACGACCGAGATTCCCCTCGGGACTCACGTCCCGAGGTTCCTGTTTCACAGACAGTCGCCGCCCCGCACTTTATGTGCGGGGTGGTCTCACACCGTCTCCGCAGGCTGCCACCGCCAGTCCGACGGCCAAAATATTCCTTGCCGCGTTCACATCCCGATCATGGACGACGCCACATCGGCACGTCCACTCCCGCACGTCCAGCGGCATCGTCGAGGCGATCTCCCCACATACCGAGCAGGTCTTCGACGACGGACAGAACCGATCGACCGCCACCACCCGCCGCCCGTACCAGACGGCCTTGTACTCGAGCATCGACCGGAACTCCGACCAACCCGCATCCGAGATCGCCCGAGACAACGACCGATTCTTCACCATATTCCGCACACTCAGATCCTCGATGGCGATCACTTGATTTTCGCGCACCAAACGAGTGGAGAGTTTATGCAGATAATCGCGCCGCCGATCAGCGATCCGGCCATGAATCTTCGCGACCTTCACTCGGGCCTTGGCCCGGTTACGGGACCCTTTCTCCTTCTTGGCCAGCACCCGTTGCGCCTTCGCCAACCGCGCACGGTCCCTGCGCTCGTGTCGCGGGTTGGTGATCTTCTCCCCCGTCGAGAGCGTGTACAGGCTGGTGATCCCGGCGTCGAGCCCGACCACCCGATCGACCGGATCGAGTTCGGTGATGGTGTCCTCGACGAGGATCGAGATGTGATACTGACCGCGAGCATTGCGCGACACCGTCACCTGCGACGGCACGGCCCCCTCCGGCAGCGGCCGCGACCACCGAATATCCAAGGGTTCGGACTGCTTGGCCAACCGGAGCTGCCCGCCCCGGTAGGTGAAGCAGTTCGAGAAGTAGGTCGCCGAATCCTTCGACTGCCCCTTCTTCTTGAACTGCGGGTAGCAGGACTGCCCGCGCCAGAACCTCTCGAACGCGCCCTGCAATTGCCGCAGCGACTCCTGCAACGGCCCCTTCGACGGCTCCGCCAACCACGCGGTCTCGGCATCGCGCTTCCATCCGGTGAGCATCCTCGAGGTGTCCGCATAGGTGATCCGCCGCTGTTCCTGCGACCACGCCCGCGTCCGCTCCGCCAACGCCCGGTTGTAGACATACCGGGTGCACCCGAACGTCCGAGCAAGCTGTTCCGCCTGCACCGCAGTCGGATAGAAACGAAACTTGAACGCCCGCTTCACCACCCTCCCCGCCATGACCGAAGACACTAGCCACATAGTCCGACATCTAGCCTCGGAAGGAGTTGCCAACGGACACGTCAGACTCCTTGTAGGCGGTCAGTTCGCTCCGGTTGGGCGGACACGGTTTCTCCGGATCAGTGGACACGAGAATTCCGGGTCGGCGGCCACGAAACAGCTGATTGACACGCAGGCGTAAATACCGGGCGGGGTTCCTTCGCCGAGTTGGCTTGGTTTGCCGCGCAAACCAACCGACCGAAGGAGCCCCATGACCACGTGTGCCAGGGAAGTGATGGAGATCTGGGAAGCCTTCGACCCGACCCAGTGTGCGCATTCGGCGGCGCAACTGGCCGGGTCGGCGTCGGCGTCGGCGTAGAGGTTCGCGACTCGCTCGTCGATCTGCTTGATCTGACGGGTCAGGAACAGTGCCTGTTCGGCTTCGCGGGCGATGTCCTCAGCGAGCTCGGCGAAGTCCATATCGTCGGACCCGTCGCTGGTGCCCCATAGGGCGAGGGCCTCTCGGGCCGCGGTGATGAGCCCGGCGGCGTGATCGTCGCGCCGCGGGACCGGGCGATCAGGAACCTGGTCAGCCGCGCTCGGCCTAACCGGATTACGGCATGCGGATCGCCATAGCGGGCCAGGAATTCGAGCGCCGCGATGCTGTAGTTGGACCCGAGTACCGCATACCACGCTGGCCCGAGCAACTCGGCCAACGGATCGAGCCGGGCATAGACCACAACCCGGGCTTGACCATCGTGGAACGCTGCTTGACCAGTCGTCATGTTGTGCACCTCCGCCGACCAGGCCCACAGGGTCGATCCCCAGTTCGCGGCGAAGTACCAGCGGTTGATGGTCGGCGACCGGCATCACGAGTCTGCGATCTGTCATCTGGCCACCGATCTGGTCACCCGGATCGCGCCTGCATACGCACCGGCCGGCCGTACGCCTTGCGGGACGTCGACGGCACCCACATCACCGAGGCCGAGGCCGGGCCATCGTCAAGGCGCGCTACAAGATCGACCCGCGGCGGCGCGACAGCGTCCGATACAAGCGGATGGGTGAGCGCCGCAAGCAGGCGGTGGGCCAGGAGTCCCAAGAGTCGCGATGCGCTCCAACAGCCCGGCCCGCCAAGACCAAGCCTCCGAGCCGCCACGTGGCTTGACCTCCGATATGTACTCAAAACTAGATCGGCTATCCCAGACCTGAAGGACCGGGTTTGCGCCGAAAGACTCACGGATCACACGCCGCCTCGACAGTGGTGAAATCCTCCAGTTCGCTGTACCCGATCATGAACTCGAGAATCCCCGGCTCGATCGCAACCGACACCGTGCACGTACTACCCCCACGAAAATCCGACACCAACGCACGCCAACTATCGATCTCCATCTCACTCAGGACGGCGAAGCGATCGTCGCTCACTACGCTGTCGGGAGATTCACCGATTGCCGAAATTACGACGCCTGAGTAGGAATTCTGCGACTGCAATCCGCATCCGAAATTCTGGGGATTGTCGCAGTCGGCATGCGGTCCGATAGCCAGGCCTCCAGACGGACAGCAGCGAGGGCTTCCGAGGAAGACCCGTCGCACGGGTGGAACGCAATCTCCAAGAGTGTCGCCTAGTCCGCCCGACCCTCGACCGGCTCCGTACTGCCGCCCGCGAGCCCGACGCCCGTCACAATCACGAACAGCTATGAGAAGCGCCGGACACGAGGAATCACAGGTGGTCGGGAAAGTGCGGTGAAAGAGTAGTTGCAACCTCTAAGGCCCTACCGCACGCCGCATCGACAGTCCTGAAGTCCTCCAACTCGCTGTAACCGATCATGATCTCGAGAACCCCCGGATCGACGTCCACTGACACCGTGCACGCACTACCGCCATGGAAGTCCGAGACGAGCGTTCGCCGTCCGCCGATTTCGGTCTCACTCAGGACTTGAAATCGCCCGCTCTCTTCAATGTCCTGAACAGTCTCGGCACGCGCTGAGATAACAACACCGTAATAGAGGTCGCTGTCCAGATATCGGCACGAATTCGAGGTGGGGTTCGTATCGTTCTCACGCACCGGTGCTTGGGCGTCGATCCGAGCCTGTGCGGTGGCATCTGCCGGAATTCCATCGCATGGTTGGTAGGTGATGACCGGCGCGTCTTCGTGCGCAGCGGCGCCTTCGGCACCAGTCGTACAGGCCGCCGCTACGGTGCCGAGCGAGGCCATTGCGCAGACGCTCGCGACAACTCGGTACCGACTCTTTCTCACACCATTTCCTCCGTCGCGCCGAGGGCAGCCGCGGTCGCAGAATCCTGCTCCGCATATCGCCGCAAGACCGCTTCGAACATGGACTTCATGTCCAATGCATAAGTTTGATGAGCCCTGAACAGGCCCACAGCAGTGTTGGAGAAATCAATTCCCTCGCCACCAATAGCTTTCTCGTCGAACTTTCGAGCGATATCCGCTGCCGACGTAATGTCCGCCTCACCGATTCCCAAGGCGACCGCGCGTAGTTCTGTGCGGGCCCGGCTCGCGAGGTCACCCCACCCCTTCGCGTGGTCATCACAAAGCTTGATGCACTGCTCTAACCCGGCCGGATCGAGTTCGAGCCGGCCGCCCCCGACGACGTTCTCGGTGAAAGCCTTCCAACCGGCTTCCGGTGCTTCTGGCCCCGCCATGTCCGTGTCCCCTCCCTGTGTCCCCACCTGTGCAATCGCCTGCGCGTGGCAATCTACCAACCGCGGGCACCGCCCGAGCCTGCTCGAGGAGTTGTACCGACCCTGATCAGGGTGTCGAGCGAGGATACGAGCTGGTCGGGGCCTGCCGGATGCGCGGCGGCGGGATCGTGCTGGCCGATCACGTAGCGGCCGTCGCCGGCGATGTCGATCCACTGCATGACGCCGACGTCGCGGCCGGTGCCGTAGCGGGGGCCGCGGAAGACTCGGATCTGGCCGCGTCCCGCGTATCCCTTCTGCACGGCTGATTCGAGTCGCGGGACGGGAGCCGCCCGGTTGACTTCCTGCAGGATTCCCTGGGAGAAGTGGGCGTCTTCTTCGTCGCGTCGCTGGAACCGGCGCCTGCCGGCGGCGTTCTGCGGGATGAGGCCGATCAGTTGGGCGCCCAGTCGTCCGGCCTTCCCGGCGCCGATCACCACGTCGCCGCCGATCCGCTGTGCCCGGCCGGGGAGTTGTGACGCGATCACGACCCACTGCCGGTGCTGCGCACCGATGATGCGGATCGGTGTCTCGTCGGCGGCGGAGCCGGAGATCTCGACGTACACCTCGGGCTCGGCGAGCACGCCCAACGCCGACTTCACGTCGTCGTGCTCGGCTCCCCCGAAGGCTTCCCTTATCTGGTTCTGCTCTGCCACATAGGCGTTGAGCCCGGGGTGCGCGCTGACGATCCGGAACGGGTACGGGATGCGGTCCTGCCCGGTGACGGCCCACAGAGCGTCGAACAGTTCGGGACGCAGCCGCCAATTGCGCATGCTCACGCGCCGATCACCGGCGGCGAGACGAGGGGCAGCTTGCCGATCAGCTCGTTGCCGTTGTCGAGAGTGATCAGGTAGTCGGGCGTCTTGTGTTCCTTGTCCTCGCCGCCGCCCTTGGCAGCCCCCGGCGCCCCGCCCATCATTCCGCCGCCCATCGGGCCGGTGCCCCGCATCCCGGCGCCGCTGCGACCACCGGCCGCAGCGCCCGCGGCCCCGGGCGGCATGGAGCCCGACCGGGCTCCGGACCCCGCCCGACTTCCGGCGCCGACGCCGCTCGCGCTGCCGAGCCCGCCGACGCCGAGTCCGCCTGCTCCGGCACCCCCGCCCGCACCCGAGCCCCGTGAGCCAGCACCCGAGGACGAATCGACGCCCTGCGGCATCGCCGACCGGCCCTGCGCCTGATCACCCGTCACCGAGGCCGGGGCCGTCGCCGCCGGCGCGGTGGCCGACGACGGCGCGGTGTTCGCATCCTCCTGCGTGCCGTCCGCTGCGGGAGTACCGGGCGAAGCCGATGCGTCGCTGTCGGGTGCGGCGCCGGAAGCCGGCTGCCCGGCGCTCGGTCCCCCGAACCGATCGCTCGAGGTGGGGGCGCCGCTGGAGTAGTCGACGCCGGGCGCGGACGGACCCGAAGGAACATCGACCCGGCTCTCCGGCCTCGTGAAGGACGGGACGTTGCCGTCCGAAGTCGCGAGCCCCGGGTTGTAGATCGTGGCCATCTTCTCGCGCGCCTCGCCCTCGCGCCGGTAGTACTCGTCCTCGGTGTCCGTGTCCCAGGGGGTCAGCTTGTCCCACAGTCCGGTGCCGATGGTCTCCGGGACCTGCGACCGCAGCGACGCGACCGTCTCCGCCAGCGGGGTCAGCGCCGCCGCCACTCCGTGAAGTTGATCCTGTGCCTCCGGCGCGGACGTCGAGTACCGCTCGGTCTCGACGTAGGCCGCCGACGCGGCAGACCCCTGCCAGCTCTCGCTGATCGTCTTCTTGATCGCGTCGCTGAACTCGACGATCGCGTCGTGGGCCGTCGTCCCCAGTTCGGTCCAGGCTCGCGCGACGCCGCTCACGTGCTCGACGTCCATGCCGGCGACGGCACTCGCGATCCTCGCGTGGTCCCACTGGTCCGAGTGGAAGTTCTCGGGATCCTTGATGTATGCCGGGTCGGTCACGTTTCCCCCTCCGATGGCGCGGTCTGCCACACACGGTCAATTGTTCTGACGCAGCAGGACCCTCACCGGTTCCGCCCGCCCCCGCGAGAGAATCTACAAGACGGCATTCGGAACCCTAGTATCGAATATGTGCCGGCAATCGATCTGAACAGCGACCTCGGCGAGAGCTACGGCGCCTGGACCCTCGGCGACGACGTGGCGATGCTGAAGCTCGTGACCAGCGCCAACGTGGCCTGCGGTTTTCACGCGGGTGATCCCGCGACCCTGCTGGCCTGTTGTTCCGCGGCGTCCGAGTTGACGGTCCGGATCGGCGCGCAGGTGGGCTATCACGACCTCGCCGGGTTCGGGCGCCGGTTCATCGACGTCGCCCCGCGTGATCTGACGGCCGACGTCGTCTATCAGATCGGCGCACTCGACGGTCTCGCCCAGGTCTCCGGGTCCGCGGTGGCGTACGTGAAACCGCACGGCGCGCTGTACAACGCGATCGTGCATCACCGTGAACAGGCCCGCGCGGTGGTCGCGGCGGTGATCGCGTACGACGACACGCTTCCGGTTCTCGGTCTGCCCGGTTCGGTGTTCCTGGAGGAGGCCGAGAAGGCCGGGCTGCGGACGGTCACCGAGGCGTTCGCGGACCGCGCGTACACGCCCGAGGGAACGCTGGTGCCCCGCACGAGGGACGGCGCGGTCCTGCACGATCCGGCGGTCGTGGCGGAGCGGGTCCGTCGACTCGTCGTCGATCACACCCTCGAAGCGGTCGACGGCACCGTCCTCGCGGTCGCCGCCGAATCCGTCTGCGTACACGGCGATACGCCCGCCGCCGTCGAGATGGCCACCGCCATCCGGTCGTTGCTCGACGCCGAGGGCGTCACGGTGGAGCCGTTCGTGTGATGCGCATCCTGGACGTCGGAGAAAGCGCGATCCTCGCCGAGTTCGAGGATCAGGGCACCGTGCTCGCACACTTTCGCGCTCTGGACGACTCCCGGCCACCCGGGGTCCGGGAGGTGATACCGGCGGCGCGCACCATCCTGGTGCGGTTCGACCACGGCGCGACGAGCCGCGACCGCGTCGCCAAGTGGGTGCGGACGACGTTACCGGCGGCGACGGTTGCCGAGGACGCCCCGGAGGAGGTCCGGATCGCCGTGCGCTACGACGGACCCGACCTCGAGGACGTGGCTGAGCTGACCGGGCTCGGTGTCGACGGCGTCGTCGCGGCGCACACCGGAACGCCGTGGACGGTGGCGTTCTGCGGCTTCGCCCCCGGTTTCGGTTACCTCACCGGCGGTGCACCCGAACTGCACGTGCCGCGCCGCGCGACGCCCCGGACCTCCGTCCCCGCCGGGACCGTGGCGCTCGGAGGGGAGTTCACGGGAATCTACCCCCGCACCTCGCCCGGCGGATGGCAGCTCATCGGGACCACGGACGAATCGATCTGGGATGCCGGGCGCACTCCCCCTGCCCTGCTCCGTCCCGGCGTCGTCGTGCGCTTCGCACCCGTGAGTACTTGTTAACCGCCCGCGGTTAACAAGTACTCACGGGCGGCGGAGCCGCCCCCCGTCACAGGTCCAGGACCAGGCGATCACCCCGGGCCCGGGACACACAGATCATCATGCTGTTGCACTGCGCACGTTCGCTTTCGGTGAGGAGGTCGTCGCGGTGGTCGACGTCGCCGCCGAGGACCTTCACCTCGCAGGACCCGCAGATGCCCATCTCGCACGACGACGGATGGTCGATTCCGGCGCCGCGGACCGCTTCGAGCACCGTCTGGTCGGGGCGCACCGGGACCACCTTCTCGCTGCGGGCCAGTTCGACCTCGAACTCACCACTCGACCCGACCTCGGGGGCCGCCGCGGCGAACCGTTCGAGGTGGAGGTCGGCGGCGCGACCCGCCTGCGACATCCGTTCCACCAGCGCGTCCATGAGCGGTGTCGGCCCGCAGCAGTAGACCGCCGCCCCCGCCGAGGACGCCACGACGGACTCCAGGTCGAGGTGTCCACTGGTGTCCTGCGGCACCAGTCGCACCGCGGACGCGTCCAGCTCGCTCACGAACGCGAAGTGCTCGGCGGTGCGCGCTCCGTACACCAGTTTCCAGGTCCCGCCGCGCCGTTGCACTTCCCGGATCATCGGCAGCATCGGGGTGATGCCGATTCCGCCGGCGACGAATACGTACCTGCCCGCCTCGGTCAACGCGAAATTGGAGCGGGGACGACCGATCTCGACCACGCGACCCGGACGAAGCTCGCGATGGACCTCCACCGAGCCGCCCCTGCCTGCGGGCAGTTCGAGGACGGCGATGCGGTAGCGGCTCGGGTCGGCGGGGTCGCCGCACAGCGAGTACTGCCGGACTGTTCCCGACGGCAGGTGCACGTCGACGTGCGCGCCCGGTTCCCAGGCCGGCAGCTCGCCGCCGTCGGAACGGGCGAACTCGTACGACGTGATCGACTCGGCTTCCCAGCGGGCGGAGACGACGCGCAGCGGGAGGGTCTGCGGGTCAGACGAACTCGTTGACATGGCTGCCGTCCTTGACGCGGTTCATCAGCTCGGTGAACGAGCGCCGGTAGTTGAGGGTGAACAGGTCGGCGGGTACGGAGAATTCCTGGAACTCGGAATCCCACGGGATTTCACGGGGTTCGATGAATTCGACGATCGGGATGTCTTCGAGGTACACCATCTCTTCGACGCGCAGGCACTCCTCGAGGTCGGCGCCGCGGTAGCCGACCTCGTTGGCGACGCCCCAGAAGATCTTGACGTGCTCGTAGTCGATCGGCGACGGGAACCCGGCGACGACACGGCGGCCCAGCTTCTCGTAGTGGTACGTGATGGACGCGAGACCCGGTGCGGAGCAGCGGTACCGCATCATGCAGTCGCCGTCGTTGGCCCAGTCGCCGGAGCCGGCGTCGAGTGGCCGGTCCATCCAGACGTCGAGGCCGTCCCGGTTGACGTTCAGCGGTTCCACGACCTCCGGTGTCGGGCCCATCGACACCTTGTGGACGAAGGGGAAGTGCGCGACGTCGCGGAAGTTCTCGATCGTCACCCCGACTCCGACGGACGAGTCGATGGGGTCGGCGGCCAGCCATTCGAGGTCGAGGCCCTGCCACTCCTCGATCTCGTACATGTCGCGGATCGGGTCCTCGAGCACCGTCCAGACGTGACCGAACCGTTCGACGGCGGGGTAGGTGGCGATCGACGCGCGCGGCGGGATCTTGCCCTGATCGGCCAGGGACGGGATGCGGCTGCAGCTGCCGTCGGTGCTGGAGAACTCCCAGCCGTGGTAGGGGCAGCCGATGGAGCTCTGGTGCACTTCGCCCATCGACAGGTCGCCGCCGCGGTGCGGGCAGCGCCGCGACTGCACCGAGATCCGCCCCTCGCCGTCGCGGTAGATCACCAGGCTGACGCCGAGAAGCGTGGCCGTCTGGGGCTTGTCGAGGTCGCAGAGGCGGGCGACGGGGAACCAGGAGCGGCGCATCGACGCTTCGGCCAGTTCGCGTTTGGTGGGGGTGGGGATCGAGGTGGTCACGAGGGTCCTTTCGGGGAGATCAGGCGCCGACGACGAGCGCTCCACCGTTGACCGCGAGGGTCTGTCCGGTGATGAAGGCGGCTCCGTCGGAGGCGAGGAAGGCGACGGCCGCGGCGATTTCGTGGGCATCGCCGAGGCGGCCGAGGGGGACGGCGGCGAGTTCCTCGGCGTAGACGTCGTCGGGGACCATCCGGGTGTGGATCGCGCCCGGGGCGACGGCGTTGACGAGGATCTTCCGCGAGACGAGTTCGGAAGCAAGCGCTTTCATCAGCCCGAGTTGCGCCGTCTTGGACACCATGTAGCCGTAGGAGTGGCCGCCGGGGACCTGCCCCCACTGCGAGGAGATGAAGATGACGCGCGGTGCCTCGCTACGGGCAAGGAGCGGCGCGGCGGCGCGGGTGATGGCGTACGGCCCGAGGACGTTGACGTCGAGATACGGCCGCAGGTTCGCGACGGGTGTGTCGCTCAAACCCTTCCAGTCGTGCATGATGCCGGCGTTGTGGACCAGGATGTCGAGGCGACCGAAGGTGTCGTTCGCGACGGCGACGACGCGTTCGCCGGCGTCCGGTGCGGTGACGTCCAGTTCGAGGCATTCGACGCGGCGGCCGGTGCTGTCGCGGATCTCCTTGGCGACCGCCGACAGTTCCGCGGCGTCGAGGTCGGCGACGATCAGGTCGGCGCCGCGGGACGCGAGGGTCCGCGCGTGTGCGGCCCCCATACCGCGTGCGGCGCCGGTGACCAGCGCGACGCGGTCGTCCAGCCGCACACTCGGGATGGCGGAGACACTCATGCTCCCGCTCCCACGATGTGCGGCTCGGTGACGTACAGCATGTTGCCGTCGGGGTCGAAGAACGGACGGTACTGGTACCAGGTGCCGCTGGGGTGCTTCCACCGGATCCGCTCGTCGACCCATTCGACGCGTCCGTCCAGCGCGGCCTCGGCCTCGTCGAGGCTGTCGACCTCGAACGCGATCGAGTCGTAGCCGGGTGCGTTGTCGGGGTTGACCGCGGTGCGGCGCGGAGCATGTTCTCCCACTTCGGATTTGAAGATGTACAGCGTCACGTTGCCCATGTCGATCGCCGCCCACTCCTCGTCCTTCTCGTAGGGGAGGTGGAAGGGCAGCCCGAGGACGCCGTGGTAGAACTCCACCAGGGCGTCGACATCGCGCGTGAGGATGTCCATGTTGTCGATGCGCTTCAGTTTCAGCACGGTGTTCTCCTTGGTCGGTGCCGCGAAATCGGCAGGAATGGTGCAGGGCCCACCGGAATGGGCGGTCAGGGTTCCGTTCTCGACGTCGAGCGAGACGGTCGCGAGGGTTTCGAAACGCGACGAGGCCGGCAGGGACGGGTCGACGTGGCAGCACGTCGATCCGCCGCCGAGCAGGTGCGACGTCATCGCCTCGACAACCACGGGTGCGTCGACGTCCGGCCTGCCCGACAGTCGACGGCGGAGCAGGTCGAACCGGATCACGGTGTCCGGTCCGTCCCGGAGTTCCCTGTCGTGCAGGTTCGCCGGGCTGCTGAGGAAATGGTTCGTGTGGACGAGGAGGCCGTCGTGGTCCGGCAGGGCGTACCCGACCCCGCCGGGGTTGAGTTCGACGCTCACGGCAGCGGACTCACCACCGGTGCTCGCGACGAGCGTCAGCGACGTCGACGCGGACACCTCCGCCTGGGCGAGCCGGACGAGCGCGTGGTTGAGGTCGCGCGACTCGTCGAGCACGGCGCGGGCGAGCACGTGTACCGGGACACCGACCCCGTTTCCGTCCCCCGTGTGGTGGAGGATGTTGAAGTGCACGCCCAGGCCGCGGTCGTTGACGCCGATCTTGCCGACGATGCCGTATTCGGTGACAGTGGTGGTCAGGTGACCGTTCTCGTGCGGGATCTCCCAGACGAACCACAGGTCGGCGAGTTCGGCGAACCAGTCCCATGCCTGCACGGAAACCGGCGGCGCCCCGTCCCGGAGCCGGACGACCGTCGAGCACTCACTCGACGTGGTCGAGCCCACCGCCGCAAGCACTTCGGTACGCGCATTGATCGCCGCGACCGCGGTCACCGGCAGACCGGCGCCGTCCGCGATGCCGGCGATCTCGTCGGCGAGTGCGGGTGCGGCCGCCGTGATCTGCTCGAGGGCGAGGGTCCCCCAGTGGTCCAGGTCGACGGCCGAGCCGGCGGCACGGTCGAACAGCTGCTGGTACGCGGCCACCGACGCACCGACCTGTTCCGCGTGGGCACTGCCGAATTCGTATCCGCGGTCCCACGGCCGGGTCTGCGTGGAGCGGAACCGGCGGGTCACGACGCCACCTGCAGCAGTCGCGGCGCCACGAGTTCGGCGACCTCGTCGAGGCGGGCGAACCACACGTCGCCGGATTCGGCCATGTGTGCCACCACCTGCTCGAACTGGGCGAGCCGGTAGGGGCGTCCGATGACCTCGGGGTGCATCGTGAAGCTGGTGTGCCGACGTTCGGCGCGGGCGGACTCGAATTCGGCTGTCCAGCAACGACGCAGCTCTTCGGGGTCGGCGACGTTGCCGCCTCCGTCGATGTTCCAGCCGAAGCGCGGCCAGTCGTCGAGCGACCAGTGCACGGGCAGTTCGAGGATCTCGAGGCCGTCCCAGGCCTCGACGTACGGTCGGTCGTCGCCCATGCAGCTGGAGTCGTAGAGGAATCCACGGTCGACGAGCAGTCCGAATGTCTCGGGGGTGAGTTCCCAGGACGTGGAGCGGTATCCCCGCGGCCGCGGGACGCCGAGCCGCTCGAGGGCTTCGAGGCCCCTGTCGATCTCGTCGATCTGCTGCTGCTCGCTCACCTTGTCGCTGCGCAGGTGCAGGTGCCCGTGGTGGCCGATCTCGTGCCCCGCGTCGAGCAGGCTCTCCACCATCGCGGGGTGATGCTCCGCGGTGTGTCCGGGGACGAAGAATGTGGCCGAGATGTCGTATCGGGCGAGCAGGTCGAGGATGCGCGGCACTCCGCGCGTGACGCCGTAGCGGCCCTCGGACAGGATGGTCAGGCGGCGTGCGTACTCGTCGCCCTCCCCGAGCCAGCCGGCCTCCGCGTCGACGTCGAAGGTCAACGACACCGCGGCGGCCTCGCCGCCCGGCCAGCCTGCGGTGGGAAAGTCCTGAATCGTCAAGACACGCTCCTCTGATTGCGCCGCTTCGGCGGCGGGTACGACTCGATGCTGCGCATTTCGGCAGCCAATGCGGATTGATTCAACGCTTTGCGTGTTGCAGACCACATTAACAGCGCGCAAACCGGCACACAACCCCGCAATGACTGAATCTTTGCGTCAAATCCCGTCGGCCCTGCTGCGCATTGCGCAGCGTCAGTCGCCGCTCTGCGGTTCACCGTCCCGCAGCGCCGCGTAGACCGCAGGGCGGGACCGTCGCATCCGTAGGGCGACGACCACACCGACGCCGTACGCGGCGAGCACCAGGCCTCCGATGATCAACGCGCCCAGCCGATCTCCGATGAGGAGTTCGAAGTTGGTCACGACGAGAGCGACCACCGCGAGCAGACCGAGGATCGCGAGCGACGGTGCCACGACCGTGTGCCACCGGCGCTTGTCGAGATCGTGCCTGCGGAAGAACACGATGACCGCCAGGTTGGTGAGCGCCATGAGCAGGACGATCCCGAGCGTCGCCGCACCGGACAGCCACGTGTAGGCCTGGGTGATCGGATCGATGCCGCTGACCGCGACCACCGCGATCAGCACTCCCGAGATCGCGGTCAGGACGATCGACGAGCGCGACGGCGCCCCGTACTTCGTGCTGACCCGGCCGAGCGCCGACGGCAGCACTCCCATCGAGCCGAGCGTGAACTGGTATCGCGTGATGACGTTGTGGAACGACAGGACGCACGCGAAGACGCTGGTCACCACGAGAAGTTGCATGATGTCGTGCACGACCGTCCCCGCGTACCGGGTGGCGAGGTCGAACACCATGTTCACGGGATCATCCGATGCCGTATCCACCGCATGGGACACACCCGCTCCGACGACCACCGCCCACGCGGACAACGCGTAGAACGCACCGATCGACACGACCGCGACGTATGTTGCGCGCGGAACGGTGCGGTCGGGGTCGCGCGCCTCGTTCCGGAACACGGCCGTGGCCTCGAACCCGAAGAAGGCGAAGAACGCGAACATCAGTCCCAGTCCGGGCGAGCCGTCGAACACCATGGTCGGCAGCACGGGCGCGGCCGTCAGTCCTGCTGCGCCGCCCTTGACCAGGATGGCGAGATCGAGCACGACGACGATGAGTGCCTCCGCGACCAGGAGCACCCCGAGAACCTTGGAACTCAGCTCGATGTCGCGGTACCCGAGCACGGAGACGATCGCGAAGGCTGCGAACGAGAACACCCACCAGGGGACGTCGACCTGCAGGTACTGCGCGGCGGCGTTGCTCGCCGCCACCCCCTGATAGGAGTAGACGGCGATGAGAAGCATCGAATACGACACGAGCGCCAGCAACGCGGCACCGAGCCCGTTGATACGTCCGAGCCCGGCCTGCACGTACGAGTAGAACGCCCCCGCGTTGCGGACGTGCCTGCTCATCAGCGTGTACCCGACCGCGAACAGGGTGAGGATGACGGCGGCGATCAGGAAGAACAGCGGTGCACCGATGCTGCCGCCGAACGCGATGACGATGGGCACCTGGGCGGCGACGACGGCGAGCGGTGCGGCGGCGGCCATCACCATGAAGACGATGGCGCCGACGCCCAATCCGCGGTTCAGGGGATGCGTGCTCTCACCGCGATCGGGGCCGTCCGGGCGTGCTCCGCCGTTCGCGGACAGCGAGGAGTGGGAAGTCATGATTCTGCCGTTCTCGTGAGAAGGGGCGATGCGCGCGTGCGGCACACCGGAAACACGAAGGCGGCACCTCGACGCCGTTGTCGAGGTGCCGCCTTCATGTGGGGCCTGTTGCGTTACAGCAGGGTCCAGGCTTCGGTGAGGACGCCGCGCAGGATGTTTTCCATTTCGTCGAATTCGGTTTGCCCGCAGATCAGCGGGGGTGCGAGTTGGATGACCG
>NZ_JARJBD010000140.1:0-19086 GCF_029269925.1 Rhodococcus sp. T2V
CCTTGTTCTACTCGGCCTCGAGGCGGGGCACTAAGCGAAATGTCCTAAGTCAGGTCAGTAGTTGCCGCAGGTCTCGGCGATCGTCAGCGCTTTCGCGCGCCACTCGACAGCTGGCCCCTCGGTCGGGACGGTCTCCAGTCGGCTCTTCAGCTGCGGGTGTGCGTCGAGGACGGCCTGACGATCGGCAGGGGACTTCGAGAAGAAGTCCGCCAGCTGAGCCTTGCGCTCGGGTGCCTGTTCCAGGCGCGCGGCGAGCCGCGGGGTCACGTCGTGCATCGCCGCATCGATCTGGGCGAAGCTGCAGGTGCTGTTCACGAGGCGGGCTGAGTCGGAGTCGGTCGGATCCGCGGAAGCGATCCCCGGTACCAGGACGGCCGCGGCGAGGGTGCCGGCCGCTGCGATGCCGAGGTGCAGACGTGCTCGTGAAACGTTCATGACGAGTCCTCCAGTGTCGGTGAGTATGCCGGGGACACGTTAGGGGTACGAGTTGTGATTCCTCTGAGAATCGTGGCCCGTGCTCACGTCGGGATGGGCGAAATCATGGACACCACCGGACCCGTCGCGCGGCCGCGGTCGTCCAGTATGTGCCCGAGGTGTTTGCCGATCTGCATGACCACCGAGCGGTCCGCCACCCTTGACCCGGGCAGGAGCTTCTCCAGGAGCAGTTCGAACCGGTGAACGTCGTTGAGGGTGCGCAACCAGACGGCCATGATCAGGTTGTATTCGCTGGCCACGAGCACCGCCAACCGCACTTCCTCGATCTTGCCCAGCGAGGTCCTCAGTCGCTCGACGAGGGGCGCGGGAACCTGCATGAAGTACCAGGCGTAGATCGGCCACTCCGAGTAGGTCCGGGCGATGTCGGTGCGCAGTCGGAGGGAGCCGTCCCGCCGCATCGTCGCGATCGCGTCGGTGATGCGCTGATTGCTGACGCCGGCGCGTTCCGCGATCGCCGTGGTCGGTGCGCGGCCGTCGATTCCCAGTTCGTGATGGATCAGGCGCTTGAGGCCGGGTGCGACCGTCCGCGCTGCGCGGGGACGCGGCGGTCGGGCTGCGGGAACCTTGGCGACCTGCTCCGCCGACAGTGTCCGCAGCCGCCAGTTCCCGGCCTCGAAGAGGACCTCCGTGATGAGGTGCGTCCGGGCTCGCCGGATCGCCGGATACTCCCCGAGGCGGTGGAGCAGGAATCGTGACGTGTCTACCGAATCCTCTGCCATCAGGGTGAGCAGCAGGTCGCGTCCGCCCGCCGTGAAATCGATGCTCGCGACCATCGGATCTTCGGAGATGGCCTCCGCGGTGGAGACGGATTGTCCGGGTGCGCATTCGATTTCGATCAGCGCGCCACGCCCGGGCGTCCCGGGGTCGTATCCGGTGATCCAGATCAGTCCGGCGTTGAGGAGCCGCTGATAGCGCCTCGCCAACGTCACGGGGTCGACGGCCAATGCGGGCGCGAGCGCCTTCCACGATGCCCGTGGCTCGATTTGCAGTGCATGTATGAGTGCGAAGTCGACGTCATCTGGCTCGTAATCCTGCATAGTTCGCCCTTCGATGCCGAGAATGCTGCAAATTTACACGACGGAATTCACGCGGCGGCACTCTTCCATGAGTCACTTTCCACTCGTCCTCTTGGAGTCGACATGAGTTCTTCGCCCCACATCCGGGGAGGCGACGCTGCCACCGCAGCGGTCGGGTTTCTCGTGGTCATGGAGTTCGCGAGCGGGTTGCTGCAGGGGTGGTTGTCCCCGCTGCTGCCCGCCATCGGCGAGCGTTTCGACGCGTCGTCCGCCGCATTGAACTGGGTGAGCGCCATGTACCTGCTGGGAACGGCCGCCTGCGTGCCGCTGATCGCCAAACTCGGGGACCTCTTCGGGCACAAACGCCTTCTCGTTCTCGCCACCACTTCCGTCGCGTTCGGTTCGTACCTCGTCGCGTTCGCGCCGTCCTACGAACTGCTGCTCGTCGGCCGGGCGCTGCAGGCGCCGCTCGCGGCGTTCCTGCCGCTCGAATTCGCGATCGTGCGGGACCGCAACGCGGCCACGGCCGGCCGGAGCATCGGCCGACTCGTCGGGTCGCTGACGCTGGGCGCCGCCGTCGGTGGCCTGCTCTCGGGATTCCTCCTCGACTCCGTCGTCGACAATGTCGGGCTGGTCCTGCTCGTCCCCGCCGTGCTCATGACGATCTGCCTGCCCGTCGTCTACTTCCTCGTCCCGGAGACGACGGTGCGTAAGGAAGGAACAGTCGACTGGGCCGGTGCGGTCCTGCTCACGGTCGGACTGCTCGGCGTGCTCGGCGGTGTGTCCAACGCGAGCACCTGGGGTTGGACGAGCGCGCTGACGTGGTCGGCCGTCGGCGTCGGGGCCGCGGTTCTCGTCGTGTGGGTGTTCGTGGAACGACGCGTCCAGCACCCCCTCGTGGACCTCGACGTCATCGGACGAGGGATGCGGGTACCGATGCTGATGGCGTTGCTGTTCGGCGCCCAGTTGTTCGGTGTCCAGACCCCCTGCGCCCTCTTCCTGCGTGCCGTGCCGGAGACGAACGGCTACGGGATGGGTGTCACCGCGTCCGTGACCGGCCTGATCCTGGCGCTGTTCGCGCTCGCGATGTTCGTCGGCGCGTCCGTCAGCGACCGGCTCGCCCGGTCCGCCCTCACCGTCCCCGGATCCCTCGCACTGGGTGCGCTGCTCTCGGCGGCGGCTTACGGACTGATGATCGTCGTCCCGGGGAGCGCCCCACTGTTCGCCCTGTGGCTCGTCGTCGCGGGCCTCGGCGGCGGAGTGGTGGTCGGGGTGCTGCCCACCGTCATCGTGCAGCAGGCGCCGCCGGATTCGGTCGGCATCGCGTCCGGCCTCTACAACACGTCCCGCACCGCGGCGGGCGCCGTGTCCGGCGCCGTGTTCGCGCTCGTGATGTCGTCGATGGTCACCCCGGCACTCACCGCCGGCGGCAAGCAGATCCCTTCCGCGAGCGCCTATCACGTGGTCTGGGCAGTCTGCGCTGCACTGTGCGTCGTCACGGCCGTCCTGGCGCGCAAACTCCGGTCTCCCGCGACGACCACCGAGAACGACAAGCCCACGCTCGCCGACGGCGAGCAAATACACGCCTGACAACCCGTGACACCGATGAAAGGAATTCCTGTGTCTGTCGATCCACAACTCCTCGGCACCATCGACGAGCTCGGCCCGCAGTACGCCGCGTTGAGCGATGCCATCTGGGACAACCCCGAATTGCGTTGGGAAGAGCACGCGTCCGTCGATGCGCAGATCGCTGCTGCCGAGGCGGAGGGCTTCACCGTCACCCGGTCGGTGGCGGGAATCCCGACCGCATTCAGCGCGGAAGCGGGCAGCGGTCAACCGGTGATCGCGATCGTCGGTGAGTACGACGCCCTCGCCGGTCTGAGTCAGAAATCGGGAAGTGCTGTGCCGGAGCCGGAACCCGGCAACGAGTCCGGCAACGGACAAGGCTGCGGCCACCACCTGCTCGGCGGCGGTTCCCTCCTTGCCGCGACTGCCGTCAAACGCTACCTCGACGCGAACGGCCTGCCCGGAACCGTCCGCTACTACGGCTGTCCCGCGGAGGAAGCCGCCGCCGGAAAGACGTTCATGGTCAAGGAAGGTGCCTTCGACGACGTCGATGCCGCCGTGTCCTGGCATCCCGGCGACACCACCACCGTGCAACGGATCCGGACCCTCGCCTACGTCCAGGCGTACGTCCGGTTCACCGGCATCGCCGCGCACGCCGGAGTGTCGCCCGAACGTGGCCGCAGCGCACTCGACGCACTCGAACTGATGAACGTGGGCACGAACTTCCTCCGTGAGCACATGCCCTCGGACTGCCGGATCCACTACGCGATCCTCGACACCGGAGGCCGCTCGCCGAATGTCGTGCAGGCATCCGCCGAGGCCTACTACCTGGTGCGCTCGCCCGACGTGGCCGGCATGCGCGAGCTGTTCGCCCGCGTGACGAAGATCGCCGAGGGCGCCGCCCTGATGACGGAGACGACGGTCGAGATCGAGATCGACGGCGGCTGCTCGGACATCCTGCCCAACGTCGTCCTCGAGGATTCGATGCAGGAGCGGCTCCGCGAGCTCGGGCCGGTGCCCTTCGACGACACCGATCTCGCGTCCGCGGAGGCGTTCGTTACCAAGACGGCGTCGGGACGCACGGCGAGCACGCTCGGCGGTGAATTCGACAGCGACGGAGGCGCTCTGCACACCGGGATCGTCACGTTCGACGCGCGCTCGCTGCGCCCGACGATGACCGGCTCCAGCGACCTCGGCGACGTCAGCTGGGTGACGCCGCTCGTGCAGTGCGCCACCGCGTGCGTCGGTGTCGGCACGGCCGCCCACTCGTGGCAGATGGTCGCGCAGGGCAAGCTGCCCGCCGCGCACAAGGGGATGATCCACGCCGCGAAGATCATGGCCTCGACCGCCGTGGACCTCCTGACGGACGCCGAACTGCTGGCGTCGGCGCGCAAGGAATTCAGCACGCGCACGACGCAAACTCCCTACGACTCACCGCTTCCCGACGGGGTCGTCGCGCCGCCTCTGCGTGACGTCGTCGTCGCGCAGTGACCGTCGTTCCCATTTACCAGGAGGGTACCCGCTCATGACTCTCGCCACCTCCGCAGGCGACACCACCGACGCGCGCACGGCAACGTTGAAGGACGCTGCGGCGCAGATCATCCGGAACAACGAGCAGAAGCTGCTCGAGCTCAGCCATCGCATTCACGACACCCCCGAGATCGCGTTCGAGGAGCACCGCGCGGCCGCGCTCGTCGGGGACACGCTCCGGAACGCCGGCTTCGATACGACCGTCGGCGTCTACGGACTCGACACGGCCGTCGAGGCGACCTACGGAAGCGGCGACCTCACCGTCGCGATCTGCGCCGAGTACGACGCACTGCCCGAGGTCGGACACGCGTGCGGGCACAACATGATCGCGGCCGCCGGGGTCGGCACCGCACTCGCGCTCGCGGCCGTCGCCGACGAGGCCGGACTCCGGATCAAACTGCTGGGCACACCCGCCGAGGAGCACGGCGGCGGCAAGATTCCCATGCTCGAAGCCGGCGCGTGGGAGGACGCGGCGCTGTCGCTGATGGTCCACGGCACGTCGGGCACGGACATGCCCTGCGCCTCACTGTGGATGCAGGCGGTCGACCGGTTCGAGGTCACGTTCACCGGCCGCGCCGCACACGCCGCCGGCGCACCGGAGCACGGGATCAACGCCGGGGCCGCCGCGACGATCGCGCTGAACGCCATCGGGCTGGTCCGTCAGCAGTTCCGGGCGAAGACGCGCGTCAACGCGTTCGTCTCGCACGGCGGCGACGTCACCAACATCATCCCGGCCCGGACGGTCGTGCAGGTCGAGGTGCGGGCACCGGAGATCGACGAGTGGCGCGAGGTGAAGGAGCGGGTGCTCGCCTGCTTCGAGGCGGGTGCGATCGCGACCGGATGCGAGTGGGCTTACGAGGCGACGGAACCGCCCTACGCGCCGATGCTGAACAACCCGGTGCTGGCGGACCTCTGGGACCGGAACGTGCAGGCCACCGGCCGCGAACTGACGTCCGCGGAGCTCGGCGGCGGGTCCAGCGACATGGGCAACGTGTCGCAGGTCGTGCCGTCGATCCACCCCGGGATCGCCGTCCTCGGGAGCACCGCGATCCCGCACAACGCCGACTTCGCTGACGCCGCGGCGACTCCCGCCGCCGACACGGCGATCATCGACGGTGCGACGGCGCTGGCATGGACCGTCCTCGACGCCGCACTGGACGCCGGGGTCCGCGGCGAGCTGCTCCGGCTGCAGGCGGAACGCCCGGAGGGATTCACCCGGACCGCGAACTGGGCATGAGCGCGTACGTCTCCCTGACCGAACTCTTCTCCCTCGGCATCGGGCCCAGCAGCTCCCACACCGTCGGCCCGATGCGTGCGGCCGCGGACTTCGTCGACGAGTTGCGCGCGTCAGGTCGGCTCGACCGGGTCGAGAGGGTGGAATGCGTTCTCTACGGGGCGCTGGCGGCGACCGGCATCGGCCACGGCACCCCCGATGCCGTCGTCGCCGGGCTGGCCGGGGCCCGGCCGGAGACGTGCGATCCCGACGATGTTCGGGGCGCGTGGCGCAGGCTCGGCGACGGCGCCACCGTGGCCCTCGGCGGTACGCGTCCGGTCGTCATGCGGGAACGGGACGTGGTGTTCGCACCGCTCACTCGGATGCCGTTGCACACCAACGCATTGCGGCTGCAAGCCATCGACGGCGCCGGATCCGCCGTCGCCGACCGGGTGTACTACTCGGTCGGCGGAGGGTTCGTCGTTCCGGAGAATGCACGACCGCCCGCAGTCGACGACCGGCCCGCCGTGCCGTTCCCCTTCACGACCGCCGGTGAGCTGCTCGATATCTGCGCCGAGACCGGGAACAGCATCGCCGAGGTCGCGGACGCGAACGAGGCAGTACTGATCGGGGCCGGCCGCGTGCCGGAAGCGGTCGACCGCATCTGGTCGGCGATGGTGTCGTGCATCGAATCCGGTGTCGCCACCGAGGGCAGGCTGCCCGGTGGGCTGGACGTGGTGCGCCGGGCGCCGGGTCTGTACCGGCGACTGGTATCCGCCGGTTCGTCCCACGATGCGATCGACTGGCTGCAGACGTACGCGATGGCCGTCAACGAGGAGAACGCCGCCGGTGGCCGCGTCGTCACGGCGCCGACGAACGGGGCCGCCGGGATCGTCCCGGCCGTCGGACGGTATTACGAGCAGTTCCTCTCCGGCGGCACCGCGGACATGCGGGCGTTCCTGCTCACCGCCACGGCGATCGGATCGCTGGTGAAGGCGAACGCGTCCATCTCGGGGGCGGAAGCCGGCTGCCAGGGTGAGGTCGGATCGGCGTGCGCGATGGCGGCCGGGGCGCTGTGCGCGGTGCTCGGCGGAACACCGGCGCAGGTCGAGTACGCCGCCGAGATCGCGATGGAACACCACCTCGGCCTCACCTGCGACCCGGTCGGCGGTCTCGTGCAGATCCCCTGCATCGAGCGGAACGGGATCGCGGCCGTGACCGCACTGAGCGCGGCCCGCATGGCCCTCAACCGCGACGGCAGCCACGTCGTCTCCCTCGACACGGTCATCGAGACGATGCGGCAGACCGGCCTCGACATGTCCGACAAGTACAAGGAGACATCCACGGGCGGTCTCGCACTCAACGTCGTGATGTGCTGAAACAGTCATATCGGCTGAATCGGGCATATCGGAAGTGGCGGCTGAGCCTAGACTCCGAAGATGGAACGCAGTGCGAAGGCTGCACGCGAGCAGCGCACGGATCAGCGGTCGACGTTCGACAAGTTCGTCGAGCAGATCGAACTCCGGGTCAGCCAGGCGCCGTTCTTCGGGATCTGTGCGGGTGTCGTGGTCCTGTGGGTGGTCAGCATTCCGCTGTGGAAGGACCTCCACGAGTGGCAGATCGCCATCCACACAGTCGGCGCCGTATTCACGCTGCTGCTGGTGGTGCTGCTGGAGAACGCGGGCAGGCGGTCGGCGGAGGCGCTGCAGGAGAAGCTCAACGTCATCGCCGAGGCCCTCGCCGCCCTGCTCGATTCCTCCGCCCAGGACGATCCCGAACTGAAGAAGGCGGAGGAAAAGCTGCGGGAGGCGGTGGGGCTCGAGGAGCGGCACTGATCCGTCCGCCCCTGTGACACGGCACACGGAACGGGTAAGTTATCTGTAACCGCGAAAACTACTAACCAGTAGGGGTACGAAATGCCTGTTCCGACCGCCGCCACGTTCGCGCGGCTCGCCGACCTCATCGCCATCCCGGACGCCGCGGATCGCCCGACGCGGTCCGTCGTCGAGGCGTTCACGGGCAAGGAACTGGCCATCGTCCCCGTCGGCACGGCCCAGGACGCCGAAGACGCGATCGCGCGGGCCCGGGTGGCGCAGAAGCAATGGGCCGCCCGCCCGGTCACCGAACGCGCCGCGATCTTCCACCGCTACCGCGACCTGGTGCTCGAGAACCGCGACGCGCTAATGGACATGGCGCAGGCCGAGACGGGCAAGTCCCGCGCCGCCGCGCAGGAGGAGGTCCTCGACATCTCGATGACCGCCCGCCACTACGCGCGCGTCGCCCCCAAGCTGCTGCGTCCCCGCCGCATCTCCGGCATGCTGCCCGGCCTCACCAAGACGGTGGTGCGGTACCAGCCGAAGGGCGTCGTCGGCGTCATCTCGCCGTGGAACTACCCGATGACCCTCGCGGTGTCGGACGCCGTCGCCGCGCTCCTCGCCGGCAACGCCGTCGTCCTCAAGCCCGACAGCCAGACCCCGTACTGCGCCCTGGCCTGCGTCGACCTGCTGTACCAGGCCGGGCTGCCGCGCGACCTGTTCGCCGTCGTGCCCGGACCGGGCTCGGTGGTCGGCACCGCCCTCGTCGAGAACACCGAGTACCTGATGTTCACCGGGTCCTCGGCGACGGGTCAGCTGCTCGCCGAGCAGGCCGGTCGCCGCCTCATCGGCTTCTCCGCCGAACTCGGCGGCAAGAACCCGATGATCGTCACCGCAGGCGCCAACCTCCGTGAGGTGACCGACGCCGCCGTCCGCGCCTGCTACTCCAACTCCGGGCAGCTGTGCATCTCCATCGAGCGCATCTACGTCGAGGAGTCCATCGCACCCGAATTCACCCGGATGTTCGGCGAACGCGTCCGCAACATGAAGCTCGGCGCCGGCTACGACTTCGGCATCGAAATGGGCAGCCTCGTGTCCGAGGACCAGGTCAAGGCCGTGTCCAGCCACGTCGACGACGCCGTCGTCAAGGGCGCCACCGTGGTGGCGGGCGGCAAGGCACGCCCCGACCTCGGACCGCTGTTCTACGAGCCGACGGTCCTGACCGGTGTCCCGGAGGACGCCGAGTGCTACCGCGACGAGACGTTCGGGCCGCTGGTCTCGATCTACCCCGTCGCCGACGTCGACGAGGCGGTCGAACGCGCCAACGACACCGAGTACGGCCTGAACGCCAGCGTGTGGGCGGGAACCAAGGCGGAGGGCGAGGCCATCGCCGCCCGGATCCACGCCGGAACCGTCAACGTCGACGAGGGTTACGCGCCGGCGTGGGGCAGCACCGGAGCGCCGATGGGCGGCATGGGGGTGTCCGGTGTCGGGCGCCGCCACGGCGAGGACGGGCTCCTCAAGTACACCGAGCCGCAGACCATCGCCACCACCCGCGTCCTCAACCTCGGTGGCCCGCGGGGACTCTCGCCGAAGGTGTGGGCCAAGATCATGCCGCCCTTCGTGAAGGCGCTGCAGTGGATTCCGGGCCGCTAGACGTGGACAGCGCGAGGATCCTGATCGACGTTCCGCCCACCCGGGTGTGGGGTGTGGTGACCGACGTCGAGGGCATGGGCCGGTTCAGTCCCGAGAACACCGGGGCGCGCTGGACGTCGGGCACACCGGCGACGGTGGGGTCGCGGTTCGTCGGCGCCAACCGGCACGGAGCGGTGCGCTGGAAGACGCACTGCACCGTCGTGGATGTCGTTCCGGACCAAAGGTTCTCGTTCGAGGCGGACGAACCGAAGGCGCGCTGGACGTATCACCTCGAACCCTCCGGCTCCGGCACGCTCGTCACCGAGACCCGGGAGATCTACGCGACGCCCGTATGGTGGGTGCGACTGGTGCAGAAATCGAAGGTGCTGGGCAGCAACCGCGACCGGCTGATGCTGGAGGGGATGCGGCAGACTCTCGAGCGCATGAAAGTCGCCCTCGAGAGCTGATCTTCCACCCTGGGGTGCGGATTCGTCACCCTAGGGTGCCTGTCGCAGGTCTCCGAAGCGCCCGAGACTGAACGGTGTCCACACCTCTCGGAGGCGCCTCCATGAATCCTCGGCCGACACCCGTCGAAGCTGGTCGGTCGTGCCCTGACGTCCGCCGCGAGGACGTATCGTTCATCTCGCGAGGGCAGCGCTGCGCTGCCTGGCTGTACCGTCGCCGAGTCGAAACACCCACGCCGGCACCCTGCGTGGTGCTCGCGCACGGCTGGAGCGGAGTGCGCGAGCAGCGACTCGACGCCTTCGCGGCGCGGTTCGCGGCCGCGGGAATCGCGGCGCTGGTGTTCGACTACCGCCACTTCGGTGCCAGCGAGGGCGAACCCCGGCAACTGCTCGACATCGGTAGCCAGCTCGACGACTGGGACAGCGCCGTCGCATACGTGTGCACCCGCCCGGACATCGACCCCGGCCGGGTTGCGCTCTGGGGGACGTCCCTGTCCGGCGGACTCGTCCTGACCACGGCAGCGCGGGACCGGCGCGTGGCCGCGGTCGTGTCGCAGGTTCCGTACACCGACGGACTGACCAACCTCCCGCGACTCGGGCCGGCCGGGCTCGGCCGCATGGCGGTCGCCTACCTGCGCGACCGGTACGCCCAACTGCGACACCGTCCGCCGCACATGTTCCCCGTCGTCGGACCGCCGGGCTCGTTCGCGGCCATGACCTCACCCGACGCGGAGGCTGGGTATCACGCGATGGATCCGCCCGGTTCGACGTGGCGCAACGAAACCCCGGGCCGGGTGGCGTTGCAGGCGGCGCTGTACCGGCCGACGAGGACGGTCGGGAAGATCGCCTGCCCCGTCTTCTTCGCCATCGCCGACAACGACGTCGTCACGTTCACCCGCAGTGCGCAGAAGGCGGCGGCCAGGACCCCCGACGCCGAGGTGCACGTGTACCCGGGCGGGCATTTCGACCCGTACTTCGATGCACTGTTCGAGCGGGTGGTCGCGGACGAGACCGACTTCCTGGTCCGCCACCTCAGTCCACCGGTGGGCTAGCCGACGGGCGGTCCGTCACCGACCCTGGTCCGTTAGCAATCGCTGTGCTATTTTGCTAACGAATCAGTCGCGAAGGAGACCGCCATGACCACCCCCACCCCGAATCCCAAGTCCGCCAACGCGAAGACGGAGATCCCGTCCGTTGGCTCGCAGTTCATCGATGCCGCGAAGAAGGCGGGCAACTTGTCACTCGACGTGTACGAGAAGGCCCTCGACAGCAGCCTCGATTTCCACACCACCCTCGGCGACGCCAGCAGCTTCGAGTGGATCGGCACCGTCACCGGTGCTCAGGCGACGCTGGTGCGGAACGTGAGCGGCGCGGCGACCTCGGCGGTCCGTGAACTGCTGAAGTAAGCCGCGTGCCGGGGCCGGTCAGTCGTCGACGTTCGAGTCGTCGCCTGTGGCCGGCCTTCCCCGCTTGCGCTTGCCGCGGGTGACCTCTCGGAACGTCTCGTACATTTCCGTGAGGGCCTTGCGCTGTGCGTTCGTCAGGTCGGGGTCTCCGTCGATCGCGGTGACGACCCCGGACACGGCTCGAGGTTCGTTCCGGAGCTGCCCGAGCAGCATGTCGGTCGACATCTGCAGATGCTCGGCGATCGCGTCGAGGACGCGTTCGCTCGGCTCCCGGAGGTTGCGCTCGATCTGGGAGAGATAAGGATTGGAAATGCCGACCATCGCGGCGAACTGCCGCATCGGGAGCTCGGCCAGCTCCCGCTGCCGCCGGATCAGTTCCCCCAGGGTGCGATAGCGTGCTTCCTCGTCGACCACTCCATCAGGTTAACCGGTGAGGAATCGGAGCAGTATCTCCGCGACGCAGACCGGACGGCTGCCGCCCGTCACGTCGAAGGTGAGGGCGATGGTGGCCTGATATCCGCCGGTGCACGGTTCGACCGCCACGAGGTCGGCGACCGCGCTGAGCGTCGAATCGACCGGAACGGGTGCCGGAAACCGCACCTTGTTCAGCCCGTAGTTGACGACCTGGTCGCAGTCGGAAACCTCGAAGATCTCCCACAGCAGGGGAACCGCGAGCGAGAGCGTGAGGTACCCGTGCGCGATCGTGGTGCCGAACGGTCCGGTCCGCGCACGATCGCGGTCGACGTGAATCCACTGGCGATCGTCGGTGGCCTCGGCGAACGTGTCGATGCGTTCCTGCGTGACCACGAACGTCCCGGACGAGCCCAGTCGGGTACCGACCAACGTCGGCAGTTCCGCCATCGTGACACTGCGTGCCGGTGTGCGGGTGGTGACACCTGTCGTCGAATTGGATGCGTTCATGGTCCCCCGTCGATGATGGGCGAATTTCTTCCGTCGTCGCCCTTGGAGATCGCACAGTAACGCACACCGCCCCGGTCGGGGAAGTGCTTCACGCGCATTGATCCCGCACCCTCTTCTGGGTCCCATGGTGTTGCACGAGAGTGGCCCACGGCGCGAAAAAAGTTACCGCTGAATGAATGTCGATCAGAAATGCGTCTCGTGTTTCCATTTTCGACACGGACGCCCACGCTGTCGAAAATGATCTTGCTCGAAATATTTATTACGCGCGAGTAACCATTCTTGGTGTTTATGCTCCGATCAACACAGGGACGAATCCCCGCGACGGGGGTGTCTGGTCCAGGTGCTGACAGAGGAGAACCGTTGACCAAGACTGCGGAGACGAAGATGGCACTCGTGACACCCGATGCCACCCCCGACGGGGAGGGTCGCACCGACGGGTTCGGCGCATGGGACGCGGTGAGCGCAGTGACGGGCGCCGTCGGGCAGGGCCGGGTGGTCCTGCGCGAGTCCCTCCGTTTCGGGCGCGAACTGACGAAGATCGCGGTGGGCAGCTCGGATGTGGCGTCGGCCGAGGGCGACCGGCGGTTCACCGACCAGGCGTGGACGAGCAACCCGTTCTATCGCCGCGTGCAGCAAACCTATCTCGCGTCCGTCGACGCAATCGACGGCGTCGTCGAGGAGTGGAGCCGACGGGTCGACCACCGCCGCGCGGAGGAAGCGGCGTTCGCGTCGACCATCCTCACCAGCGCGCTCGCACCCACGAACTACTTGCTCACCAACCCGGCCGCAGTGAAAGAGGCCTTCGACACCGGCGGTATGAGCCTGGTGCGCGGCGCGCGCAACTACGTGTCCGACCTGCGCCGCAACGGCGGGATGCCGCAGATGGTCGATCCCGACGCCTTCACCGTCGGTGTCGATCTCGCGGTGACGCCGGGCGCCGTAGTCGCCCGCGACGAGGTCGCCGAAGTGCTGCAGTACACGCCGACCACGGAGACCGTGTATGAGCGGCCGGTGCTCGTGGTGCCGCCGCCGATCGGCCGCTTCTACTCGATCTGCGTCCCGGCCGCAGTTTCGTCGAGCACGCAGTCTCTCGCGGACTGCAGACGTTCATGCTGGCGTGGCGTAATCCGACAGCGGAACAGGGTGATTGGGACCTCGACACGTATGCGCAACGCGTGTCGGACGCGATCGACGAGGTTCGGGAGATCACCGGCAGCGACGACGTCAACGTGATCGGGTTCTGCGCCGGCGGTCTCATCACCACAGCCCTGCTCAATCACCTCGCCGCGATCGGGGACACCCGTGTGCACAGCATGTCGTACGCCGTGACGATGCTCGACTTCGCAAACCCGGCGGGGCTCGCGGCGTTCTCGGGACCGGGTCTGCTGAAGATGGTCAAGGGCCGGTCCCGGCGCAACGGCATCATCTCGGCCCGCGACATGGGCAGCGCCTTCACCTGGATGCGCCCGAACGATCTGGTCTTCAACTACCTGGTCAACAACTACCTCATGGGGCGGACGCCACCGGCCTTCGACATCCTCGCCTGGAACGCCGACGGCACCAACCTGCCCGGGGCATTGCACGTCCAGTTCCTCGACATCTTCGAGGACAACACCCTCGCGACGCCGGGAGCGATGACCGTGCTGGGAACGCCCGTCGACCTCGGCGGGATCACCGTGCCCACCTTCGTGTCCGGCGCGATTGCCGACCACCTCACGGACTGGAAGAACTGCTACCGCACCACCCAGTTGCTGTCGGGTGACAGCAAGTTCGTGCTCAGCTTCTCCGGGCACATCGCCAGCCTCGTCAACCCGCCCGGCAACCCGAAGTCCCACTACTGGGAAGGCGGCGAGCCGGGACCCGATCCGCAGGCGTGGCTCGACGCGGCGACGAAGAAGGTCGGGAGTTGGTGGGAACCGTGGGCCGACTGGGTCTCGGAGCGCGCCGGCGAGCGAACCGCGGCGAGCACACACCTGGGCAGCGACGAGCACACCGTCCTGGGCGACGCACCCGGTCTCTACGTGCGCGACCTGCTTCCCTCACCGACCGCGTAGGAACACGCCTGTCCACCCCCGAGTGTCGGAATCGTCCGCCGGCACTCGGGGGTGGGTGCAGGTGTCGAGTACCCTGCCGACGGTGGGTTAGCTGTTCAGTGCACCGAACTGCTCGCGCAGAACGCCTTTGACGACCTTGCCGCTGGCGTTGCGGGGCAATTGGGGGAGGATCTCGACGAACCTGGGCCGCTTGTACCGGGCGACCCGGCCGTCGAGCCAGTCCGCGAGGGCGTCGACCCCCGGCGCGGCCCCGGCCCGCGGGACCACGACCGCGACGGGAACCTCGCCCCACCGCTCGTCGGCCCGCCCGATCACCGCGACGTCGAGAATGTCCGGGTGGGCGGCGAGGGCATTCTCGACCTCGGCGCAGTAGATGTTCTCCCCGCCCGAGATGATCATGTCCTTCTTGCGGTCCACCACGTACACGAATCCCTCGGAGTCCACGCGCACCAGATCACCCGAGTGGAACCAGCCGCCGTCGAACGCGTCCGCGGTAGCCTCGGGGTTGCGCCAGTATCCCTCCATGAGTCCCGTTCCGCGGTAGACGATCTCACCGATCTCGCCCTGCGGCACGTCGTTCATCGCCTCGTCGACCACGCGCATCGCGACCGTGTCGATCGGCTTCCCGACCGAGCCGATCTTGCGCACGGCATCCTTGCCGTCGAGCATGCACGTCACCGGCGACATCTCGGTCTGCCCGAAGAAGGCCACGATGGCGGCGTCGGGGAACGCGGCGTTCAGCCGGTCGAGGAGTGTCGGGGTGGCAGGCGCGGCGCCCCACCCCAGCACCCGCAGGACCAGATCCCGGCCCTCGGGGCCGGCGTCGTCGAGGATGGCCTGCCACTGGGTGGGCACCATGAACACGCTGGTCACCCGCTCGCGCTCGAGCGCGTCGAGTAGTTCGGTCGCGTCGAACGCACCGGTCGGGTGGATCACGACGGTCGCGCCGATCAGCAGGAACGGTCCGACGCTGCCGAGGGCGGCGATGTGGAACAGCGGCGACGAGACCAGGTTGACCTCGGACTCGGTGTCGAACAGTCGCCATCCCCGGATGAGGGTCAGTGCCTGCGCCTGCAGATTCAGGTGCGACAGCACCGCGCCCTTCGGACGCCCGGTGGTGCCGGACGTGTACATGATGGCCGCAGGCGAATCCTCCGGTACGTCCGCGATCGGAACGTCGGGATCTGCGGCGCGCAACTGCTTCTCGAGCGAGACGTCGTCGGGGGCGTCGCCGACCACGAGCACCGGCACGGCGTCGTCGACCTCGGCCGTGAGATCGACGAGTGAATCCTCGACGACCACGACGGCGGCGTCGCTGTCGGCGACGATGAACGTCACCTCGCCGGGACTCAACCGGAAATTGACGGGGACGGCGATCGCATCCAGGCGGTTCGCGGCGAGCATCACCTCGAGGAACTCGGGGCGGTTGGTGAGCAGCAGCACGACGCGGTCGCCGCGAGTGACACCGCGGGCGGCCAGTACCGCCGCGGTCCGCGCGCTGCGGTCGTCGAGTTCACGCCAGGTGGTCGAGGCGCCCCGGAACCGGAGCGCCACCGCATCGGGTTTCGCGAAAGCATGCCGGGCAACATGATTGGCCCAGTGCGTCCGCCGCGAGGCGAAGGGCTGCGCGTGCGACGACGCTGTCACGGTGGCGTCCGCTGTCATGGTGACGTCCTCAGGCCCGGCCGAACACGGCGGGACGCTTTTCCAGGAACGCTGCGACGCCCTCCTGGAAATCGGCGGCGGCGAGAAGGTCGATCTGGCCCGAACGCTCGCGGGCGAACGCGTTGTCGAGTTCGATGAGCGTCGCGTCGTTGACGGCGTCCTTGGTGAAGTGGAAGGCCTCCGACGGTCCGTCCGCGAGACGTCGCGCGAGGGCGTCGACGGTCGCGGCGAACTCGTCGTCGGGGTACACGTCGGCGATCAACCCGGCCGCGAGAGCCTCACGCGCGGGCAGTCGTTCGGCCAGGAGGGCCATCTTCAGGGCACGGGCGCGGCCGATCGACGCGGCGACCAACGCGGTGGCACCGCCGTCCGGCATCAGACCGACCTTCGTGAAGGCGAGCAGGAAATAGCTGGACTCGGTGGCGAGCGTGAGGTCGCAGGCGAGGGCGAGCGAGACCCCGACACCCGCCGCGGGACCGTTGACCGCACCGATCACGGGCCGCGGGAACGCGCGGATCGTGGCCGCCGCGCGGTTCGCGGCGTCGATCGTCGCGGACGACGGCGGCCCGGAGATGTCGAGGCCGCCCAGGTCCGCACCCGTGCAGAAGGCGCGGCCCGCGCCGGTGAGGATCGCGACCCGGGCCTCCGCGTCACCCGCGTGCTTGTCGAAGGCGTCGGCGATGGCGTCGAGGGACTCGGTGGTGACGGCGTTCATGCGGGACGGGCGGTCGAGGGTGACGCGGAGGACGCCGTTGTCGACGGTCGTGTGCACGCCGGGAATGTCGGAGCTCATGAGGATCCTTAGTCAGGAAGGGCGGACGGAGAGGGCGATCTTGCCGGTGGCGGAACGGGTTTCGAGCGTCCGCAGTGCGTCGCCGGCGTGTTCGAACGAGTAGACGGTGGGTTCGGTGATCCGGAGCGCGCCGGATTCGAGGAGCGGGCTCAGGGCCGCCCACTGCCGGCCCGTGTAGCCGGGGTGGGTGCGCACGTATTCGCCCCATCCCGCGCCGAGAACCGAGATGTTGCGCAGCAGAAGCCGATTGACCTTGACGGTGGGGATCTCGCCGCCGGTGAAGCCGAGGACCACGAGCCGCCCGTTGGGTGCGAGGCTGCGCAGGCTGTCGGTGAAGCGGTCGCCGCCCACCGGGTCGAGGATGATGTCGACGCCACGGCCGTCGGTGAGGTCGCGGACCCGGTCCTTCCACCCGTCCACGAGGACGACGTGGTCGGCGCGGTTGGCCTTCGCGATCCCGGCCTTCTCCTCCGTGCTGACCACGGCGATCGTCTCGAGTCCCAGCGCGGCCGCGACCTGCAGCGCGGCCACCC
Organism: Rhodococcus sp. T2V; assembly: GCF_029269925.1. Taxonomy (NCBI): domain Bacteria; kingdom Bacillati; phylum Actinomycetota; class Actinomycetes; order Mycobacteriales; family Nocardiaceae; genus Rhodococcus; species Rhodococcus sp. T2V. Next base: position 17,106 of record NZ_JARJBD010000140.1, read on the forward strand.
CGACACCGCCGGCGGCGCCGTGCACCAGCACGGTCTCGCCTGCGCGGTAGCGGGCACGCTCGTCGAGGGCGAAGTGCACGGTGAGGTAGTTCAGCAGGAAGCCGGCGCCCGCCTCGAGCGACACCGAGTCGGGGAGCGGGAACACCGAGTCGGGTTCCACCGCGACGGTCTGCTGCCACGCACCGTCCGTCGCGAGGACGGCCACCCGCTGTCCTGCCCGGATGCCGCTGTCTGCGGGGGCGCTGCGGACGACGCCGGCACCCTCGAGTCCCAGCACGAACGGCATGTCGCGGACGATCTGATAGCTGCCGGTGGTCTGCAGCAGGTCGGGAAAGGCCACGCCGGCGGCGTGCAGATCGACGACGACGCGTCCGGTTCCGTCGGGTTCGTCGATCTCGGCGAGCTGTACTCCGGCGGGGCCGGAAGCGCTGGTCAGTTGCTGGGCATACACGTGGTGGTCTCCTCCGTCGGTCCCTGACTATCCATACCAGACGCTACTGAACGGGCGCTAGATAAAGTCGGCCATTGACCCTGCTCCCAGCGGCGTGGTACTAACTTTAACGAGCGATCAGTAATCAGGCCGAGTCGGAGGATGAGACGTGCCAGAACAGACCGAGACGGTGGAGGCAGCCGCACTGTGGGAGCGGCGCGGAGGCATCGGCATCATCACGCTGAACCGCCCCAAAGCGCTCAATGCGGTGAACGGCGCGCTGTCGACCGCCGTGGGCACTCTGCTCGAGCAGGCCGAGAACGACCCCGACGTACGGGTGATCGTGGTGACCGGGTCCGGTCGCGCGTTCTGCGCAGGCGCCGACCTCAAGGCCCTCGCCGCAGGGCAGAGCACGGCGGCCGAGGGCCATCCCGAGTGGGGATTCGCCGGATACGCGCAGCACTGGATCAGCAAGCCGACCATCGCCGCGGTCAACGGCTTCGCCCTCGGCGGCGGCACCGAACTGGTGCTCGCCAGCGACCTCGCGGTCGTCGACGAGGAAGCGAAACTCGGGCTCCCCGAGGTCAAGCGTGGACTGTTCGCCGCCGCGGGCGGCGTGATCCGCCTGCAGCAGCAGATCCCCAAGAAGGTCGCGCTGGAGATCGCGCTCACCGGCGAACCGATCACCGCCGCGCAGGGCAAGGAACTGGGCCTCGTCAACCGGGTCGCCCCGGCGGGCACCGCCCTCGCCGTCGCGCTCGAACTCGCCGAGCAGATCGCCGCCAACGCACCGCTGTCGGTGCGCGAATCGAAGGCGATGATCCACCGCACCGCCACCGAACCCGACTGGGAAGACGGTGCATGGGCGGCGAACAACGCCGCTTTGAAGACCGTCTTCTCCAGCGCCGACGCCAAGGAAGGGCCGACGGCATTCGCCGAGAAGCGCCAACCGGTCTGGCAGGGCCGCTGACCCGTGAGTACTTCTTAACCGCGGGCGGTTAACAAGTACTCACGGGCGGGCTCGCAAACACTTCGAAAGGGAACATCATGACCAACGCTGTCATCGTGGACGTAGTCCGCCTCGCCTCCGGCAAGGGCAAGCCCGGCGGTGCGCTGTCGGGTACGCACCCGGTGGAACTGCTCGCGCACGTGCTGCGCACCATCGTCGACCGGAACGGCATCGACCCCGTACTGGTCGACGACGTCATCGGCGGCTGTGTCGGCCAGGCCGGCGAGCAGGCCCTCAACATCACCCGGACCGCGGTTCTGTCGGCCGGATTCCCGGATTCGGTTCCGGCGACCACCGTCGACCGCCAGTGCGGCTCGAGCCAGCAGGCGGCGCACTTCGCGGCGCAGGGTGTCATCGCGGGCGCCTACGACATCGTGATCGCCGCGGGTGTCGAGTCGATGTCGCGGGTTCCGATGGGCACGACCACCATCGGGCAGGACGCGTCCGGCCCGGGCATCGCCGCCCGCTACCCGGAAGGTCTTGTCAACCAGGGCATCTCCGCGGAACTGATCGCCGCCAAGTGGAAGTTCGACCGCGACACC
>NZ_JARJBD010000141.1:0-18954 GCF_029269925.1 Rhodococcus sp. T2V
GACGCCACCCATCGTGCGTCCGAGCTGAGGGGGTCCCCATCACATGTCATCTTTCTGTCGCAGGGTTCCACTGGCAGAGTGACCTTCTCAGCGGCTCCGGCGCGGGCCTGCGGTGAGTGGCTCGAGGCGCCTTCTCTGCCGGCGACATTCTTGGTCGTTGGCCGCCTGGTGGTGGGAGGGTGCGGGGTATGACGTTGCGGCTGCCGACTACCCTCGCCGCCGACTCGGACGCTGCGGCGGTCGCGGCTCTGACGAGGTATTACGGCCGCCCGTATCTGGGCGACGATGCCTACGTCGGGGCACATTTCGATTCCTGGTCGAGCACCGGGGACCGGGTGGGGGAGGCGGGCCGGTTCACCGCGGACGATCTGGTCGCGGTGACATTCCTGTCGGTGCAGGTCCCCGCGGACGGCGGCGCGGGCGATCCTGCACACTCAGGCAGAGGCGTTGAATGCCCTTCTGGCGGCGATTGGCCCGGATCGGGACTGGTCGACGAACCCGGACCCGTTGGCCCCGGGGTGGCCCGCGTGGGAGCTGGAAACGGTCCTGTGGGCGTTGCCGGGGATCGGCCGGACGAAGGCGACGAAGCTGATCGCCCGCAAACGTCCCCGGCTGTTCCCGATCTTCGGATTCGGTCGTCGGTGCGGTCCTGGGTACCGAGCGAGCACATGTGAACCCGGTGCGGGAGGCGCTGCGCGCCGGCGACGGGGCGTTGCATCGCCGGTTGCTGTCGGTCCGGAAGGAGGCCGGCCTCCCCGAGGAGGTCTCGCCCGCTGCGGGTGTTCGATGTGGTCGCGTGGATGGACGGGGAAGAACCGCGGCCTCGGCGATGGGATTGACCTTGGGAGACGACATGTCCCGGTGCTGTCTTCGGCAGGTGCACGAGGATGATGCGCATGCGGATGAAGTTTCACGAGCAGCTCGACGAGCTGACAGACCGTCTGGCGTCGATGTGTCACCTGGCCGGGGAGGCGGTTCAGGCGGCGACCGACGCCCTGGTGTTGGCTGACCTGCCCCTCGCCGAGCGGGTGTTCGACCTCAACGAACAGATCGAGGAACTGCGCGGTCCGTGCGAGGACCTGGCGATGGCGTTGCTGGCGTTGCAGGGTCCGGTGGCGCGTGATCTCCGTCAGGTGGTCACCGGTGTGCACCTGGTGACGGATCTGAGCCGGATGGGTGGGCTGGTGCAGCATGTGGCCGAAAGCGTGCGCCGCCGCCATCCCGGGCACGTCGCCTCCGGTGAGGCGGAGGCGTTGCTTTCCCGGATGGGGCGGGTGGCGGCCGAGTTGGCCGGCCTCGCCGAGCGGGTCCTGCGCATGCACGATCCGGAACTGGCCGCGGAGATCGGCAGACGCGACGACGAGCTCGACGACTTGCATCGACGGCTGCTCACCCTGATCGAGGATCCGGCCTGGACCGGCACTATCCCGGCTGCGGTCGATGTGACCTTGTTGGGGCGTTTCTACGAGCGCTTCGGTGACCATGCCGTCGTGGTTGGGCGTCGGGTGATTTTCCTCGTCACCGGGGAACAGATGACCTCGTAGGTCGTCGCCGTCACGGGCCGCATCGTCGCCGATCCGAGCGTGGACTTCGTCCTGCCCGTGGGTGGGCGCGTTCCTGCCGCTGTGACGGAATCCTCAGCCGGATGCTTGAACACGCGCCTCGTATACATCGTCGGGGTGACTGAGAAGCCGTGCGTTGAAGAGATTCTCGCTAGCCGGTGACGCCTTCTGCGCGAGCAGCGGCGGCGACTGCCTCCGCGACAGCGGGGGCGACGCGAGGATCGAGCGGGCTGGGAACGATCTTGTCTACAGCCAGCTCGTCACCGACGACCGAGAGGATCGCCTCGGCGGCGGCGAGTTTCATGCCCTCGGTGATGCGGCGGGCGCCGGCATCGAGGGCGCCCTTGAACACACCGGGGAAGGCGAGCACCTTGTTGATCTGGTTCGGGAAATCGCTGCGTCCGGTGGCGACGATCGCCGCATGCTTGCGGGCGACGTCGGGGTGGATCTCCGGGTCCGGGTTCGACAGTGCGAACACGATGGAGTTCTCCGCCATCGTCGCGATGAGCTCCTCCGGGACGGTGCCGGCAGACACGCCGAGGAACACGTCGGCGCCGTCGAGGGCCCGGGCGACGCCGCCGCGGCGGGCGGCCGGGTTGGTGCGGGCGGCCAGGTCGACCTTGATCTCGTTGAGGTCGGTGCGGTCGGCCGAGACGATGCCCTTCGAGTCCAGGACCGTCACGTCCGCGATGCCGGCGGCGAGCAGGATGTTCGCGCAGGCCACACCGGCGGCGCCGGCACCGGAGATGACGACCCGCAGGTCGGACAGTTCCCGGTTCTGGACCTTGACCGCGCCCTTGAGGGCGGCGAGGACGACGATGGCGGTGCCGTGCTGGTCGTCGTGCATGACCGGGCAGTCCAGGGCCTCGATGACGCGCTTCTCGATGTCGAAGCAGCGGGGTGCGGAGATGTCCTCGAGGTTGACGGCCCCGAAGCTCGGGCGCAGCCGGATCAGGGTCTCGACGATCTCGTCCGGATCCTGGGTGCCCAGGACCAGCGGGATCGAGTTCAGGCCCGCGAAGTTCTTGAACAGGGCCGACTTGCCCTCCATCACGGGAAGGGAGGCACGGGGGCCGATGTCCCCGAGACCGAGGACCGCGGAACCATCACTGACGACGACCACGAGGCGGTTGGTCCAGGTGTAGCGGTCGGCGAGGGTCTCGTCGGCGGCGATGGCGCGGGAGACCTGCGCCACCCCCGGGGTGTAGGCGATCGACAGATCCCGCTGAGTGTCGAGCGGGGCGGATAGCTCGACCGAGAGCTTCCCGCCGAGATGGCCGGCGAAGATCTCCTCGTCGGTCAGCTCGACCTTCTGCGATGCGGTGGGTTCGGACACGATGGACACGGGTGGCACTCCTGCTTCGAAATTTGGCTTCGGCGGGTGGGGGTGATCGTTCCGAACTCGGCATGGGCAGCAGTGAGCGTGCAGCCTCACCGACCACGCTGTTCATGCACGCGGCATTCGCTGGACTCTGTCGGGCAGGTGGGAGGCGCCTATGAATGGGTAAGGCGACGTCGGTCCAGGTCCGATGTGCCTCCCCAGATGCCGTGCTCAGCGACCATGATTGCGTGACTGCGGCATTCACTCTGAACGGAGCATTGAGCGCAGACGTGTTTCGCGGCACGTTCACGGCGAAGGCGGGCGCCGCGGGGTTCTCCGTCATAGGTGAAGAAGAAGTCGGTGTCCATCGAGCGGCATCGCGCCTGCCACTGCCAGGACCATCCGTCGCTGTGCACAGGATCGTCTTGTCCCCGGTGTGCCACAGAGTGCATGGGCAGGTCTCCAGTACTCGTGGTGTCCAGGCTGCGGATCGTGTCCAGGGCCGGCGGCGGGTACAACCTTGTGCTGGTCGCTTGCACACGAGCCTGCCCGCTCCGTCGCGGCCCTGGATTGTTGCGTCTTCACAAGTGGGAATGGGTCAGCGTAGTGCGGTGGCGTTGGCGGGTGATCCGACTCCGCCGACGATCGGAAGGGGGGAGACGGTGATCAGGCATTCGTATCGCCCGTCTTCCGCGCACGCGGTCGCGAGGGCGTCGAGGTCCCACAGTTCGCCGAGGGGCATGCCGAGGAGCCCGATGAGGGCGCGGTGCATGATGCCGGCGTGCGGATCACCGGTCTTCCCGCGTTGCTCGGCGTCGGACAGGAACGGCGTGCCGGGTTGCGCCGGCCAGCATTCGAAGGCGAAGTTGTCGGCCGCGACCATGGCGACACGGTGATCCCACAGCCATTCCACCACGTCCTGGCTTTGCAGCACTCCGGTGTGGAACTGCTTGTGCACCAGATTTTCCCGCCACTCGGGTGTGCTGTGGTTGCGGTAGTGGTCGAGCCAGCCGAACCGGATCAGGGCGATATCGCCGGGGCGTATCTCGGTGCCCTGGTCGCGCAGGGCGGCGGTGATCGTGGCCAGCGGGACCGGTTGGCCGGCGGTGTGGTCGAGCGGGGTGCCGTTCGCGGCCAGGTATCGGTCGACGTCGATGAGGACCGCTCGCCCTGCGATGGGGAGCTGGGCGAGGTGATGGATGCTCAGTGTCTCGGTGCCGGGAGTGAAGGTATGCCCGTCGGCGCCGTTGTAGAACCCGTGGTCGGGGTGCGCGATGTGGCGGAGCCCGTCGAGTTGCGAGCCGTATTGGGTGTAGAAGCGGTCGAGCCACTCGTCGCGGTGGAACGGTGTCCGTTGAAAGATGTGGTGGATCAGCGGTTCTCGCGTCGGTGCCAGGGACGGTGCGATGGTGTCGGAGCGAATGTCGAGCGAGAACGCCTGCCCGGCCCGCACGGATTGCGCGGAGCGACTCAGATCGGCGAGCCGGAGGAAGTTCAGCGTGCCGAGTTGGTCGTCCCGGCCGAACAGGCCCCAGGACGAGCCCGGGGGTGCGTCGGTTCGGGTGAGCAGGTCGCGGTAGTCGGGGTAGTCGGCGCGGCGGAGTGCAGCGGGGATGGTCATCGGTTCGCCTTCCGCGGGTGGGGGTGAGCACCGTTGCCGTTGCCGTTGCCGTTGCCGTTGCCGGGGGCGGTGCCGGTCGGGTCGACGGTGTCGGCGGGCCGGGCGCCGGAGTAGGCGGCGTGGAGCAGGGTGCGCAGATCGTCGGCGGTGACCGGGCGGGGGTTGGATGGCGGGATGACGGGCAGGATCAACTCGACGGCCTCGGGAATGTCCTTCTCGGTCAGTCCGTAGTCCTTCAGCGCGGTCGGTGCGTGAAGCTCGGCTTGCAGGGCGCCGAGTCCGGCGACCGCGGAATCCGAGCCGAACGCGGCCGCGATCCTGGCATCGAGGTCGGGCACCGCGGGGGCGTTGAAGGCCAGCACGTGCGGCAGGACGATGGTGTGGGTCTGCGCATGGGGCAGGTCGTAGGCCCCGCCCAGGACGTGGCAGATCTTGTGGTGCAGGCCCGATCCGGCGGAGGCGAATGCCACCCCGGCCAGGTACGCCCCATAGAGGACCTGCTCGCGGCCGGGCATTCCGAGGGGATCGGCGTTCACGGCCGGTAGACCGGCGGCGAGAGCGCGGATACCTTCGCCCGCCAGCGCCCGGTTGATCGGATCCGCTCGGGGTCCCCACATCGCGTCGATGCAGTGGGCCAGCCCGTTCATCCCGGACGCCACCGACAGGTCCACCGGGAGCGACAGGGTCAGGGTGGCGTCGTAGATGACCGTGACGGGAAGCACCTTGCCGTCGATCCCGGTGGTCTTGCGGGCTTGTTCTGTCAGCCCCCAGACATTGGTGGCCTCGGAACCGGAATAGGTGGTGGGCACCGCGATGATCGGGATTCCGGTGACCATGGCGATTGCCTTGGCCAGCCCGGTGGTCGACCCGCCGCCGACCGAGACGAGGACGTCGATGTCGCGGTCCGTGGCAATGTCGCACGCGGCTTTCGCCTTGTCGACCGGGACATGCGGGGCGACGTCACGGTGGTGCACCGTCACCGCGATTCGGCCGGTCACCTCGTCGGCGGTGCGTGCTTCGGATGCACTGGAGATCACCATGACCCGTTCCGCGCCGAGCCGCGCTACCTCCGCGGCGAGGTGTTCGGCAACCTGTCCGGCACCGAACAGCACACGCTGCCCGAGGGTGGTGTGTTCGAAGGTCAGGCTCATGAACGGGTCCTTAGTCGGAGGGGAGACGGCACCGGTCGGCGATCGAGGCGACCGGGTGCGCGGTGGTGGGTGGCCGCCGCCGGACTGGGTGTCTCAGGATGTGCGCGCATAGCGGGCGATCTGGTCCTCGTCGATCTCGATGCCGAGGCCGGGTCCGGTCGGCAGGTGCAGGAAGCCGTCCTTGAAGACGACGGGATCGACGACGATGTCGTCGGAGAGCAGCAGCGTGCCGAACAGCTCGGTTCCCGCGGTGAGCGAGGGCATCGCACAGAAGGCGTGCAGGGACGCGGCGGTGCCGATCGAGGACTCGATGGTGGTGCCGCCGTAGCAGGGGACGCCGAAGGCGTCGGCGACCGCACCGACCGCGAGGACGTTGCTGATCCCGCCGCCCTTGGCGAGTTTAACCGCGAGGACGTCGGCGGCGCCGCTGGTGCACAGCTGCACCGCATCGTGGGGTGTGCGCAGGCTTTCGTCGGCCATCACGGGGATGGTGAGCAGGTCCGCCAGGCGCGCCATCGCAGCCACATCCCACCGCGGCACGGGTTGTTCGATCAGGCCGATCCCGGCGGCGGCCAGCTCGGGCAGGTATCGCTCGGCGGTGAGGACGTCCCAGGAACCGTTCAGGTCGACCGCGAGGTCGGCCCGGCCGGCGAGCGCGTCGGCCACGGCGGTGACCCGGGCGACGTCGTCGGCGGGCCGACCCGATCCCATCTTGAGCTTGAACGACCGGTGCTCGCCCGCGTCGAGCTTCTGTTGTGCCTCCTCGATCACCACGTCCGCCGGCTCGGCGCCCAACGCCCAGGTGACCGGCAGCCGGTCCCGGTGGGACCCGCCGAGCAGTTGATACACCGGCAGGCCGTAGCCCTTGCCACAGGCGTCCCACAGCGCCATTTCGACGGCGGCTTTGGCGAATTCGGCGCCGGCGATCATCCGGTCCAGCTTGCGGCCGAGGTAGCCGACCCGGCTCAGGTCCTGTCCGACGAGCAGCGGCGTCAGGTAGCGGTCGATCAGGGCCTTCATCCCCTCGATCGACTCCCCGCCCCACCACGGTCCACCGGGCACGACTCCCTCGCCGATCCCGACGACACCCTCGGTGGTGGTGACCCGGACCAGCAGCAGACTCTGCGCCTCGATGGTCAGGATCGAGAACTTGTGCGGGCGCCGGATCGGGACGTCGAGGATGATGGTGTCGATCGTGGAGATGATCATGTCGTTCATCGCCTTCCAGCTCACGCGTCGGTGGCCGGTGCGAGCACGAAGTCGTAGCGGGCATCGGTGTAGGGGCGATTCAGTCCCTGCTCGGCGATCTGGGCGGGGTCGTCGGCGGTGTGCAGTGCGATCACCAGGCCGTCTCGCACGGCGCCGGCGACGTCGTTGTCGAGGTACTGACCGCCCTGGAAGTACAGCTGGCTGGTCATCTCCTCGTAGTCGCGGCGGCGCAGCTTGATGTGCAGGTGCGCGGGGCGGAAGAAGTGCCGTCCGAGCGCTCGCAGCACGGTGCCGGTGGGGCCGTCCTTGGGGATCTCGTACGGGGGCGGCAGGATAGTCAAAACCCGGAACGTGCCGTCCGGCTCGGAGGTGAAGCGCCCGCGCAGGTTGTAGTCCGGGATGTTCGGGTGAATGTTCGAGTACAGCCCGTCGGCATCGGCGTGCCAGAGATCGAGTTCGACACCGCCCAAGGGTTGTCCGTCGGTTCCGGTGACGGTGCCGTGGAAGAGCAGCGGCTGTCCCTTTTCGTCCGGCCGTTGCGGCATCACGTTCCACGGCCCGGTCAGCAGCGGGGCGCCGGGGAGATAGAACGGGCCCTCGATCGCCTCGGGGCTGCCGTCGCGGCCGAGATTGCCGACATCGGTGGCCTCGGCCTCGAAGAAGACATCGAAGAGCAGTGATTCCTCGCCGGCCTTGATCGAGTCGATGATCAGGTCGGTCGCCGACCGGTACTCGGAGTGCGTGATCTGGTGTTTGCGGATGAAGTCGAGCAGCACCTGCTCGAGCTCTTCGACGACGGTGCGGATGCGGGTCTCGGTGGTACCGAGGTCAGACATGGGGGTTCCTTAAAGTGTGCGGTGACAGGGCCGGGGTGCGCGCGTCGCCTGCGGTGGTGGGCACGATCGGAAGGTGCGTGCCCTACCGGACCGCTTCCCGGTCGGGGGCGGGGTGCTTACTGAACTGGCGTATGAGGTATTCGGCTACAGCGGAACGGATTTCGGTGGCGCGGGGGATTGCGCCGGAGATCCAGTACACCCCGTGGACCAGTCCGTCGATGCGGACGACCTCGACCTCGACGCCGGCATCGGCGAGCTGTCGGCCGTACGACTCGGCCTCGTCGCGGGAGACCTCGTACTCCATGGACAGGATCAGGGCCGGAGGCAGATCGGTGAGATAGGCGGCCTTCGAGGGCACCGCCAGCGGGTTCTCGGCGTCGTCGGGGTCGCGCAGGTAGTGGTTCCAGAACCAGTCCAGCCCGGCGGCGGTGATGATGTAGCCCTCCCCGAACTCCTCGCGTGACGGTGTGTCGGCGTGCGGATCGATGACCGGGTAGGTCAGCACCTGGCAGGTCAGGGCGGGTCCGCCCTCGTCCCGGGCGCGCAGCGCCGCCACGGCGGCGAGGTTGCCGCCGGCGCTGTCGCCGTGCACCGCAATGCGGGTGGGGTCGCCGCCGAAGTGCACGGCATTGTCGGCGATCCACCGCAACGCGGCGAAGGTGTCGTCGGTGGCGGCCGGGAACGGGTGCTCGGGCGCGAGCCGGTAGCTCACCGCGGCGACGATGGCGCCGGCGTCGTTCGCCAGGGCCCGGCACAGTTCCTCGGTCACGGCGAGGTCGCCGGTGACGAAGCCGCCGCCGTGGAAGTACGCCACCACCGGCAGCGGCCCCGGGGCATCGGGAATGTACAACCGGATGTCCTGATCCCCGGCCGGACCCGGGTAGATGGTGTCGATCACCTGCGCCACCGGGCGCGGTTCGGCCTGCAGGTCGACGAACGACGCGACGGTCGCGCGGGCGTCGGCGACGCTCATCTCCTCGAACGGCCGGACTCCCTGCGCGGTCAATCCGTTGAGCAGACTTTGTACTGCGGCATCGAGCGGCATCTATTTTCTCCTGAGGTCGGTGCGGGTGGTGGCTCGGCGGCAAGGCGGCCCGGCAAGAACAAGAAGGTGGTGTGGGGTGTGGTCAGCCGACCTGCGCGGAGGTACGTTTCCGCTCGGCCGAGAGGGTGAATCCCTCGTAGTCCTTGACGACGACGTCGGCGCAGATTCCGCGGTAGACGTCCGCGCCGCCGAGGTAGACCAGGCACACCCGGGGCTTGCCGAGAATGTTGGCGCCCATCCACCAGGAGTCGGTCTCGGGGAGCAAAGTGTGCTGCGCGATCTCGTTGGCGTGGGCAACCCACCCGGTCTCCGCCTCGAGTGCCGGTTCGATGGTGTCGAAACCGCCCTGCCGCAGGCGCTCGATGGCGTCGGCGATGAAGTCGACGTGGTCCTCGATGGCCAGCGGCATGTTGTAGAGCACCGAGGGGCTCTGCGGGCCGGTGACCAGGAACAGGTTCGGGAACCCGTGGACGGACAGACCGAGGTAGGTGTGCGGACCGTCCGCCCATTTGTCGGCCAACCTCTGGCCGTCGCGTCCGACGATGCCCATCTCGAGCAGCGGACCGGTCATGGCATCGAAGCCGGTGGCCAAGATGATGACGTCGAAGTCGTACTCGGCGGCGGTGGTCCGCACCCCTGTCTCGGTGACCGAGACGATCGGTGCGTCGGCGACATCGACCAAGGTCACGTTGTTCCGGTTGAAGGTCTCGTAGTAGTTCGTTTCGTACGGTGGGCGTTTGGTGCCGTATGGGTAGTCGGTCGGGGTCAGCTTCGCCGCGACCGTGGGGTCGCTGACGCGTTGACGAATCTTCTCGCGCACGTACTCGGCGATGGTGTCGTTGGCGGCCTTGTCGACGAGGATGTCGGCGAAGGTGCCGAGGAAGAATCGGAAACCGCCCTCGGCCCAGCACTCGTCGAACACCCGGCGCCGCTCCTCGGGGGTGACCGCCAGCGCGGACGGCAGCGGGTCCGGGTACGGAATACCTCCGCGGGTGTTGCGTGAATCCTCGCGCACCTGCGGGTAGTTCGCCTTGACCTCCTGGACGTGGCCGGGGTCCAGGGGTTCGTTTCCGAGGGGGGTGGCGTAGTTGGGGGTGCGCTGGAAGACCGTCAGATGCTTGGCATCCTTGGCGATCTCGGTGATGGCCTGGATTCCGCTCGAACCGGTGCCGATGATCGCCACGTTCTTGCCGGTGAAATCGACGCCGTCGTGCGGCCACTTACCGGTCAAATAGACCTCGCCGGAGAAGTCGTCGATGCCGTCGAACTCCGGTTTCTTGGGGACCGACAGGTTGCCGGCGCCGGAGATCAGGTAGCGGGCGGTGACTGTGGCGCCGTCGTCGGTGCCCACGCGCCACAGGCGGGTGTCCTCATCCCAGGCGGCCGAGGTGACCCGGGTGTCGAACGTGATGTCCTTGCGCAGGTCGAAGCGGTCCGCGACGTGGTTGAGGTAGCGCAGGATCTCGGGCTGGCTGGCGTACTTTTCCGACCATTCCCAGTCCTGCTGGAGTTCTGCGGAGAACGAGTACGAGTAGTGCAGGCTTTCGATGTCGCAGCGGGCGCCGGGGTACTGGTTCCAGTACCAGGTGCCGCCCACCCCGTCACCGGCCTCGAACACTTGCACCTGCAGCCCCATCTGATCCCGGAACTTGTGCAGGGCGTAGAGCCCGGCGAATCCGGCCCCGATCACGATCGCGTCGAAGTCCGGCGCGGGGGCGGTGGAGGTCCGCTCATGGGCGTTGGCATAGGCGTCAGTCATGATGATCTTTCTGTGATTGCTCCGCTGAGCGGCGGAGTCGCAATGTCTGCCCTGAAGGCTTCGGCGCTGTGTGATCAGCATCTCGCCGCCACCACCCCCGCCACATGGGGCAGATCACCCCATGGCCTACCTGTGTTGACAGTCACATCCCGGGGAGGGTGGGGTGGGGGCGTGAAAGCCGATCATCGATCCGCCGGGCCGCACGGTTCCTCGGGCCGCCCGCGCGCAGTCCTCACCAGCTTCGTCGGACGCCGACGCGAACTCGCCGACGTCAAGCGCAGGATGGCGGACTCACGGCTGGTGACCCTGACCGGGCCCGGTGGGGTGGGAAAGACCCGTATTGCCCTCGAGGTGGCGGAACGATCGCGCCGGGGCCTGCGCGACGGGGTATGGATCGTGGAACTGGCGAGCCTCGGGGACGTTTCGAGGTTGTCCCAAACGGTCGTCTCGGCCCTCGACGTGCCCGATCAGTCGAACCGGGATCCCGTCGACAAACTCGTCGCCTATCTGCGCGAGCGACAGTTGCTGCTCGTGCTCGACAACTGCGAGCACCTCCTCGAGGCCTGCGCAAGATTGGTGGAAACCTTGCTTCGGGAAGCCCCGGAGTTACACATCCTCGCGACCAGCCGCGAGCCCCTCGGAATACACGGGGAAGGGATCTGCCTCATCCCACCCCTGACCACCCCGCCCGCGCAGCAAACGCACACCGCCAACGCGGTTGTCCACTACGAGGCGGTCAGCCTCCTGATCGACCGCGCCCGGCATGTGCTGCCCGACTTCGAGGTCACCGACGAAAACGTCGGAGCCGTGGTCCAGTTGTGTGATCGTCTCGATGGGATCCCGCTCGCGATCGAACTCGCCGCCACCCGTCTGAGGTCGCTGTCGGTCACCCAGATCGTCGAGCGCCTCGACAAACGCTTCAGCTTGCTGACCGGAGGTGACCGGATCGCCCTGCCCCGGCAACAGACCCTGCGCGCCCTGATCGACTGGAGTTTCGACCTTTGCACCGAACACGAGCAACTGCTCTGGGCCAGATTGTCGGTCTTCCCCGGTAGTTTCGACCTCGAAGCCGTGGAAGACACGTGCGGATTCTCCCCACTTGTGCCTGAATCGGTCATCGACCTCCTCGACCGACTGGTGGCGAAATCGATAGTCCTCACCGAACGGGCCGGCGAACGTGTCCGCTATCGGCAATTGATGACCATCCGGGAATACGGCGTGGAGAAGCTCGCAGGCTCGGCACCCACACAGGAACTCGAGCGCCGTCACCGCGACCACTACCTGCGGAGGGCTGCGGTGATGGTCGAACGCTGGTGCGGGCCCGGGCAAGCCGACGCCCTCGCGGTGATGAACGAAGACCACGCCAACCTCCTCGCCGCCCTCGAGTGGTCCGCCTCCGCCGAAGGCGAGATCGGCACTGCGGCCGAGCTCGCCTCGTTGCTCCGATACCACTGGGTCGCCGGCGGATACCTCAGTGACGGCCGTCGGTGGCTCGACCAGCTCCTCGAGGCGAAGGCAATGTCCACACATCAACGCGGGCAGGCTCTCTGGGTCGGCGCCTGGATTGCGCTGATGCAGGGTGACCGCGACGACGCCGCCCGGAAACTGGCCGAGTGCGAGACCATCGCCACCACCCTCGACGACCCCGCACTGTCGGCGCACGCCACCCAATGGCGGGGGCTGCACGACTTCGTCACCGGGGACATTGCCACCTCCATCGCCCGATACGAGCGCTCCATCGAACTCCACAGCGACAGGGCCGACACCGCATCGGTCCTGACCGCCCTGTTCCAACTCGCAATCGCCCAGGCCTATCACTCCGAGCTCGATGAAGCGCTGCACACGTGTCATCGCGCGATCGAGATGAGCGAACGATTCGGGGAACAGTGGAACCGCACCTACGCCCTTTGGATCACCGGACTGTGCCACTGGCGCCGCGGCGACCCGGAGGCCGCGAGACACGCCGCCCTACAGGCGCTCACGTTCGAACAAGAATTCAAGGACAGTATCTGCACCGCGCTGACCATCGAACTGCTGTCCTGGATCGCCGCATCGGCATCAGACTTCGAGACCGCCGCCGCGCTCACCGGCGCCGCATCCGCGGTCTGGGCGGGGCTGGGAACCGACGTCGAGGCATTCGGCCCACACCTTCATCTTGACTCGCTCCAAGCGACCAAAACGATGGAACAAGCACTCGGGGAGAAGAAAGTCACCGACCTGACACGGCGGAACGCATCGATGACACTCGACGCGGCCGTGGCACTGGCGCTCGGCGGCCGCCATGCGACCGAGGGTGGCAGCTCAGCGGTGAAATCTCCTCTGACAGAACGGGAGAATCAGGTAGCGGAATTGGTGGCGCAAGGATTGAGCAACCGCGCCATCGCCGAATCCCTGGTGCTGTCTCCGCGCACAGTCGACGGTCACCTCGAACGCATCCTCGCCAAACTCGACTTCGCGTCCCGGACGCAGATCGCCTCATGGGTTGCGTCCCAGAAGACGTAGGAGTCGAGCGCAGCGAGGGGTCGTTCCGACAGATCGCCGACGCCACGCACGTTCCGTCCTCTCGCCATCGGAACAGGGACACGGCAGGGTCTGTCCGAAATTCGGTGGATCTGATTCTGGCGCATCGGTGAGGCGTCGCCCGCGCGCGTGGGGTGGGGGATGTGTCAGGGGTGGGGTGTGAGGTGGTCCCATGCGGTGCGGACGGTGTGGAGGGCGTCGGTGGCGGTGATGGTGAGTCGGGTTTGGCCGGCGAGTTGGGATTGCCATTCGTTGTCGCTGGGTGGTGTGGTGAAGACGTAGGTGCCGGGGTTCTTCCCGGTCGGCCCGTGTTTGCGGAACAGTGCCGCGGTCTCGGGGTTGATGGCGCCGATGTTGGTCAGTGCCCAGAGGTCCCAGAGGTCGCGGGCTGCGGCGCGGTCGCACCAGGTGGCGGTTTTGGAGGCGGCGAACGCGGGCAGGGTGGGCACGAGCAGCCGGGCGGGTGGGGCGTCGCTGTAACGCTCGATAAGGACGCGGGGTTCGGTGGGCCAGAGGGTGCGGTCGGTGGAGGCGAGGAGTTGGATCTTCACCGAAAGTCCGCCGGCGGTGTGGAGGGTGGCGGCGTCCACACTCGATCCGGCGCTGAGCGGTGGCGCCCATGCGAGGCGACCGTAGGCCCGTTGCAACGCTCTCGGGAGCGCCCGGTCGAGGTCGGCGGCCAGGGTACTGCGTCGTGGGTCGAGGGCGATGAGGTCGATGTCCTCACTCAATCTTCCATTGGGGAGGTGGGTGCGGGCGAGGGCGGTGCCGCCGATGAAGTGGAGCCGGTCGGCGAAATGATCACTGAGGTAGGCGAGGAGCAGGGAGATGAGGTGGTCGCGTTCGACCTGTTCGGGGGCGACGCCGAACAGGTCGGCGACGCGGTCGCGTTCGTCGAGGTTCACGAGGCTGCCTGCACCCACGTTTCGGCGCGGCTGAGGGCGGCGGTCAGTTTCTGCTCGGCGGCGAGGGTGCTGAGGCGTTCGCGGTCGCTGCGCCGGTAGAGCGAGGTGACGGCGGCGGGGATTTCGTTCTCGGCGTCGCCGAGGGCGGGCCATCGTGCCAGGTCGAGGACGGTCTGTTCCGGGGTGGTCACCAGCGCCGGACCGAGCGGGGTGTCCAGACGTTCGGCATCGAGTTCGGGGGTGTCGCGGCGGAGGAAGCGGATGGTGGCGGTCCGGTCGGTGAGGGTGATGGTCCGGTGTCGGCGGGGGACGGCTATGACCGCGGTGGCCAGCGCCCGGGGGATCGCATGGTGGAGGCGGGCGGCGCTGATGCCCATCACGATCGCGTGTTCGGGTCCGTAGATCGCGGTGGCGATTCCGGCGGCGGTGGCTTCGAGGTTCGGGATCCAGGGGCGCCCGGCCTGTTCTGGTGGTGTGACGATGTAGTAGCCGGGGGCGGCGCGGTGCAGGACGCCGCGGTTGACGAGGCGGGCGAGTTCGGGGCGGGGGTGGGCGTAGACGTCGGTGGCGTCTTGGGGGCGGAAGGTGCGCAGGGGCCGGCGGGCCAGCGCCGCGGGTACGGCGGTGCTGTGTGTCAGAGCCATGTTGACACCACCCTTTCATGCGCGTTTCGTAGGGTTAAAGCCTACGAAACGCGCACAGCGAAAGCAAATGTTTCAGGGTCGGCGGCGGGTGCAGGCCCTTGCGGTAGCCCTCACGCCGCGTACTCGCCGGCTGGGAGAGTGCACTCCGCCGAGGAATGTTCGCGCCTTGCCGACGAGCCCGTCGGTGATTGATCCCTCGGTCGGCTCGGCAGGAGGTCGGGTTCGGGTCGGTTGTGACTCGCATCGGTTCAGGAGTGTGGTTCGAGCTTCTCGATCGCGGTGCGTACCTGGGCCGAAATATGGTTGCGCAACGTGTCGGTGAGTTGTGCCGCTGC
The DNA here is from genome assembly GCF_029269925.1 of Rhodococcus sp. T2V. Classification (NCBI taxonomy): domain Bacteria; kingdom Bacillati; phylum Actinomycetota; class Actinomycetes; order Mycobacteriales; family Nocardiaceae; genus Rhodococcus; species Rhodococcus sp. T2V. Next base: position 14,909 of record NZ_JARJBD010000141.1, read on the forward strand.
AGCGCTATCGACGGTGTCGTTGAGGCGGACCACCACGGCCTGCGCGACTAGGGTGCCGGGATCGTCGAGGACGCGTGTCAGCAACTCGAATGCAGGCTCTGCGGCAATGTCGTCTGTGATCCAGCGTGCGAGACTATTGGCCACCATCGCTCTGACCCAGGGTGCGGTGTCTTGGGCCATGGCGGCCAGGGTCATGAGATCGTGTGGGTTGTTTCTGTTCGCGACTACGTGAACTGCTGCGGCACGCTGTTTTTCGTCGCCGTTGAGCAGTTCCCACAGTTCTGGGTCGGTCACTTCGGTGGGCTTGATCGCGGCGAGGGCAGTGGCCGCGTCACCTCGTATATCGGGGGAGCCGAAGAACGGGTGGCGTTTCGGCGGAGAGGTCAGGCGCGCGCGAAGTATGGGAACGAGGTCGTCGGCGATCCGGTCGGGTACTCGCTCACCGAACTGCCGCAGTGTGGTCAGCGATGCCCGGAGGTGGTCGGTGAAGGCGGCCGGGGTGGCCAGCAGGGACAGGACGGAAGCCCAATCTGCATGTTCGGGGTGAGCGATGTTGACGATGATCAGTGTGGCCGCGAAGTCGCGCGCCCATACAGTTCCTTGACCGCGTTTGAGTTCCGCGACCTGGTCTGTGATTTTTGTAGCCAATGCATCGACAAGGCTCCGGGCGGTGTGGGGGTCGAGATCGTCGATGTCGCCAAACGACTCGAGAGCCGCGAGGTCTCCGGCGGCGATCCTGACCCGCAGTTGCTCCCGGAACGCGGGATCGTTGGCGGCCAGAACGTTGGTGATCTGTTCGGTGAGTTCGAAATTGTCCGCGGTGCCTCGGGCCGCGAGAGTACGGAGGTCGTCGGCGGTCCACGCATCGTCTGGGATTTGCCGGAAGACCTGGGCGTAGTCGTGTGCGTGAGCCTGATCGTCCTGCGCCGGCAGTGATACGAGGTACTCGATTACATCTCGAAGTGCTGAAGCGGAGATGACTCGTGTGAGCGGGGCGAGTGTCGCGAGCACTGTGGTGGCGAGGTGGAAGTCTGGGGAGAGCCGATCGATGAGGGCATCCGGACAACGGAGGACATCCAGTAGCCACTGGGTGTGCCGGTCTGCGTGCTCGCTGGTGATGACGTCGGAGGCATAGCGCAGCATCTCCAGATCAGCACGCAACGACGTTCGAGTAGACAGCTCGAGATCGATCCCGTGGGCGGCGTCACGCACAGCGGATGCCGATACCACTCGCCGGAGGTGCGGCACCGCGAGCTTGACCGACGCCGAGTCACCGACTCGACGCAGGACGGTCAACGCTCCGGCCATCGCCTCGGTATCGGTCGTCGTGGTGGTGAGCACTCGTCGAGCCAGGAGGCCAAACGCGTGGCGCCACCCGCTGTGGTCTCCGGCCAACCCAGCGATCAGGGACGCGGCCCGCAGGTGAAGCCACGTCTGATCGCTTGCACCCCACCGCGCACTCGAATCCTGGGACCAGTGTTTGAAATTCGACTCGAACTGGTGCTGCAACCCCCAGGAGATCTCCTGCGTTCGCCACCATGCGGCAAGGGTGTCGCGGCCGGTGATCGCTTCGGGGATCTTCTGCGCTTCCCAACTGCTGGTGGTGAAGATCAGATCGGTGCTGGCACCCATGATTGCCATAGCGGTCGGATCGTGGGGTGCGACGTTGCGGAGCACCTGCACTTCGATCGCCAGGTCCCGTGCTTGCTCGAGGTCACCGAGTTCGGCCAAGCAGCGTGCTCTGTGCAACGACAGCCAGGCGTGATCGACCGGGCAACCCTCGTCGGTGTCCAGGACCCGCGTGGTCACAGCAAGGCCGCGGGCCGGATCGCCATCCTCCACCATCATCGCGCAGGTGAGAGCCGCGGCGGCGGTCTTCTCGAAGGCGTCCTCCGTCTGGTCGATCAGGGCTTCGATAGCGGACGTTCCCGCGCCGTCGACGATCGCGTCGTGCGCCGCGGCGTACAGCCGCCACCCCCATTCCCCGGAGGTTCGGCACGATTCGATGGTGGGTGCGCCTGTCTCGCGACGATCTCGCGGATCAAGGTCGCGCAGGCGCATCTTGACGAGAAGTGCGAGAGCGTCTTCGGATCGCAATTCGGTAACACTCAAATTGGGGTGAGGCGCGATCAGACGCGGTGTCAACAGGGCATGGCGCAGTCGATCGGCACGCGACACCGTCTCGCCGCCGGCCCACGCGCTGCCCTCCCAGCGGATACCCTCACGGTCTCCTGCAGCTACCCGTAGAAGATCGGTGACGTGCTCGTCATCGATCGTATTAGACACAGGCACAAGTATTTTCGATCCCAGCCCGGTCGAGTGGACCCTGTCCTTGGTGATATGTACCCAGTACGACCGGCGAGTGTCAGGGTTGTGCAGAACCAAGATGTGCGGTACCCGATGCTCAGTCCAGTATTTGAAGTGCCGGTCGTCTTGGTCCGTGTACCACCATCCATCCACCGCGCCGTCGTCGTCGCGCGAAGGCTTACCGAACCAGGAGGAGCCTGCCTTGACCTGCGCTCCGATCAGGGCGCCGAGTTCGAACAGCCGGGCATCCCGTGCGTGTAGCCACAGGTCCGTCCCGACGTCATGCTTGGTCGGGATTGGAGCGACCCCCCATCCGAGGTCCTCGAACTGTCCGGTCACCCATGTCTCCCCGGACGCGCCGGTTTGTCCTCGACTACTCGCCCTCACGTGGTTCCTCCGGTGCATCTGGCTCGGCACGGTTGAGCGAGCTCGTGGCGAGTCTGTCAGTTGTGACCGACATCGGGATCATGACAGCGCCGTCTTCCTGCAGCTTGCGGGCATCGCGACCACGCCGGCGACATTCCCGGTCGCCGGCGCCGGAAGGGTGAGAGGGTGCGGGGTGGGACTGTGCGGCTGCCGACCACCCTCGTGACCGACTCGGATGCTGCGGCGGTCGCGGCCCTGACGAGGTATTACGGCCGCCCGTATCTGGGCGACGACGCTTACGTGCGGGGCGCACTTCGATTCCTGGTCGAGCACCTGCGACCGGGCCGGGGAGGCGGACCGGTTCACCGCTGACGATCTGGTCGCGGTGTCATTCTTGTCCGTGCAGACCCTGCGACGGCGGCGCGGGTGATCCTGCACACTGAGGCGGAGGCGTCGAATGCGCTTCTGGGGGCGGTAGGCCCGGATCGGGACCTTGGTGGACGAACCAGCCCCGCTGGGTCCGGGTGGCCCGCTTGGGACCTGGAAATGGCCCTGTGGGCCGACGACGGGGCGTTGCATCACCGGTTGCTGTCGATCCGGAAGGAGGCCGGCCTCCCCGACGAGATCTCCGTACTCCGCGTGTTCGATGTGATCGCGTGGATGGACGGGGAAGAACCGCGGCCTCGCTGAACGCTCTGACCTGGAGAGATGACACGTCCCGGGATCCTCGGAACACGGTCGCGTGCGCACATCACCGCAAACCCGGTCGCGAAGGCGGGTATCGGGACGAGTTGCTCGCCGGTGCCTCTGCGGCGGCGCGTGAGGTACTGCTCGAGGTGCTCGATGGTCCGCCGGGTTGGGTTGTATGTGGAGGGTCGTGAGGATCGGCCCTGGCTGGACCGGGAGACGTAGACCGTCTCATGCGGCAGCGCTGCCCGCATCCCGGGCCGTGTGGTGTGGGGACTGTGATGGTGCTGTGACCTGATGTGATGACATGTCCCCGGTTCGTGATGTGGAGGCTGCCGGCGACCTGTGTGGGCCAGTGCCGGCGCCGGGGTGTGGAGGACTCTCGGGTGTCTGTTTCGTCCGTTGTGGAACCGGTTGGGTGGATTTTGAAAGTTGTTGATGTGTAATATATTTGGTTAATCAATTGAGTAATAATATTTTACACATGTTATGCACAAACATGAGGTTGTAATGTACGTAATCTCTTGTAGAACAAGAGTGTTGGTGGTTTCTGTATTTTCGCCTGTTGTGAGTTGCTGAGGGTGGGGGTGGTATGCTGTGGGTATGACATGGAGCGAGGCGGGTGGGCGACGAGGGCGCACCCGCCCGCGTCCCCAGCCTCGTTGGGGTGTGGGGGACCGGATCGA
>NZ_JARJBD010000142.1:0-18611 GCF_029269925.1 Rhodococcus sp. T2V
CGGGGAACTCAATCGAAGACGCCCACGATGTTGAGGACGAGCAGGATCGCGATCGCCACGAACACGACTACGATCACACCGACGACCACCATGGTGGCGACGCCGGTCGGTGGAAACGACCGACTGGTGCGAGGTTCGGGTGCGGACAGTCCGGAGGTCTGGGAGGCCTCCGGCGGAGTTGTGCCGGGCCGGACCCCGCCGGCGGCCTCGAGATCGGGAGTGTTCGCCGGATCGGGGTCCGGGAGGTTGAGCGGTCATGGAACAGTCCTGACGGAGTGGTGCCGGCTCGAGGGTGTGGTGCGGCCGAGTGTGGCATCCGGGGATCCGGATTCTCGGAGCCCACACGGTGGGTGAGTCCTGCCGGCGCCGGTGACGATTCGGTCGGGTCTGCCTGACCGACCGCAGCCCGGTGGGTGAGGGGAATCCGGGTCCCTTTTCCTGCGGGTGCGCCTGGGGTAGTCGGAGGAGGTGACGAGCTCGACTGCTGGGAACGGCACCGGCCCACGAGCGGACAGGTAGGACCACCGCATGGTGTTACGGGAGGTCGGAGACGAGGCGCGAACGGTCCAGACGCGATCGCTGCCCGGGACTGCCTCCGCCTCCGCATCCGGCCGCGACGGTCCGACCCCGAGACTGATCCGCTGCCCGGGGTGTATCCGCCGCAGGAGGACACCTGGCTGCTGGCCTCGGTGCTGCGGAGCGTGTCGGTGGGGCCGCGGACGAGGGTGCTCGACCTGTGCACCGGCACCGGGGCGCTCGCGGTGTGCGCCGCCGAGCAGGGTGCCGGTCGGGTGACGGCCGTTGATATCTCCCGTCGGGCGCTGGTGTCGGCGTGGGCAAATGTCGCTGTGCGCCGCCGGTCGCTGGTGCTGCGCCGCGGGGACCTGCTTACTCCGGTGCGGGACGAGCGGTTCGACCTGGTGGTGTCGAACCCACCGTATGTGCCCGCTGCCGAGGCCACGCTGCCCGGCGGCGGTATCGCCCGGGCATGGGATGCGGGCCGGGACGGGCGCGCCCTCCTCGACCGGATCTGTATGCAGGCGCCCGAGGTGCTCGCCGATCACGGTGCGTTGCTCCTCGTTCAGTCCGTCCTCAGCGACGTCGAGAAGACTTACATCATGCTCGAGGAGCAGGGGTTGCGAGTGGAGATCGCGGCACAGCAGACCATTGCGTTCGGGAAGGTCCTGATGGCACGGCGGTCGATGCTCGAGAATATGCGCCTGATCGAGCCCGGGCAGCGGAGCGAGGAGATCGTCGTGCTGCGCGCCACGCAGTGACGGTCGCCCGTCTCAACCCCGCACACCCAGTTCCCAAGTGGGGTGCTCGGACGGTTCGGCCCTCGATTGAGTTTCGCGGTGTCGGGTGCGCTCCCGACCAGCCGGACGATGCCGGTGGGCACCGATTCGGGGCTCACCGGCCGAGGGCTATGAGATTGGTGTATGCAGGTGAAGTACGTTGTGCTGGTGCATCTTCGGGTGGACGCGGCGTTCGAGCGGCTGCCGGTCGTGCAGACCCTCGCGGTTCCCGAGGGATCGTTGTCGGAGGTCGGACAGGTGCACCGTCTTCGACGGTGCCATAGAGGCGCAGGCGTTGACCTGGAATTCTGGCCTGCGATTGCGGGGCTCGTGAGGTGTTTGAGTAGATGGGCGACGGGCAATCTCGGTTGTAGCGGGCCGGCATGCGGGGTTCGGATATGCGCGCCGACTACGAAGGAGTGGGCGATGGGAATCGTCAAGAGGGCCAAGAACGCCACACAGCATGCGGTGGGGACGTCACGGGCGAAGCTCGGCCGCGCCACCGGCGACGACCAGTTGCAGCGGATCGGGAAGGCCGATCGGAGAAGAGCGAAGGCGAAGAAGGCTGCCGAGAAATTCAAGCGCCTGTTCAAGCACTGAACTTGGGTGTCCTCGTTGCGGATACACCCCCCAGGGGTGTGTTCGTGCGGTGCCCGGATCGAAGCGGCGGAAGGTGCTTTTCTTCCCCGGGTGAACCGGTCACCGTGCCTGGATCGTCGTTCGTGTGGTCGTTGTTACCCATCATTGCTCGACCGATCACGATCGTGACATGCTGCCGACGACCCTGCCGATGGCGGCGCTGCTGAGGGCGCCGAGGGTCACGGTGGCGGCCCCTCCTGGGGGTGATGGCCGATCGGGCGGTGTTGTCGATGAGATAGTCGAGGTGTGTTGTGCAGCCGGTGTCAAGGGATGGAGGTGCCCCCGGGACTGGCGCCGTCGGCGTCGGTGGTGTCGGTCATCAGCCGGGTGATGTCGTCGCGGTCCGCCGGCCCGGGCAGTCCCCAGTCCGGCCGGTAGCCGTACAGGTCACCGAGGGTGACCGAGCGCCGGTTGCCGTCCGCCACCTCGACATCCGCCGAGGTGATCAGTCCGGGATGCGCGACACCGCACGCCTCGGCCACCTTGAACACGTCCCGACGCAGGGCGCGCAGGTAGTTCGACACTCGGACGGACTTCGACTCGACGTCGAGGCCTCGTTCGAGCCAGGTGTTCTGGGTGGCGACGCCGGTGGGACAGCGGTCGGTGTGGCATTTCTGCGCCTGGATACAGCCGACGGCGAGCATGGGTTCACGTGCGATGTTGACCATGTCGCACCCCAGTGCCATCGCGGCGACCGCGTTGTCGGGCAGTCCGAGCTTGCCCGAGCCGATGAAAGTGACCTCGTCTGTCAGACCGGCCTCCGCGAATCGTGAATACACCCGAGCGAATCCACTGCGGAAGGGCAGCGATACCGCGTCGGTGAACACCAGTGGGGCGGCGCCGGTTCCACCTTCACCGCCGTCGATGGTGACAAAGTCGACTCCGCGGTCGGACGTGCGCATCGCGTCCACCAGCAGGTCCCAGAACGTCGGGTCGCCGACGGCCGATTTGATGCCCACCGGCAGGCCCGTCTCCCGGGCGACGAGTTCGACCCAGTCCAGCATGCTGTCGATGTCGTGGAACGCGGTGTGCCGGGAGGGGCTGACGCAGTCACGTCCCTCGGGGATGCCGCGCATCTCTGCGATCTCGGCCGTCACCTTCGCTCCCGGGAGCAGGCCGCCGAGTCCTGGTTTGGCGCCCTGGCTGAGCTTGACTTCGATTGCTTTCACCGGCGCCGACTCGACCAGTGCGACGAGCCGGTCGAGATCGAATCGTCCCTCGCCGTCGCGGCAGCCGAAGTATGCAGTGCCGATCTGGAAGACGAGGTCGGCGCCGTTCCGGTGATATTTCGACAGTCCCCCCTCTCCGGTGTTGTGGAGGCATCCCGCGTCCGCCGCGCCGCGGTTGAGCGCCGTGACGGCCGCGGACGACAACGAGCCGAAGCTCATCGCGGAGATGTTGACGAACGAGGCGGGACGGAAGGCTTTCGCCCGGCCGCGGGCCGCGCCGAGCACCTTCGCCGACGGGATATCGACCTGTTCGCCGGAGTGCGGCCGCGCCGACGGAGGCACCTGGGAGAACGTGCGGTGTTTGACGATCGTGTACCCGTCGGTGAACTCGATGTCGTTGTCGGTGCCGAACCCGAAGGTGTTGGTCTCCCGCTTCGCCGACGCGTACACCCACCGGCGCTGGTCACGGCTGAACGGACGCTCCTCGTCGTTGCCGGTGGTGATGTACTGACGCAGTTCGGGGCCGATCGACTCCAGCAGATATCGGCCGTGCCCGATCACGGGGAAATTCCGCAACAGTGCATGCCGGCGCTGAAGCAGGTCGTAGGAGGCGACCGCGGCGACCGCGGCACCGGCGAAGGCTGTGGACCACCTCATTCCGCCACGGTACTTCCGGTGCGGAGCCGACAGAGACGTTTCGCCGCCGACCCGCGTCCTCCCGACGGTCTCCTCCGTCGGTCAGCGAGGCAGCCCGCGACGACTACGAGGCTCCCACCCCATCGGTCACCGGAACCGGATCGACCGGATCGGACGGTCGGGCCTGGCACCAGGTGGACGGGATGCTGATGATCGAGGACTTCGACACCGTCCCCTGCATCACGTTGTCCGACGGGCCCTACGACACCGTGGCCGGGTTTGTGCTGCATCGGCTCCAACGCATCCCGTACTCGGGGACTGCATCGACTTACAGGGGCACCGCCTGACCGTCACCGCCCTCGACGGTCGCCGTATCACCCGCGTCCGAGTCACCCACCCCGACCGGTAGCACCGGAAGGGCCTCGCTGCTACCGGGATCGTCCGCGACGGTCGAGTTGATGAATCGACCGCGCGATCTGAAGAGGTACCCCGGACTCGTCAGCTGGTCGCCGCCGGCGCCTGGCTCTGCCGATCTCGTCATGGGCGACGTCGCCGGAGCAGCGATCCGCCTGCACGACTGGGATGTCGATTGATTGGACGAGACTCATCTGTCGCACCACGTTCTGCTTCCTGACCGGCGATGCGCGAAGGAGACGGATGGCGCCGGCGATCGCCGGGAGCATACTGCGTACGCGCACCCGTCGCAGATTTGTGGTGTGTGTCGGCGACAGGGTGTGCCGCGATGCGGACGGTCGTTGTTGCCGCCGTGACCGTAACAAGTGACTGACCAGCGCGACTGTCCGGGCAAATCTGACCGGGCGGCGGTGTTCCACCGGGTTCGACCCCGCCGGATGCCGCACAGACGTCGGGGCTGTCCGAGCACGAGCCGCGCACCAGCTGGTCGTTCCCGCCCACCGGTATTGCCGCCATGGTGGTCATCGTGTGATCGTTGTGGTGTTCGTGGCGATCGCGGTTCTGCTGGTGCTCGACATCGTCGGGGTCTTCGACTGAACTCCCGAGTAGTGGTGAAGTCGCTCCGTGACTCGGTGCGGCTCCAAGGGGACACGTCCCGCTGTTCGAGGCCCGTACGTACCGGCTGGTCTGCGTGATGGGACCCGGGCCCGGGCACTCTCGGGTATGGGATCGAACGCAGGCAACCCCACCAGCTCGTCGGCCGCGACTCTCGGTGGTCGCCTGCTGCAACTGGTCGGCGACCGGAACGCCGCCGGATTCTCGTGCGAGATCTCCCGGGTGTGCGCCGAGCTGCACCCGACCGGGGGTCGGCCGGTATACGGCGATGTCCTCGCCTGGGTCGTCGACGCCACCGCCGGCGTCATCGTCGCGCGGCTGGGCGCCGCGGGTCCCGATGAGACGTTGATCCTCGACGTCCGCTTCACGGACGGTCGGTACGTCGACGGCGACGCTCTGCCGGCGTCGGAGCGGTGGGTGTTGCGGACGGTCTCGGCGTTCCTTGTCGAGGATGTGGTGGAGGGGGAGAAATCGCTCACGGCCGCCGAACAATTCGACATCACCCTGCGCGCGGAAATCTTGGCCGACGCCCTGATCTGGCTGGACTTCGTTCTCGACGTCGACCTTCCCGACCCACCCGACATGGCTGCCGTGTAGAAGGCGCATCCAGGCTCGGAAAGTGTGTCGGGCCGGGGCGTTTTCGTGCGGTGAATACGTGTCGGCCCAGGTTCGCGGGTGTCGAGCTCCCAGATGGGAAAACCGCCGGTCGATCTCGTGCCGTGTGTGCCTATGTGGTGCGCGAAGCGCGTTGGTGGGCGGTGAGCAGCAGGTGATCGAACCGGGTGCGCAGGCCGGTGTCGGGTTCGAGCTCACCGAATGCGGCGACGATCCGTTCGGCGAGGGTGCGGAGCCGGGTGTTCGTTTCCTGGGAGCGCCAGGTGAGGATGTCGAACGCGCGGTCGGCGGGGATGCCGTAGACCAGCATCAGCGCCCCCTTGGCCTGTTCGATCACCGCCCGGGATTGTTCGAGGGCGGCGACGGTTTCGTCGACGGAGTCTTTGACGTCGTTGCGGTGGGAGTCGGTGATGTCGATGTAGAAACCGGTGGTGCCGATCACGGCGCCGGTGTCGTCGTGCATGCGGTCGCCGACGACCACGACCTGGTGGATTGTGCCGGTGGTGTCGATGATGCGGTGTTTGCTGCTGAAGGGTTCGGCGTCGTTGATCATCCGGTCCAGGACCCGGGCGACGTGCGGGTGGTCCTCGGGGTGTTTGTGGGAGAGCAGCAGTTCGGTGGTCGGGGTGACCTCGCCGGGCCGGTAGCCGTGCATCTGTGCGACGGTGTCGGACCATTCCCACCGTTGCCCGTCCAAAAAGAAGCGGAAGCTGCCCACTCGCTGCGGCGCACCGCCGCCGAACACCTGTTCTGAATTCACGCCCTATTTTCTAGCGCATGGGTAGCTGGAGTGTTGCGCGGGCGTCGGGTGGTGACGGAACTCGTGGGCAGCGCCGGGGCATCGAGGATCTCACCCGTCGATCCGCATCCGGAGGATCCGAGGGCGGTCGAGCAGCAAGCGGGGAGGAGAACGTCAGTCCCGGGCTGGAGGGGAACACCGGAAACCGTGATCCCCTCGGAGTTGGTTTCACGGTTCGACGAGTCGCTCACCCAGTCCTGACGAGTGCGCTGATGACGTATTGGATGGTCGTCCATCAATGCGGCCGCAATTCCTACCTGGACGTTTGTGTAGATGGCGGGCGGCGAGGTCCGTGTGCTAGATGCACCGCACCCCGCCGGAGGCCGGCCGGACTACGGCGGGGTGCTCGGGTGGGTCGTCGATGCGATTGCCGGGGTGATCAGCGCGCACCTGGGCGCCGCGATCAGCTGGCTCGACTTCCTTCTCGATGCCGACCTCCCCGACCTCACCACCGCATAGCCGGTCCCCCTGCCGGGAAGCGGTGGCGGGGACTCGGTGCTGCGGTGGAGTCCTCGTCCGGGTTCGGCGCGGGACCCGCAGATCAGTCCGGTTACAGTGCCCGACACAACTGCCTCCGGATCCGGTGACACTGCCGCGAACTGTGACATGCGCGTGCTCAGCTGCGCAGCGCGGATCTCCGCGTGGTCAGTGCTCAGGTGTCGCGTGCTCATGGCAGAGTTCCCGGTGTGGTGGAGTGGGCAGCAGGCGGCCGACTGTTGTTCCACGACAGTGGATGCGGAGGGATGTGTGGCGGGCTCCGCAGCCGGTGTTCGCGGCCTCGACCGACTGCCTGCCGGAGGTGGGACGACCAGCCGAAGTCGCGGTTCCGGTGCCTGCTCATGCTCGGTTACTTCACCGTCACGCTGCCGGTGACGAAGAACGCCGGCGTGACGGTGAAGCAGCCGGTGGGTGGGCTGGAATAAACACGCGAGATGGACCACGACGTTCGCGCCGCGCACGACCTCGTTCATGGAGCGTGGGCCGCGTCGGCGGTCAGGACCGTTGTTCGCGATGCGTTCCAGTTACTCGGTCGGCGTGCGACGCCGACGGTCTCGGCAATTGCGATTGGCGGCTCGACACTGGTTCCGATATGCCGGTCGTGCCGATCACGACAACCGTCAAGCGCACGAGCTGCTCCTGTCGACCCGAATGCCCTTCACGGAGAGCGGTAACCGCCACATCGATGCAGGCCTGTCGCCGGGAGGTCTGTGTGGGCCACAAGCCGTACGAACGGTAGACGCGACCGGTCGCAATGGCAGGACAGGGAAGGTTCTTTCGCACGCGATTTCGCCGAAACCTGCTCCGCGGTGTGGGGGTAAGAAAGGCGCCGCAGGGATAACCGCTGAAACAGCCCAGTTCGCCCTGCCCGGCAGCTGGGCGCGGCTCCGCGGATCGGCGCTGGTCTGCGGAGCCGTCGTGTGCCGCGAAAGTATGGGTGCCCTGCCTGTTTGGTCGGCGGGGCCGAGGATGCCGGCACGGATCGGTGTTGGATCCGGGGGTATCGGGTAAGCGGTCGTCATGAGCACAATCACCGAAGCCATCGATGTCGATGTCCCGATCCGGGTCGTGTACGACCAGTGGACACAATTCGAATCCTTTCCACAGTTCATGGAGGGGGTTCGGGAGATCCGCCAACTCGACGACACGCACGTGCACTGGGTGATCGATGTGGCGGGGCAGGTCCGCGAGTTCGACGCCACCATCACCGAGCAGCACCCGGACGAACGAGTGGCCTGGAATTCCGATTCCGGTCCCAACCACGCCGGGGTCATCACCTTCCACCGACTCGACGACGAGAAGACTCGGGTGACCGCCCAGATGGACGTCGACCCAGAAGGATTCGTGGAGAGCGCCGCTGACAAGCTTGGCGTTCTCGGCCACCGAGTCAAGGCCGACATGAAGAAGTTCAAGGAGTTCATCGAACACCGCGGAAACGAGAGCGGTGGATGGCGCGGCGAGGTCGACCGACCGACCCCTTGACTCGACCGGGATCTCGTGATGATACTGCGCTGCAGTAGCTTCCGAACAATCCAGGCAGTCCGGGCGGAAAGGAGACTGGGGGCGCAGCGTTAGGCGTACCCAGCTCAATACAGGGGGCGGGCGGAGATGGCGGTGAGCAGGGTGAGCGCCGGACCGCAGACCGCCACGGAGTTGCGGGTCGCGGCGGCCCGGGACCAGTTGCCGATCATTCGGGTGGTGGCGCGGACGTTGGCCCACCGGCGCGGCTTCCTGCTCACCGAGATCGAGGACATCACCCACGCGGTCGACGAGGTGGGCGCTGCGCTGATCGGCGCGGCGACGCTCGGTTCTTCGCTGCGCTGTTCGTTCGAGGTGTCGGGGTTTGCCTTCCTGCTGACCACTGCGGTCACCTCGCGCCGAGGCCTTCCGCGGTACCCCGGTGCGAGGTGGCGTTCACTCGATGCAGTGACCGACCGCGTGCTGACCACCGACCTGCTGGGGGCGACGGCGGGCGAGCGCGAAGTTGTGGTGGCGTTCATCAAATACCACCACCGCCGTACCTGAGCCGAACATCGGCCGGCCGATGTTCGCGGAACCGAACTTATCGTGTCCCGGCTCGGGGCCCGATCGACGCGGTGGTGCGGGAGAGCAGGAATCCGAGCGCAACCATCGCGACGCCGAGCACGAAGTGCAGCCAGTTGTCGGCCGTGTTGACGGGCACGAAGTTCACATCACTGGCCTGGTCGATGAGCAGGCCGTAGATCCACAGGACGAGGTAGATGATCCCGCCTCCGATGAGGAAGAGTTTCGCGGTGTCGGCGTGCCGGGACATCGCGATACCGGCGACGCCGAACAACAGGTGCACGATGTTGTGCAGGATCGATACCGCGAACACCCCGAGCAGCATGGCCTGGGAGTGGTGGCCGGCGAAGGTGAGCATGTCGTAGTCGGTGGTGATTCCCGGGATGAAGCCGAGGACGCCGACGAGGAGGAACACCGCCCCGACGATCAGGGCGGCGAGTTGCAGGGGTGAGCGCGTCGTGGGTGATGCGGCCGGTCGAGTCATGGGAGTGCCTTTCTCGACGGTGAGAATTCGAATGTCTGTTTCCCAGTGGTACCCCGGTGCCCCACCGGGAAACAGCCGTGCGCGCTCACCGCGGTGTCGGTCGACCACCCGGCACCGGTCGCTGAACGACCAGCAGCCGATCGATGGGCGGTGTGTGATCCGGCACCTCGGGTCAGCCGGCCGCGACGACCCTCAAGGTCTTCAAAGTCGGATCGGTGGCATCGGGCACGGTCATTCCCGCGGCGTGCCCGCTGCGCAGATAGTCGATGACGGCGGTGTCGAGTCGTTCGCCGGGCACGACGGCCGGAATTCGCGGCGGATGCGGGGTGAGCTCTTCGGCCGCGATCCGTCCGGCAGCACGATCGGCTGCGATCATCTCCGTGCTGAAGATCGCATCACCCGGTGCCATCTCGGACTCGAGCTGCAGTTCTTCGGGGTGAACTTGTCGCGGAGTCCGTGCCGGACCGGATGAGCGAACGACCAGTTTCCGTTCGAGCGCAGCGTCCACAACTGATCGGTCAATTCGTTGTCGTCGCGCGCGGCCTCTCCCAACACGACACGTCAGACCAGCCGCCACCACCAGCGCGTGAACTCGGCCGCATCGAGACTGCCGGTAGCCCGGGCCGTGAGCAGCAACTCCGCTGTTTCGTCCCGAATCACCTCCGCGATCGGGCCTGCCAGGTGGTGCATCGGCTGCGCGGTATCGAGCGCCTGCTCGTTCACGGCCCGGCGAAGAACCCGCAGGTCGCCCCGGGAAATCAGAACCCCGTTGGGTTGGAACGGACTGTGCGCAGCCGACTTCTCGCAATTCGCAGCGGTGAAGGCGACGGCGTCGGTGCGCAGCACGGCATCGACGTCCTTGTCCGAGAGAACCACGGCAAGGTCCCGTCCGAATACCCGCATCGGCAGCGGTCCCTCACCGTAGCGCTCGCGCAGTGCAGATATCTGCCGCACTGTGGCTGCGTCCGCCTGCCACCGTTCGAGCAGGGACATGACGCGACGGCGCCGCGCGATGGCACCGACCGCGACGAACGGTAGTGCAACGCCGCCGAACAAACGCGCAACATCGGCAGGCGCGGCGCGACGGCCCGCCCCGTTGCGGTGGCGCCTGTGGCGGTCAGAGTCATCGAGTACCTCCGGATCGACGCGTGCGCACGGGGCACCGCCCCGCCCACACCAGTGCCGTCTACCCCCGGGGGCCGAGGCAAAGAATAGGACTGTCGGCCGGTGTCCCCCCGCCAGGACAACCGCCGATTTGCCCGCTTGTGGGCCGGGTACCCGACACGGGACCTGTCACCGCACACCATCGACTATCCCGGCCGCACCGCGGACATGGCCGAAGAACCGCAGGACGAGATGCGCGCATACCGGGGCAACGACTTGCTCAAAGGCAAACGGGCGCTGGTCACCGGCGGTGACTCGGGAATCGGCCGCGCCGTGGCGGTGGCGTTCGCGAAAGAGGGCGCCGACGTGGCCATCGCGTACCTCGAGGAGAGCGACGACGCGGCGCACACGGCCGAGCTGGTCGAAAACCAGGGGCGGCGCTGCCGCACCTTCGCCGGCGACCTGGCTTCGCCGGCGCACTGCCGTGACATGGTGGCCCGCACCGTCGCGGAACTGGGCGGACTCGACATCGTCGTCAACAATGTCGCCTACCAGGAACCGGTCGACGACTTCCTCGAGTTGTCCGAGGAGCAGTGGCGGCGAACGTTCTCGGTGAACATCGACAGCTACTTCCACGTGAGCAAGGCGGCGGTGCCGCATCTCGGCCCGGGCTCGGCCACCATCAACACCGGTTCGGTCAACGGATTGCGCGGGAACAAGTCGCTAATCGACTATTCCGCGACCAAGGGTGCGGTGACGGCGTTGACGTATTCGTTGGCTCAGACCTTGCTGGATCGCGGAATTCGCGTCAATTGTGTTGCTCCCGGACCGGTCTGGACACCACTGATTCCGGCGACCATGGACGAGGAGAAGGTCGCCGAGTTCGGGAAGCAGGCCCCCTACGGGCGGGCCGCCCAGCCCGACGAGATCGCGCCGTCCTATGTGTTCTTCGCTTCCGGTCTGCTGTCCTCCTACTACTCGGGGGAAGTGCTCGCCCCACTGGGTGGCGAGACACTGCCGGGCTGACGGCGTGCCAGACCTTCGAAAAGTGTTCGAGTCGACAGGAAATCGGGATGTGGTGGACGTGAATGTACTCGAGCGAGGTGTGCGCCTGGTCGAGCATGCTGAAACCCTGGACCGTCCCGCGGGCGCGGTCGTGACCGCGATCAACAAATGGCTCCCGGCGGGCCGGATCAAGGATGCGTTGTCCGGCACCGATCTCGGGCACCCTCTGCACCCACTTCTGGTCACCGTCCCTATCGGCGCGTGGGTCAGCGCGGGCTTCCTCGATGCCCTCGGGGGCACGGGCGCGCGACCGGCTGCGACGAAACTCGTGGGGCTGGGCGCCCTTGCTGCGGTGCCGGCCACACTCACCGGCGCGTCGGACTGGGCCGACACGCTCGGCGCCGAGCGCCGGGTCGGCGCAGTCCACGCGGCGTCGAACTATGCAGCAATCGCTGCATATGTCGCGTCGTGGGCCGCACGCCGTCGCGGCCGTCGCGGCGTCGGTATCGGCCTGTCGGCGGTGGGGGCGGGACTGCTCGGGGTCAGCGGCTGGCTCGGTGGCCATCTGTCCTACGCCGCGGGAGTCGGAGTCGACACCACCGCGTTCTCCACGCTGCCCTCGGACTGGACGGACGTGGCCCCGGAAACGGTCCTGACCGGCAAAGAAATGGCCGCCGTCCTCGTCGGCACCGTGTCGGTGCTGCTGGTGAAGCAGTCGGGCACCGTCGTCGCCCTGAGCAACCGCTGCACCCATCGGGGTGCTCCGCTGCATGACGGCGCCCTCGACGACGGGTGCATCGAATGCCCGTGGCACGGCAGTCGCTTCGGCGTCGCGGACGGCCGGGTTGTCCGAGGTCCCGCGACTCGTCCGCAGCAGGTGTACGAGGCCCGCGTGCGGGACGGACGGATCCAGGTGCGCCAACCGGACGAGCAGCGCACGCTCCGCACCAATCCCGTTGCCAGCGGGAATTGATTGGACAACTGCGCAATCGGAACAATCACCGTCGGCCCAGCTGGCTCCTCCTCGTCGTGTTCTGTTGTCGCGGTCGGCAATGTGCTGTCGCCCGGCTGAGCTGTCGTCGATGAGTTTGTTTGTTCGGCGTCGAACAGCGATCCAATTCAGGATTCTTGGCACGATTCTTCAGCGCGTCGACCGTCCAGTCCTCGGAGGATGGAGACTTTTCGAGGGACGGCGCGACGCCACGAAGAGTGCACCGCCGTGTCATCGTGGCGGACAGTTCGATCGCAGAACAGATTGCCAGGCTCGTCAGGCGGCCAACCAGAGCCTCCGCCGCGCCACGGCCGTCATGCGCTCGAGCCGGTCAGGAGTGGGCGGGGAGTGTTCCAGATATTCGGCCAGGTGCCGCAAGAACACGGAGGCGTCCATGCCGAAGTCGGCCATAATCGTCTCGGCGGGACCGCCGCCGAGGGCGCACCACCGCACTTCGAATGCCACCATCCGATTCATCCCAGTTGCTTCCACTGTCATCGGGGTTTCAGCGACGGCGGTGCCGCATCCGCTTCCATGTTCGCCACCTCG
The DNA here is from genome assembly GCF_029269925.1 of Rhodococcus sp. T2V. Lineage (NCBI taxonomy): Bacteria > Bacillati > Actinomycetota > Actinomycetes > Mycobacteriales > Nocardiaceae > Rhodococcus > Rhodococcus sp. T2V. Next base: position 12,857 of record NZ_JARJBD010000142.1, read on the forward strand.
GTGCCGCTGTCGCTGTGCTCCATGCGATCGAGGTGGTGCTTGATCCATGCGGTCGACCACACCGCCGAGGGGGTTGAGTGGGGAGACGGATGTGTCATCGGGCGGTACCTTTCCGGTCGATACCCGCGGTGGGAGTGACGGGTGTGAGGGAGCAATGCAGCGAACGCGGCCGGTCGAGCAGGGGAAGCATCGGTGCGCCACCAGCAGGTGCGCCAGAGTGCTCGAGCGCGGCGGAGAACGCTTTGGCAACGGGTTCGAAGCAGCCCGCCGCCGCGCCGAGTCCGATCCGCTCCATGGTCGCGTGGAGGCCGGCCGGGGCGGCGACGGTCAGACGGCATCGCTGCTCGGACAACCGCTTGGCGGCATCATCGAGTGCGGCCAGCCCGGCGCATCCGGTGAACGGCACGTACAGGAGGTCAACGACGACGCTGTGGCCGGTGAGCACGGCCTCGGCGAGGCACGCTTCCAGTACCGGGGCGGTGACCACGTCGAGGTCGCCGCGCACCCGGATCACCGCGGGTCCACCGACGGGTTCGTCGATCTCGATGCGGAAGCCGGGATCCTCGGGATCGAGGTAGTCCCAGCGGGCGGTACCGCCTCGCGACGAGTACATCCGATCCTGAGAATCGAAGACGGAGCGGAAGTAGGTCATGGGTTCCTCCGGACGGTGACCGGCCCCGGGACCACACTCTGGAACGAAGTAGCTTCAACTTGCGGGTCGATGACCCCAAAGTTGTTCGACGCTTCTGCCCGGCGACGGTGTCTACCAGGCTGCGGTCTCAACCTCTGCTCAGAACATAGCCCGCCGTCGGGCAGAAGGAAACCCTGCACGCCGACTCGCCCGATGCCTGAGAATGTCGGGGCATCCGATGGGCGCGGGGTGAAGAACCGATTCCCCGAGGCGTGGGACACGACGTCGGCGGCCGGTGCATTCCGTCGGGAAAACCTGTGTTGTAGCTGGCCCGCAACACCGACCTCGTCCCCGCCACCGCCGCGGCCCCGGTCCGGCTCGGCACCCGGACCGTCCCGTCGCCGGTTCGGGTGCTCGTGGGCCGAGCCGCTACGCCCGCGCCGATCCTGGGTGGGCGCAGCACACCTTCTCCTCACCTGCAAGGACGGTGCAGCGTCACCGCCGTGCCGACGCCCGCGTTCGCGCTCTTCTGTTAGCGCCGTCGCCGGTACGGGTACACAGAACCTCAGCAGTCCGCGGCGGCGACGAGGAGCTCGTGTAGTGGAAGATCAGTCGGTTCCCACCGTGACCTATCCCAGGAACGGTCATCCCGTCCTCACCCCAGCCATACCGAACGACTCGGCAACCGCGCCGTGCCGCACCGAGATCCTCGAAGCCCTGTTCACGGTGTTGCCGCAGCCGCTGTGCGTCTTCGACGAGCACCGCCGGGTGCTCTTCGTCAACCCGGCGTCCGCTGCACTCGTCGGATATCGCGTGGAGCAACTGGTCGGCGACTACGAGTGGCTGTTGTCGCCGACCGACACGCCCCGGTGGCGCCGATTCCTGCGAGAGGTGCACGGCAGCAAAGTCCCTCGCTCCACGTTCTTCCGGCTCCGGCACCGCGGCGGGGACTGGCTGTGGGTTCATGCGGCGGCCGTGGCGGTTCCCGTGGGCGGCGCGCGTCTGATCGCGGTGACGTGGAAGGACTGCAGCGGCGGCCTCTGCGAGGACCCTCGGACGATCTCGGCCGAGACCTGAGCGATCCCACACCAATGGTGACCGGGTAGCCGGCGGTGACGTTGGTCGAGGAGACCTTCTCGTTCCACATCACCGAGTGGTTGGTGGAGCCTATGAAATGGCAGTGTGGGGGTGGGGCGAAAGGCACTGGTCGAGGATTTGGTTTCCTGGCCGACCCGGAGGGCCTGTGAATGGTGACCGGCGATGTGTGCGGAGCCCCGGCGGAGGACACGGAAAGGTCAATCGAAGACCCCCGCGATGTCGAAGATGAGCAGGATCGCGATCGCGATGAACACGACGGCGATCACGCCGATAACCACCAGGGTGGCAATGCCGGTCGGAGGAAACGACCAACTGGTGCGCGGTTCGTGTTCGGACAATCCTGAGGTCTGTGCGGAGTCCGGCGGGGTCGAGCCGGGTCGTACACCGCCGCCGGATTCGAGATCGGGGGTGTTCGCCGGATCGGGGTCCGGAGGTTGAGCGGTCATCGTCGGTGGCCCTCCCGGGATGCTGCCGTGCTCGGCGTTCGGGAGCGCGGCTGTCACCTGCGGGTACCCGCCCGCGCGGTTCCCCACACGGGTGAGCGGCGCGTGTGCTGCGGGGCCGAATGGTCACGCGGCAGCCTCGGGACTTGTCATGGAATCGGCCACCGCCGGCGGTGCTGCTCATTGGTGATCAGCCCATCCTCCGACGCGAAGACCACCGTGCTGATCGAGAACGTCGAACACCACATGGAAGAAGAGGAGCAGGAGTGGTTCCCGAAGGTGCGAGAAGAGCTGGGACGGAAGAAACTCCAGGAGATCGGTGACAACTGCTCGAACTGAAGGAGAAAGCGCCCACCTCCCCTGCCCAACCGTCGGCGTTGAAGAAGACGGTCGACGCCGTCCTGAAATAGGTGCGGCTCGCGCGCGGACCGAAAGGTCAGCGATTGACGGTTTGGGTAGGGCGGACCCTCGACACTGTACGGACACTACTCGTGGGGGCGCCGTTTCAGGTCGCCACCGCGGTGCGCGGCGGTGCCTGGGTCTTTCATCCACGCGACCTGGTCGCCACCGGAGACAGCGAGTTGCACACCCGGTGGTAGACGCTCGAGCCGGGGACCACAACGAAGGTGGTGGCGAGGCTGTCCGGGGGAGTGTGAACTCCGGCCGGTGTACCGGACGTGCTCGGGCTCGCTCTGAAAATCTCGCCCGATCCGCCCGGCACCGAGTGGGATCTCCTGCTGGCCACCTCCGGCACCTCGGCGGTGATCCGGGTCCTCCCCGCTCCCGCGACCAACTGGAGCAGCGCCCGGTGCAGCGGCCTGATGCCCTACTCGTCGCAGGTGCGGACACCAGGTGGGTGCGTGCAATCCCGGTCGCACCGCGTCCGGCGACAACCTCTTTGGACGCGCTACGCGAAGCCCTCGCGGTCGCGGCACTGAGGTTTCGGTTCCTATTGGTCTCGATGACCGGGTCGCCCGTCCCCCGCCGGGCTGGTGACGTTGATGCAGGTGCAGGAACAGCCGGACGACGCACAGCCCACCTTTGACCCGGTGCTGAACCGTCCACCGGGGTTGCCGCTGCGGCCCCACCTGGCTCGCGGGGGTGCGGGTCGGCGCATACCGGGGAACCCGATACGGCCGCGGGGCCCCATCCCGTAGGCCTCGCCCACGGCAAGAGCACGGTGCGCCGGGCGGCGGAGAACGGCTACGGGTGTTGCCGGCCGCGGATCACCACGATCTCTTCGTTGCGTTGCTCGGCGGTAATGATCCCGCGGGCGGCGAGCATGCGGCGTCGTGCGGTCAGGACGGGTCCGAAGGGGATCTCCCGCCGCGCCACGACGTCGTCCCGCAAGCCCTGCTCCTCGAGCATGACCTGAGTCTTGTCCACGCCGCTCAGCGCCGACTGCGCGAGAAGCAGCATTCCCCCGGGTGCGAGGACATCCGGTGCCTGGCAGCAGATTCGGTCGAGCAGCGTCCGCCCATCGGTGCCGGCATCCCAAGCCCGCGCCATCCCGGTGCCGGGAATCCGGTCGTCCTCGGCGGGCACGTACGGCGGGTTGGAGATCACCAGGTCGAAGCGTTCCCCGCGGACGGGTCCGGTCAGGCTGCCCTGCAGCACCCGGATCGGGCACCCGCGTGCGCGAGCGTTGAGCCGGGCGGTGAGTACGGCGCGGTGGGAAATATCGATCGCGGTGACACTGCCCGCCCCCAGTTCCGCCGCCCGCAGGGCGAGCGCCCCGGTGCCGGTGCAGATGTCGAGGACCCGCGTGCGCGGATCCAGCAGATGCTCGGCCAGAGCGCCAGCGAGTAACCACGTATCATGCTGTGGGGCATAGACACCCGGGATCCGCAGCAGCATCGTCCACTCCTTCCGCCTACCAGACCCAAACCACCCGGCACCGCACTAGCGATCGAGTGCATCTCCGCAGGCACAGCGCGTCGACGGTGGTCGCCTCCACCACCCGTCCGGATCACCGTCGACGTGCCGCAGTTCGGTCCCAGCGGCACCGCCGGCAAAATCCCGAACCACACCGTCCCCGTCGGTCGTCCACCCTCAGGTTGCGGTCCGCCGGCACCAGTGGCCACCCCATCCGCGCCGACCGGCTCAGCCACCGTCGCTATCGCGAGCGCACGGGGTTCACTGACCACCGGGCCCTCGGGAACCTGCAACAGCCCGTGTTTCACGGAACGTGCGGAGGCCACGATGCTGCCCCGAGACCCCTCGGACGACGACGTCGCGGCACCGAGAACGGCGAGATCCGTCCGCTGGTCAACGATTCCGCGGTCGCGACGGTGAGATGCTGATCGTGCGCCGCGGCCGAAATACGTTCCGCACTCTCGTCACAGCTGCTCATGCGGCGCGCTCCGGTCCTCGGGCGGGGCGCTTCGGCGACCGAGCGTGACCGCGCGCGTTATTCCCGCCGCGAGCACGATCAGCAACAACGCCACATTGAGCATCCTGCCTCCACCAACTCGTTCCCCCGCACCAACTCTGGTGTGCTCTCTCGGACTGTAGTTTCCCTTGTGGCAGTCTGCCGGTCTTCGGCTCCGACGCGCCGAGACCGTGCACCCGGTCGTGTGTGGACTCCCGCTGCGTTAACGTTCGGGTTGGAGTTGTCCAACAGCGCGAAATGACCCGTACGGCACCACGCTCCGATTCCACAATCGGTGGGCGAAGAGAGCACCATCCGGCCGTCGGGAGCGCAGCCGCGGCGCAGGGCGTCCTCGACGGCACCAGCGTCCTCATGGTCGGCGAGCCCGATGCCGTCTCCCACCACACCCCCGGGTGTTCTCGGGGCGTCTGAAGGCGGTATCGGTCCCCCGCTCGTCTGGTCGGGAGTGTCAGTGGTTGCGCAGCGCCTTGATCAATTCACCTTTTCGCTGGGATGAATAACCCGACAGACCGACCTCTTTCGCCTTCTTCTTCAGCTCGTCGACGGTCCAATCCTCGTACGCCGACGACTTGCCGCCCTTGCGGCCGGTACTGGACCGGCCGCGATTGGCGGCCGAGTTCGCGATCCGCGCCGCCTTCTCCTTCGACGCACCATCCTTGCGTACTTCCTGGTACACCTTCTCATCTTTGATCGATGACCGCGGCATAGTGCTTCCTCCTCGCGTCGATGCTGCTCACCGCATACCCCGAACCGCCGTTCTCTACCACACGGGGCGCCGGCGCGTGACCCCGGACGACCGCGGGCCCTCGCGATCGATGCGGCCCGGTGGAACCGCCCTCGGTCCCTTCGGCTCGGCCCGGGGCGCGCCCAAACGCGCACCGTGCCTACCGCCGCAACAAGCCAGAGGGGTATCCGACGACCGCTCATGGGCCACATAACGGCCCGCGTGCAATATCGGGCGTGTGGCCGAGTACCGCACCGGCTCCGCGCATCCCCCGTGCCTGTGCGGGTGGGCGCCGCTTCGACGACGGGGCCGGTATCGGCGAACGCAATGGCCGCGCTAGCGGGTCACCTCACACCTGGCGTTCCCAGACCCGGTGAGACTTCAGCAGCGCAGTGATGCCGTGAAGCAGCGCGGACGCGTCGTCGGCGATCACGATGCCGGGAGCATCGGCCGGGATTGCGGCCGTG